>JAEULB010000093.1 GCA_016792585.1 Rhodospirillaceae bacterium
CCAACTGCGACAAGGCGTGGTTCGGCTGGCCCTGCGACGCGCAGGCCGAGGAGATCCGCTCCAAGTTCGCCAAGGAGCCGAACGTCGAGAAGCAGAAGGTGCTGGCCGACGAGCTGCAGAAGCGGCTTTGGGAAGTCATCCCCTTCGTGCCGCTGGCCCAGTACACCCAGCCGGTCCCGCACCGGAAGAACGTGACGGGCCTGCTGCTGGCTCCGATCCAGGTCTTCTGGAACATGGACAAGTCGTGATCCAGACCGCGCCTCCTTAACCAGAAGCGCAAAAAGAGAGGGCGGCGGGACCCAGGTCCCGCCGCCCTCTTCGTTTCAGGAGCCTCAGGTCAGCTCTTGTCGACGTTCCAGAAGGTGAGGATCGCCGCCTTGAGCAGGCCGGTGACGTTCTTGCGATAGAACGTCGGCTGGCTGTACTGGCCGGTGACCGCGAGCGGCTGAATCTCGTAGAGGCGCTTGTGATAGGCCTCGGCGATCTTCTTCTGCTCCTCCGGCGACGCCGCCGCGAGGAACTGGTCGCGGAGCTTCATCGCTTCCTGGTCGCAGGGCCAGCCGAACCAGTTCTTCTGCGCGCAGTCGGCATTGACCGCGACGTTGGTCAGCGGGTGATGCATCGAGAGGCCGCCCCAGGTGGTGTGGAAGATGTTCCACCCGCCCTGATCCGGCGGCTCCTTCTTCGCGCGACGCGTCACGATCGAGCCCCAGTCGGCAAGGATGACCTCGACATTGCCGCCGATCGCCTTCAGCTTCTCCGCCGTGACCAGCGTCATCGCATGCAGCGACGGCAGGTCGGAGGCGCCGATGATCGTGATCTTCTCGCCCTTGTAGCCCGACTCGGCGAGGAGCTGCTTGGCCTTGGCCATGTCGGCCTTCATGTACGGCTCGGCGCCGGCATTCGTGCCGTAGGGCGCACCGCAGACGAAGTACGAGTAGCAGGTGCTCCACAGTTTCTCGTCGTCGCCGAATCCGGCGCGGAGATAGTCGAGCTGGTCGACCATCATCTGCAGGGCCTGGCGCGCCTTCACGTTGTTGAACGGCGGATGCAGGTGGTTCGGACGGATGACACCGACCGCCGGCACCGGGAACAGCGCCTCGACCCGGACGTCCGGGTTGTTGCGGACCAGCTTCACCATGTCGAGCGGCGGCTGGTCGACGACGTCGACCTCACCGGCGTTGAGCGCCGCGATCGAGGTCGCCGAGTCCGGGATGACCTTGTACTCGACGCGATCGAGCTTCACGACCTTGCCGCCGGCGAGGCTGCTGGCCGGCTCGGTGCGCGGCACGTAGTCGGTGTTCTTGTCGTAGACGACCTTGGAGCCCGGAACCCACTCGGCCTTGTTGAACTTGAACGGACCGGAGCCGATCGTCTCGCTGATCACGGTACCGAGATCAACCGAGGCGATCTTCTCGGGCATGATGACCGGCAGCTGTCCGCCCGCCGAGGCGAGCGAGAACAGCACCGGGCCGTACTTCTCCTTCATCTTGATGACGAAGGTGTCGGGGCCGGTCGCCTCGAGCGAGGCCATGCGATCGCCAAGCGAGCCGCCGACCGAGTCCTTCTTCATCCAGCGGTTCAGCGAGGCGACGACGTCCTTCGACGTCACCGCCGAGCCGTCGTGGAATTTGAGGCCGGGGCGGAGCTTGAAGGTGTAGGTCAGGCTGTCGGGCGAAACTGAATGGTCGCCCACCATCTGCGGCTTGGCATCCAGCTTCTCGTCCCAATTGAACAGGAAGTCGTAGATGTAGACGCCGTGCATCAGCGTGATGGTGGCGGTGGTCGTCGTCGGGTCGAGGACCTTGAGGTCGGCGTGCGGAACCACCCGCAGCACCTTCTGGGCCGCGGCCGGCGTGGCCGCGAGCCCGATCGCTGCGGCGACGGCAAACGCCGCGCCGAAGATCCGGGGAATCGCTGTCATCGAATGAAGTCTCCCTATTGGTTCAAGCGGGAGACGAGGTCGTCGGATTCTTTTGGCCGGCTCCCCGCGTCCCGATGCGGAAAGGCTAGCAGCCCCGAACGATCCTGGACAGATCGGTGGCGGTTCCCCTACCCGCGCCCTTCTCCGGTCTCGGCCTTCTTCGCGCGCTGGAATCGGGAGATGCCCATCTCGTCGAGCTCGGCCTGCTCCAGCTTGCCGAGGCGCTGGGCCTCGGCCTTCTCGCGGTTGGCTTGCGTGATCTCGGCCTGCTTGAGTTCGAGGAACAGGCCGGAGAGCTCTTCGCGCACCCGCTCGACCTCGACCTCGGCGGCACGGATCGAGGCCAAGGTCACCTCGCGCCGGTGGAGATAGAGCTTCGCGTAGTTGGCGTAGCCCTGCCCCGCCTCGTAGGAGCTGCGGGCCGCCTCCTGCTCGCGCTTGAGCTCCTCGCCAAGATCGACCAGCGCCTGATTGCACTCGTCCAGGTCGCGCTGCGCCTGACCCAGCTCGCGCCGCTTCTCGTCGACGCGCCACTGCACCAGACGGATGAGGCCGCCGAGGTCCTTCACGTCACGATGCGGGCGGCGGGTTGTTCAGGATCTGGGCTAGCTCGGCATAGCCGGTCGCGAGATCGCACCGCTCGTCCTTGCCCTGCTTCAGGAAGTTCTCGAGCGCCGGGTTGTAGGCGATCGCCTGGTCGACCTGCGGGTCGGAGCCGCGGCGATAGGCGCCGAGCCGGATCAGCTCGGCCATGTCCTCGTATGTGGAGAGCAGCGCGCGGGCGCGCATCACCAGCTGGTTTTCTTCCGGCGAGTTGCAGCCGGGCATGGCACGCGAGACCGATCGCAGCAGGTTGATCGCCGGATAGCGGCCACGCTCGGCGATCGCGCGTTCCAGCACGATATGGCCGTCGATGATGCCGCGCACCGCATCCGCGATCGGCTCGTTGTGATCGTCGCCCTCGACCAGCACGGCGAAGAGGCCGGTGATCGCGCCCTTGCCGGTGCCGGGACCAGCGCGCTCCAGCAGCCGCGGCAGCTCGGCGAAGACGGTCGGCGTATAGCCCTTGGAGGCCGGCGGCTCGCCGGCCGAGAGTCCGATCTCGCGCTGGGCCATGGCGAAGCGCGTGATCGAATCGATCAAGCAGAGCACTTCCATGTCCTGGTCGCGGAAATATTCGCTGATGGTCAGCGTCAGGTAGGCGGCCTGGCGGCGCATCAGCGGCGACTCATCCGACGTCGCGACCACCACCACCGAGCGCGCGAGACCTTCGGGCCCCAGGATGTCCTGGATGAACTCCTGCACCTCGCGGCCGCGCTCGCCGACCAGGCCGATCACGTTGACGTCGGCCGAGGTGAAGCGGGCGATCATCGACATCGTAACCGACTTGCCGACGCCCGACCCGGCGAAGATGCCCATGCGCTGGCCTTCGACCGTGGTGAGGAAGGTGTTCAGCGCGCGGACGCCGAGATCGATCTTGGCACCCAGGCGCCGGCGGGCATGGGCGGGAGGCGGGTTGGCGCGGAGCGGATAGGGCACGCGGCCGTTGCCGATCGGCCCGAGCCCGTCGACCGGCTCGCCCATCGCGTTGACCACGCGGCCGAGCCAGGACTTGTCGGGAAACGCGACCGGCTCGGATTCGGCGACTTCCGCCCGGTTGCCGACGCCGACCCCTTCCAGGCCGACGAAGGGCATGACCAGGGCCCGGTCTTTCCGGAAGCCGACCACCTCGCAGGGGACGCGTCGGCCGCCCCGGGCCAGAAGGTGGCAGCGGTCGCCGATCGACAGCTGGCGCTCCACCCCGCCGACCTCGACCAGCATGCCCAGAATCGACGCGACCCGTCCGAACAGCCGGTACTCGGACAGCTTCTCGAGCTGATCGACGGCCTGTCTCAAGGGGTTGACGTGCATCGTCCCGGTCCTACCAGGGTTCGGCGGTGGGCATGTTATCACGGATGCGGGAGGGGAATTTCCCTCGCGAGGCCGTTAACCAAGTTTTAGGAAGTTCTTAATACCATGAGTTAACGGTTAATCGGGGGTCAGCGATGCGTGTCCTTCTTGTTGAAGACGACTCCGCCACGGCGCGGTCCATCGAGCTCATGCTTCGCGGCGGCGGCTTCGTCGTCGACACCAGCGAGTTCGGCGAGGACGGCATCGAGGTCGGCAAGCTCTACGACTACGACATCATCCTCCTCGACCTCATGCTGCCGGACATCGACGGCTACGAGGTCCTGAAGCGGCTGCGCGCCCAGAAGGTGACGACGCCGATCCTGATCCTGTCCGGCCTCTCGGAGATGGACAACAAGATCAAGGGTCTCGGGTTCGGCGCCGACGACTACCTGACCAAGCCGTTCGACCGGCGCGAGCTGATCGCCCGCATCCAGGCGATCGTCCGCCGCTCGAAGGGCCATGCCGCCTCGGTGCTGAAGACCGGCCGCCTCACGGTCAATCTCGGCGCCCACACGGTCGAGATCGACGGCAAGCCCGTGCATCTCACCAGCAAGGAATACGGCATTCTCGAGCTGCTCTCGCTCCGCAAGGGCACGACGCTGACCAAGGAGATGTTCCTGAACCATCTCTACGGCGGCATGGACGAGCCGGAGCCGAAGATCATCGACGTCTTCATCTGCAAGCTGCGGAAGAAGATCTCGAAGGTCGCCGGCGGCGACAACTTCATCGAGACAGTCTGGGGCCGGGGCTACGTGCTCCGCGATCCCTCGGAGATCAAGGCCAAGGCGAGCTGACCTCAGCTCCCCGGCGCCTCGAGACAAGAAGCCCTCCCGGCACCGCCGCGGAGGGCTTCTTCCTTTTTCAGCCTACCCGGAGATCCGCCCGAGCCACGGCCCTGCATGGAACGCGCTCATCAGCGCGTACATCGGGACCATTCCCGTCAGCGGCGAGGCGGACATCGAGCAGATCACGGCCGGCGAGCCGATCTCCACGATCCCCGTCAGCACCGCCATCGCGGCGAAGGCCGGGGCGGCTGCCAAGGACAGGAATCTGCTCACGCGGCCGTTCTCCGTGAAGCAAGGTGACGCGGCGTTCACGAGCGGTCGCGGCAGCACCCGCCGGCCTTGGCAGGCGCCGTCTCGTAGCGGTCGTGGTGGCGCACCCAGCCCATGCCGTCGCCTTCCTCCTCGTCGCGTCCCTTGGCCGTGAGGTCGAGCATGCGGTAGGTGCCCATCATCACCTCCACGCCGCGCCCGTAGGTCGAGTAGGTGTGGAAGACCTGACCCGCCTCGTTCATGGTGAAGGCGCTGACGCCGGGCCATTCCTCGAACGAGAGCGGCCAGCCGCCGTAGTTGTAGTCGAGGTTGCCCTTGGCCACCTCTTCCGGCGTGAAGGTGACGCGGAAGTCGCGATTGAAGTCGGTGCCATGCGAGGACACCCAGTCGAACCGCCAGCCCATGCGCCGGCGAAAGGCCTCGATCTCCGCCAGCGGCGCCCTGGAGACGGCGACGAAGGCGGTGTCGCGCTGCGCCAAGTGAACGGTCATCCCGTCGGTGTGGTCGGCCATGAACGAGCAGCTCGGGCATCCGGCCTCCCACTCCGGCGCCAGCATGAAGTGCTGGACCAGGAGCTGGCGGCGGCCGCCGAACAGCTCGGCGAGCGTGCGCCTGCCCCCTGGCGCGTCGAAGACATAGGACTTGTCGACGCGCACCCAGGGCAGCGCGCGGCGCTCCCGGGCGATCTCGTCGCCAAGGCGCGTCATCTCCTTCTCGCGCTTCAGCAGCTTCCGGCGTTCGGCGAGCCACTCGTCGCGGGAGACGGTGCGATGGGTCATGTCGGCGATCTCGGTCGTCATCTGCTTGTTTCCTTCCTTGGGCTCGGTGATCGTCACGCCCCATACCTAGGGGCGGGCGATGAGCCGGTGGGAGTGACAAGTGTGACGGGATTCCGATGGACTCGCTGATCACCGCAGCGGCCCGGGCGCTGGCCGCAGGCGACCTGCTCGGCGCCCTGAAGCGGGTCGCGCTGCGCGAGGACCCGCCGGCGCTGGCGCTTCGCGGCATCGCGATGGCGCATCTCGGCGACTTTGCGCGCGCAAGGGCCTTGCTGCAGAGCGCGGCGCGCGGCTTCGGCCTGAAGGAGGCGGTGGCGCGCGCCCGCTGCGTCGTCGCCGAGGCCGAGATCGCGATGGTATCGCGCGACTTGGCCTGGCCGGCCGCGACGCTCGACGCGGCGCGGGCGACGCTGGAAAAGCACGGCGACTGGGTGAATGCCGCGCATGCGCGGCATATCGAGGCCCGGCGCCTGATCCTGGTCGGTCGCCTCGACGAGGCAGAGCGGGCGCTCGCCGCGCTCGATCCCGCGCCGTTTCCGCCGGCGTCTCGCGCCGTCTACGAGCTTGCCGTCGCGTCGATTGCGATCCGGCGCCTGCGCACGAAGACCGCGCGCGCCGCCATCGAGCGCGCCGAACACGCCGCCCGCCAGGCGGGGAACCCGACTCTGTCGAGCGAGGTGAAGGGCGCGGCTGCCGTCCTGGACGCGCCGGCGGCCCGATTGGTCACGCACGGCGGAGAGCGCGTTCTCAGGCTGGACGAGGTCGAGGCGGTGCTCGAGTCCGGCGGGCTCGTCATCGACGCGTGCCGGCACGTGGTCCGCAGCGGAATCACCATCGTTTCGCTCGCAACGCGTCCCGTGCTGTTCGCGCTGGTCCGCGCTCTGGGCGAAGCGTGGCCCGGAGATCTGTCGAGGGACGAGCTGGTCAAGCGGGCCTTCCGGGCCAGGCACGCCGATGACTCCCACCGGGCGCGCCTTCGCGTCGAGATCGGCCGCCTGCGAGCCGAGCTTCGAACGCTGGCGGACGTGCATGCGACCATGCGCGGGTTCGGTCTCGCCCGGAACGGCGCGGGCGAGGTCGTCGTGCTGGCGCCGCCGGTCGAGGACCAGCATTCGGACGTGATCGCGCTGCTCGCCGACGGCGAGTCCTGGTCCAGCTCCGCGCTCGCGCTGGCATTGGGAACCAGCGCCCGCACCGTGCAACGGGCGCTCGATGCGCTGGCGGCGGCAGGCAAGGCCGAGGCCCGTGGCCTCGGCCGCGCGCGCCGCTGGATGGCCCCGCCCGTGGTGGGGTTCACGACAACCTTGTTACTCCCCGGCCCGCTGCCGGGCGACTAAGGTCGGGGCATGAAAACATCGAACGCAGAAATCCTCCGCGAGTACGGCCCCTTTCCCGGTGTCGAGCAGGTGGCTGGCGTCACCTTCGACGGCAGCAATGTCTGGTTCGCGTCCGGCGACAAGCTGAACGCGATGGACCCGGCGAGCGGCGAGCGGCTCACGTCGTTCGACGTCGCCGCGCACGCCGGCACCGCCTTCGACGGACAGCACCTGTTCCAGATCGCCGAAGACCGCATCCAGAAGATCGATCCGGCGTCCGGCCGCGTGCTCGCGACGATCCCCGCGCCCGAAGGCGCCAGCAACTCCGGCCTTGCCTGGGCCGAAGGCTCGCTCTGGGTCGGCGACTATCGCGGCAAGAAGATCCGCCAGGTCGATCCCGAAAGCGGCACCATCCTTCGCGTCATCGACTCCGCCCGCTTCGTCACTGGAGTCACCTGGGTCGACGGCGAGCTCTGGCACGGGACCTGGGAAGGCGAGGACAGCGATCTCCGGCGCCTCGATCCCAAGACGGGGGAGGTTCTCGAGAAGATCGAGATGCCGCCTGGGACCCATGTATCGGGACTCGAGTCCGATGGCGGCGACAGATTCTTCTGCGGCGGCGGGAAGAGCGGCAGGGTGCGGGCCGTCCGCCGGCCCAGGCGAGCCTCGCCCTGAGCTATCGACGTCCGCCCATCGCGGCCATGGCCGGCATCGGCATCGCGAGCGGCATCAGCGCCGGGCTCGGCAACGGCGGGGTGGGGGGCGCCACGCGGTAGATCCCGCGCTCGCCCGGCAACGGCTCGAAACGGTCGGTGACGCCGAGCACGGTCTCGGCGCCGCCGAGGAAGAGCACACCGTCGGGCGGCAGGCGGCGCGCTGTCTGCTCGAGCACGCGGGCCTTGGTCGCCTGGTCGAAATAGATCAGCACGTTCCGGCAGAAGATCACGTCGAAGGTGCCGAGCGGCGAGAGGTCGCTGAGCAGGTTGAACTCGCGGTACTTGACCATCGCGCGCAGGCGCGGGTCGATCTGCCACTTGTCGCCGTCCTGCCTGAAGTACTTGACCAGCATCTGCACCGGCAGCCCGCGCTGGACCTCGAACTGGCTGTAGACGCCGGCGCGCGCGCGCTCGACCATCTGGGTCGAGAGGTCGGTGCCGACGATCTCGATGTTCCAGCCGGCGAGCTTCGGGCCTTCTTCCATGAGCAGCATCGCGAGCGAGTAGGCCTCCTGTCCCGAGGAGCAGGCGGCGCTCCAGATGCGGAGGCTCCGCTTCGACGTCCGGGTCTCGAGCAAACGCGGCAGAACGAGCTTCCGGAACTGCTCGAACGGCTTGGTATCGCGGAAGAACAGGGACTCGTTGGTGGTCATCGCCTCGACCGTGTCGGCGATGAGCTGGACCGAACGGGCACGAAGCGCGCCTGCCAGCTCGGTCAGGCCCTTGAGCCCGTGCTTGCGGGCGACCGGCACCAGACGGCTCTCCAGCAGGTAGGACTTGTCCGGCGTCAGCACGAGGCCGGAGCGGTCGTAGACCAGCTTGGCGATGAAGTCGAAATCGTCAGGGTTGATCATCGCGACGCTCCCTTGAGCGCGAGGCGACGGATCTGCGGTCCGATCTCGGCGATCGGCAGCACCGCGGCGCAGAGACCGGCATTGGCGACGGCGCCGGGCATGCCCCAGACGACGCTGGTCGCCTCGTCCTGGGCGATCAGGTTGGCGCCGGCCTTGACCAGCGTATGGCCGCTCTTGAGCCCGTCCTGGCCCATGCCGGTCAGGATCACGCCGAGCACGCGGCGGCCATATGCCTTCACGATCGAACGGACCATCGGATCGACGGACGGGCGGCAGAAGCTCTCGGGCGCGTCCTTGTTGAGGCGGATGAAGTTCCCTTCGGGCCGGGCCTCGACGACCATGTGATGATCGCCAGGCGCCACGTAGATGCGACCCTTCTCGATCGGCTCGCCGTCCTGCCCTTCCCGCGCCGGCCGGCCGCTGGAGCGGGTCAGGTGCTCGGCGAGGATCGTGGTGAAGGTCGGCGGCATGTGCTGGGTGATCAGGATCGGCTGCTGCATCTCGACTGGCAGCGACGCCAGCGCCTTGAACAGAGCCTGTGGCCCGCCGGTCGAGCTGCCGATCGCGATCACGTCGATCGGGCCGGCGATCATCGGTCGCAGCTTGATAGGGGCGGAGCTCTTTGGGGGACGTGGCGGCGGCGGGGCCGCGACCGAGCGCACTTCCATCGGCTTCGGCGCGATACCCAGCCGGCGGCGGGCCTCGCCGAGCGCCTTGATCTTCGCGACCAGCTCGCGCTTGAAATCGCCGGCGTGGTTGATCGCCGAGCCGCTCGACGGCTTCGGGATCGTGTCCTTGGCGCCGGCGGCCAGCGCCTTCAGGCTGATGTCGGCGTTCCGAAGGGTCAGCGACGAGGCGATGATCACCTGCAGGTTGGGGTCGGCGCGCATCAGCTCCGGTAGCGCCGTGAGCCCGTCCATGCGCGGCATCTCCAGATCGAGGACGACGACCTCGACGTTACCGAGGCGCTCGACCGCACGCACCGCCATCTGGCCGTCGCCGACCGAGGCGACGACGACGATCTCGGGGTCGGCCTCCAGCATCCGGGTCAGCAGCCCGCGGACCACCGCGGAGTCGTCGGCCAGCATGACCCGGATGGGTTCGGCCACCGCCTCTTTCATCAGCGCGGTCATGCGTCGATCAGGCCGAGCTGGTCGAGCTTGGTATGCAGGATCTCGGAGTCGAAGGGCTTCATGATGTATTCGTCGGCGCCGGCATCGAGCGCCTGGCGGATGCGACCGACCTCGTTCTCGGTGGTGCAGAACAGCACGCGGGGCACGTTGCCGCCGCTCATGCAGCGCAGCATCTCGATGAACTCGATGCCGGTCATCACCGGCATGTTCCAGTCGAGCAGGATCGCGTCCGGCATGGAGCGCGCGCAGGATTCGAGCGCCTCGGCGCCGTTGACGGCCTCGCGGGTAACGAATTTGAGCTCGCCGAGGATGCGGCGCGCGACCATGCGGACCACGGTCGAGTCATCGACGATCAGGCAGGTCTTCATCGGAACGGATCCTTAGGCGGCTTCTGCCCGGCTGCCGATGGCGAGCAGGCGGGACACGTCGAGCACGACCAGCAGCTGGCCGTTGAGCCGATAGATGCCGGTCGAGTTCTCGCGCCACTGCAGATCCATGGTCGGCGGATGGCGCTCGTAGTCGCTCTCGGGCAGCGTCAGCACCTCGCCGACGGCATCGACGAGCAGGCTGTAGAGCTCGCCCCCTTCCTCGACGACGACGCTCATCGGTGCGGCGTCGGCCGGGCGCGGGCGCATGCCGAGGCGGCGGCGGATGTCGATCGCGGTGACGATGCGGCCGCGGAGGTTGAGGGAACCCGCGACCTCTGCCGGCGCCAGCGGGATCCGTGTGATGCGCTGGGGGCCGAGCACATCGTGGACCAGCAGTACCGGGATGCCGAAGGACTGGCCATCGATCGTGATGGTGACGAACTGACGGGTCTCGGTCTTGGCGAGAGCGGGCGGCTTGCGGAGGGCGATTTCGTTCATGACTGATGCTTCTCTCTTACGAGGCCCGGGCGAGGGTCTGGGACAGGGACTTGAGCAGGCTGTCGCGGTCGAACTTCGCGACGTAGTCGCTGAAGCCGACCACACGGCCGCGGTCGAGATCGCCGGGCGAGGTGCGCGAGGTCAATGCCACCATCGGCTTCTCGCGCCAGCGGCCATGACTGCGCACCGCCTCGGCGAAGGCGAAACCGTCGGTGCCGGGCATCTCGATGTCGGAGACGATGACGTCGATCTCGACGCCGGCCTCCTGCATCTGGAGCGCCTGATCGGCGGACTCGGCCGAGGTCACCTCGTATCCGGCGACCGACAGCAGCGGCGTCAGCATGTTGCGGAAGAACGGGCTGTCGTCGACGACCAGCACCTTCTTCGGCTTCTCGGCGGCGACCTGGGTGCGGCCGGAGCCGAACCAGTCGCCGAAGGCCTGGGAGAGGTAGTGGCCGGCATCGATCACGTCGGTCGCCTTGCCGCCGATGATGGCGCTTCCCATCAGGCCCGGTTGCTCGGCCTTGAGCTGGACGTTGATGCGGTCTTCGACGATGTCGACGATCTCCTCGACGATCAGGCCCATCGAGCGGTCGTCGTCGGCGAAGACCAGGATCGGCTGGCGGCCGGTCTTGGCGAGCTCGCGGTCGCCGCCGATCGGCACCAGCGGCATCAGCTTGCCGCGGTACTGAACCAGCGGACGGCCGGCGGTGTACTCGACCTTCTCGAGGTCGATCTCCTCCAGGCGCGCCACCAGCGACAGCGGCACCGCCTTCGGGCTCTCGCCGCCGGCGCGGAACACCAGGAGCGCGGTCTTCTCTCCGGCGGCGAGCGCCAGCTGGTTCTGCGCTTCGGCAGCCGCCGTGTCTGTGCCTGCCGCCTCGCCCGACGCGGCGGCGATGCCGTTGGGATCGAGGATCATGATGACCCCGCCGTCGCCGAGGATGGTGTTGCCGGAGAACAGCGTGACGTTGCGGAGGATCGGCGCCACCGGCTTCACCACGATTTCCTCGGTGTCGAAGACGCGGTCGACCAGGATGCCGAACGAATAGGTCCCGACCTGGGCGACGACGATGAAGGTCTCCTCGGCCCCATTACCTTTTGATTGGGCCGTCTCGGCGCGGTCGAGCTTGAGCAGCCTCTCGAGGCTGACCAGCGGCAGCAGGCGGTTGCGCAGGCGCAGGACCGGCGTGCCGTGGATTCGCTCGATCGCATGCTCGGAGTTGGCCGACGCGCGGACCAGCTCGATCACGCTGATCTGCGGGATCGCGAAGCGCTCACCGCAGCTCTCGACGATCAGCGCCGAGACGATGGCCAGCGTGAGCGGAATCTTGATGACGAAGGTCGAGCCCCCGCCGGGCTTGGAGAAGAATTCGATGGTGCCGCCGATCTTCTCGATGTTGGTGCGGACCACGTCCATGCCGACGCCGCGACCGGAGACCGCGGTCACCTTCTGTGCGGTCGAGAAGCCGGCCTTGAAGATGAACTGGTAGATCTGCTGCTCGGACATCTGGTCGAGCTCGGCTTCGGTCGCGATGCCGTTGGCGACCGCCTTCGAGCGGATGCGCTGGATGTCGAGGCCTTTGCCGTCGTCGGAGACCTCGATCAGTATGTGGCCACCCTCGTGATAGGCGTTCAGGGTCACCTTGCCGGTCTCGGGCTTGCCGGCCGATGCCCGGTCCTTCGGCATCTCGATGCCGTGGTCGGCCGAGTTGCGGACCATGTGGGTCAGCGGGTCCTTGATCAGCTCCAGCACCTGGCGGTCGAGCTCCGTGTCGGCGCCCAGCATGACCAGGTCGATCTTCTTGCCGAGGTCGTGGCTGAGATCGCGGATCAGGCGCGGCAGCTTCGACCAGGCATTGCCGATAGGCTGCATGCGCGTCTTCATCACGCCTTCCTGCAGCTCGGAGGTGATCTGGGAGAGCCGCTGCAGCGGCACCGTGAATTCGCTGTCCTTGTGGCGGCGGGCGATCTGCAGGAGCTGGTTGCGGGTCAGCACCAGCTCGGAGACCGTGGTCATCAGGCTTTCGAGCAGGTTGACCGAAACGCGGATCGACTGGGCGGCGACCGCCGACTCCTTGACCGTGTTGTCCTCGACCGCGACGACCGCCTGGGCCTTGGGCTTCTCGATTTCGACAGCCGCCTTCGGCGCCTCGACGGCGGCGATGTCGGCAACCGGTTCCGGCGCGGCGTCGACGGGCGCGGGCGCAGCGGCGACGGCTTCGACAGGTGCCGCGGCACTCTCGAGCTTGCCCTCGGCCCACGCATTGAGCAGGTCGATCAGCTCGGCGTCGTCGCCGGCCGGCTCGGCCTGGGTCTGCTCCAGGACCGAGAGGATCGACTTGATGGTGTCGAGCGAGCGGAGGATCAGGCTGACTGCCGCCGGCGTCACTTCGAGCGCGCCGTCGCGGAACTTGCCGAGCACGTTCTCGGAGGCATGCGCGACCTTCTCGAGGCGCGGCAATCCGAGGAACCCGCAGGTTCCCTTCACCGTGTGCATCAGCCGGAAGATGCTGCTGAGCAAAGCCGTGTCGTTGGGGTTCTGCTCGAGCTTCACCAGCTCGAGGTCGAGGACCGAAAGATTCTCGGAAGTCTCGGTCAAAAATTCGCGCAGCAGATCGTCCATGGTCGCCGTCCGTGGAGTTCGCCGTCAGGGATGTGCGGCTGGGGATGGGGGGCGTGCCCCCGGGCGGCGCGGAAGATGGCGTCGGAAGTTTAATTTTACGTAAAGCGGTTACGCCGATTACGCCGGGTTACGTCAGGGATGCCGGAATCCGAGCGTGATGCGGTCCTGGGCGGCTTCAACGCTGAGCTCCGCACCGATTTCCCGGGCCAGCCGCGCGGCATAGGCGGCGCCGACGCTCTTGGCCTCCAGCGCTTCCAACGCCGGCGTCTTTCCAGCCTTGAAGGCGGCCAGGATCGCCTCGGACGAGGCCTCGATCCGGGCCCCGGTGCCGGTCGCGACCACCCTGGCGCCGGTCGGCGACTCGACCGTCACAGCGAGCGAGCCGCCCCGCGGCAGCGTCTCGGCGCCGAACGCGACCAGGGCCAGCAGCAGCTTGAGGCCGCTTCGCGGCAGGCCAAGCGCCGCGTCGTCCGGTCCGGGCGGCCAGGCGAGCGCGACCTTGCCGCCGGCGAGGAAGCCATCGGCCAGGGCCCGGACCTCGAGGATGCTCTGGCCTTCGTCGTGGCCGGCGAAGCCGTAGGCGACGCGGAAGAAGGCGACCCGCTTCATCGCGCTGTCGGCCGACGAGGCCACCAGATCGAGCGCGTCCTTCTGCATCGTGTCGCAGAACTCGGACAACAGCTCGACGCCGTTGGCGACCGCCCCGATCGGGTTCACCAGATCGTGACAGAGGCGGGAGGCCAGCATCTCGGCGAGCTTGAGATCGAATGCGGTCATCGCGGCTCGTTTCCCCTGTCGGACGATCCTATATTAGCTGGCGAATCGATTGGGAGCCGTCCTCGATGCCCGCGGAATTCGCCCCTGGCGTCCTTGTCCGCCACCCCGACCGCCCGGACTGGGGCCTGGGCCAGGTCCAGTCCGCGATCGGCAACCGGATCACCGTCAACTTCGAGAACGCCGGGAAGCTCCTGATCAACGCCGATGTCGTCTCCCTCGAAGAAATCTCCGAAATCGAGTAGATTGCCGGGGATGATTCGCACCTTCGTCCTGCTGGTCGCCGTCTTCGCTGCACCTGTGGTTGCCGCGGTCGCGCTGCCTACGGCCGCCTTCGCCCAGGCGAAGGACGCCGAGAAGGACAAGAAGGCGAAGGAGAAGCAGCGCGGCGCCCCGGTCAAGAAGCAGGAGCCGGTGATCAGCCAGCTCCCCGCCATCAGCGACAACGCCCGCTGCCAGTCCGAGATCGCGGTCGCCGCGTTCAAGCGCCTCGGAGCCCTGACCGTGCTCCTCTACATGCCGAGCGGGCTCGCCAACGCGGCGGCCGCCGGCCACACCGCCGCTTTCGGCTACTGCGCGCAGAACCCGAGGGCCTGCGCGGACTCCGCCGAGAGCCTGCTGCCCAAGGTCGGCGAGCTGCCGCCGAGCTGCGACACCGGCGGCTGAGCCCGTTCAGGTAGCCCGCTGGCGAATAAGCTTGTCATCGAGGAGGTTCTTCACGAAATGGCCTTAGCCATTTCGCTTTATTCCGCGTGGAATCGCTGTCGATCTGGCGACATTGTCCAAGCCGTAAATAAAGCGCGGATCCCATCGTCATTCATGGATATCCGCAATGCACTTCATGGAACTTTAGTAACGACTCTTGTTAAACTTTTTGACCAGAGCCTCACCAATGCATCCTTTCGAACAGTCATTGCCGACCTCAAGAAGGGTGCCCCTTCCAAGGAACTCACGAGGATCGAGCAACATGTTCAGTCGGTCGAGCAGGACTCACGTTTCAAGGCTCTACTAAGGCATCGCCATACCGTTCTCGCACACCGCGCGGCAAAGGTCCGTTCATCCGGAGCAATGTTCGGTGATGAGGGATGGCTACTGAAAGAAAGTAAGCAAATCGCTCATGACCTTGAGTGGCTTGCCCGCGGCAATCACGCGAATCTCGATTCTCATGAGAAAGCCCGAAATCAAGAAGCGGATAGGTTCTGGAGCAAGATCGCATCCGCTC
>JAEULB010000100.1 GCA_016792585.1 Rhodospirillaceae bacterium
CTTGGTCAGCTTGGCGCCGACCTTGGCAAGATGCAGCGAGGCGACCTTCTCGTCCAGGTGCTTCGGCAGCACGTAGACGTCGCGCTTGTACTTGCCGGGGTTGCCCCACAGCTCGATCTGCGCCAGCACCTGGTTGGTGAAAGACGCGCTCATGACGAAGCTCGGATGGCCGGTGGCGCAGCCCAGGTTCACGAGCCGGCCCTTGGCCAGCACGATCAGGCGCTTGCCGTCGGGGAAGACGACCTCGTCGACCTGCGGCTTCACCTCTTCCCACTTGTAGTTCTGCAGCGCCCCGATCTGAATCTCGGAGTCGAAGTGCCCGATGTTGCAGACGATGGCGCGGTCCTTCATCTGGCGCATGTGGTCGAGCGTGATCACGTCGACCGAGCCGGTTGCGGTGACGAAGATGTCGCCGGTCTTGGCGATGTCGTCCATCGTCACGACCTCGTAGCCCTCCATCGCCGCCTGCAGTGCGCAGATCGGATCGATCTCGGTGACGACGACGCGGGCGCCGCCGGCGCGAAGGCTCGCGGCCGAGCCCTTGCCGACGTCGCCGTAGCCGCAGACCACCGCGACCTTGCCCGACAGCATCACATCGGTGGCACGGCGGATGCCGTCGACCAGGCTCTCGCGGCAGCCGTAGAGATTGTCGAACTTCGACTTGGTGACGGAGTCGTTGACGTTGAAGGCCGGCACCAGGAGCGTGCCCTTCTCGGCCATCTCCTTGAGGCGGCGGACGCCGGTGGTGGTCTCTTCGGAGACGCCGCGCACGTCCTTCAGGAGCTCCGGATACTTCTCGTGCATGACCTGGGTCAGGTCGCCGCCGTCATCCAGGATCATGTTCGGCTTCCAGCCGTTCGGCCCGTGGATGGTCTGCTCGACGCACCACCAGTATTCCTCCTCGGTCTCGCCCTTCCAGGCGAAGACCGGGATGCCGGCGGCGGCGATGGCCGCGGCAGCCTGGTCCTGGGTCGAGAAGATGTTGCACGACGACCAGCGGATCTCGGCGCCGAGCGCGGTCAGCGTCTCGATCAGCACCGCGGTCTGGATCGTCATGTGCAGCGATCCGGCGATGCGCGCGCCCTTGAGCGGTTGCTTCGCGCCGTACTCGGCGCGGGTCGCCATCAGGCCCGGCATCTCGGTCTCGGCGATCCGGATCTCCTTCCGGCCCCACTCGGCGAGCGAGATGTCCTTCACCTTGTAGTCGCTGAAAGTGGCCTTCTTGGCGGCAGTCATCGGCAGGTCCTTCTGGCGGGAGACAACAGGAAGCAGGCCGGGGCGGCCTGCGCGGAGCGCATAAGGACATCCTTATATGGTAATGTCAAGCGCTACCGCGCCGGCTCGGCGCGGCCCCTTAGGCGCGGTGGTAAGGGTGCCCGGCCCAGATCCGTTCGGCCCGGTAAAGCTGCTCGGCCAGGAGGCCGCGGACCAGCATGTGCGGCCAGGTCATGGCGCTTAAGGACAGCAGCAGGCGCGCGCGCTCGCGGAGAGTATCGGCGAGGCCGTCGGCCCCGCCGATGACGAAAGCGACATCGGCCGTTCCCTCGTCGCGCCATCGGGCGAGGGTCTTGGCGAAGACTTCGGAGGTGAGGGACTTGCCGCGCTCGTCGAGCGCGACCAGGACGGAACCGTCGGGAACGGATTTGAGGAGGAGCTCGGCTTCCCGGTCCTTAAGGCCGGGACCGGCCTTCTTCGACTCCACCTCGACGAGGCGGATCTGCGTCGTCAGCCGGCCGGAGAACTCCTGCCACAGCACGAGTTCAGGCCCGGCGCGGGCGCGCCCGACGGCGACGACGTGAAATCGCACGTCTAGATCATGCTGTCGCGGCTAAGCCCGCAGCCGGCGGCACGTCCATCCCCCACATCTTCTCGAGGGCGTACTGCTTCCTGATCTCCGGGCGGAACAAATGGACGATGACGTCGCCGCCATCGATCAGCACCCAGTCGCCGAGCGACTTGCCCTCGACCCGCACCTTGGGCGAGCCGGCGGCCTTCATCTGCTCTTCGAGGTGCTGCGTCATCGCGCCCAGGTGCCGGGCGTTCCGGCCGGAGGCGATGACCATGTAGTCGGCGTAGGCAGCTTTGCCGTTGAGGTCGATGACGATCGGCTCCATCGCCTGGTCGTCGTCGAGAACCGTCTCGACCGCCTTGAGCATCTGCTCGGTGGCGGTCAGGGCCTTCTTGCGTCGTGCTATGTCAGAGTCCTCCGTCGCATGACCGAGGCCGATCTGACTGCCTTTGCTAGGTTCGTCGTGACCCCCGGTCGTTGAACGCCCGCCCCTTCTTCTTCCCCTTCGCGCGTATCGCCGTGGCGGACGCAGTGTGAAGGGGCGTCGGAAGGAACGCCCAGGCCGGTGGGGCTTTCGAGGCCATGCGTCTCGCCCTGCCCGGGGTTACCCGGAAGCGGCGGAACCGCCTGGCGGCCTTACCGGCCAACGCCCGCATAACATAAGAACCCCGTGCGAACACCGCAATGGCAGTCAGGTGAAAGATCCGTGACCACTGTCGCCAGCGGACGACCTGAGCCAGGTTGTCGGCGCCCATCAGCCAGACGAAGCTTGTTGCCGGGAAATGCCGGCGGAGTGCGGCCAGCGTGTCGACCGTGTAGCGGGTGCCGAGCCGGGCCTCGATCGCGCTGACCCTGACCCGGGGATGGGCACGGGCGACCTCGTGGGCGGCACGCAACCGCTCGAAGAGCGGCGCCATGCCCTCGACCGGCTTCAGCGGGTTCTGCGGCGAGACCAGCCACCAGACGTAATCGAGGCCGAGGCGCTGGAGCGCCAGCTTGCTGATGTGAAGATGCCCCGCATGCGCCGGGTTGAACGAGCCGCCGAGGAGCCCGATCCGGAGCCGGCGCATCAGGGCCTGGTGTGCCCTGAGCCGCGCACGACATATTTCCAGCTCGTCAGGTGCTCGGTGCCGACGGGGCCTCGGGCATGCAGCTTGCCGGTCGAGATGCCGATCTCGGCGCCGAATCCGAACTCGCCGCCGTCGGCGAACTGGGTGGAGGCGTTCCACAGTACGATCGCCGAGTCGACCTGGGACAGGAAACGCTCGGCCGCAGCCTCGTCGGCCGTCACGATCGCGTCCGTGTGCTGGGAGCCGTAGCGGCGTATGTGCTCGATCGCCTCCTCGACGCCGCCGACGACGCGGACCGAGATGATCGCGTCCAGATACTCGGTCGACCAGTCGCCCTCGCTCGCCGGCTTGGCGCGCGGATCGAGCGCCCGGGTCTCGGCGCATCCCCTTACCTCGCAGCCTGCGGCGATCAGGTCGTCGAGGATCGGCTTCAGGTGCGTTGCCGCGCAACGGCGATCGATGAGCAATGTTTCGGTCGCGCCGCAGACGCCGGTCCGGCGCATCTTGGCGTTCAGCGTCACCTGCCGCGCCATCGCGAGATCGGCCGCGCCGTCGACATAGGTGTGGCAGAGCCCGTCCAGATGCGCGATCACCGGCACGCGGCTTTCCTGCTGCACGCGGGCGATCAGCGACTTGCCGCCTCTGGGCACGATCACGTCGATGACGCCGGAAGCCGCCAGCATGTGGCCGACCGCGGCTCGATCCCTGGTCGGTACGAGCTGGATCGCCGCTTCCGGCAAGCCCGCGGCGCGCAGCCCCTCGGCGAGGCAGGCGGCGATCGCGGTCGAGGAGTGGAAGCTCTCGGAGCCGGCACGTAGGATCGCGGCGTTGCCCGACTTGAGGCAGAGCGCGCCGGCATCCGCGGTCACGTTCGGCCGCGACTCGAAGACGATGCCGATCACGCCCAGCGGCACGCGCACGCGGGCGAAGCGGAGCCCGTTCGGCTGGGTCCATTCCTTGTCGGCGCGGCCGATCGGATCGGGCAGCGCGGCCACGTCCTCGACGCTCTTCGCGATGCTTTCGATGCGCTTCGCATCGAGCGCCAGCCGGTCGAGGAAGGCCGGGGTGGCGCCGCCGGCTTTCGCCTCGGCGACGTCCTTGGCGTTGGCATCGAGGATCTTCGACGATGCGTCACGGATCGCGGCGGCGGCGGCGACCAGCGCACGGTTCTTGGCTTCCGACGAGGCGAGGGCGAGGATCGCGACCGCCGCACGTGCGTCGCGGCCGAGGCGCTGCATGGTCTCGGCGACGTCGTCGCGCTCGCTGCGTTTGGCGGTCACGCCTGCTCCAGCACCATGTCGTCGCGATGGATCATCTCGTCGCGTCCACGGTATCCGAGGATGGTCTCGATGTCGCCGCTCTTGTGCCCCTTGATCCGCTTCGCATCGGCGGCCGAGTAGGCGGAGAGGCCGCGCGCCAGCACCGTGCCGTCGGCATCGCGCACCTCGATCGGATCGCCCCGCTCGAAGCGGCCGCCGATCTCGACGATGCCGGCCGGCAAGAGGCTCTTGCCGCGGCCGAGCGCGCGGGCGGCCCCGGCATCGACCTTGACCCAGCCGACCGGCTTCACCGATCCGGCGATCCAGCGCTTGCGCGCCGTCTTCGGCTGGGTGTCGGGCTTGAACCAGGTACACCTGGCGCCGTCGGCCAGCGCCGCCAGCGGATGCATGATCTTGCCGTTGGCGATCGCCATCCGGCAGCCGGCGCCCTGCGCGATCTTGGCCGCGGCGATCTTGGTCACCATGCCGCCCGAGGAGTATCCCGGCGGCGCCTCGCCGGCCATGCCTTCGATCTCGCCGTTGACGCGGCCGACCTCGGCGATGTGCGCGGCCTCCTTGTCCTTGCGCGGATCGGCGGTGTAGAGCCCGTCGATGTCGGAGAGCAGCACCAGCGTGTCGGCCGAGATCATCTGCGCCACGCGGGCGGCGAGGCGGTCGTTGTCGCCGAAGCGGATCTCCGAGGTGGCGACCGTGTCGTTCTCGTTGATCACCGGCACGGCCCCGAGAGAGAGCAGCGTCGCGATGGTCGCGCGCGCGTTGAGGTGCCGGCGGCGTTCCTCGGTGTCTTCCAGCGTCACCAATACCTGCGCGCAGGTGATCTGGTGGCGGGCGAGCGCCTCCTGCCAGGCATGCGCCAGCCGGATCTGCCCGGTCGCGGCGGCTGCCTGCTTCTGCTCGAGAGCCAGGGCGCCCGAAGGCAGCCTGAGATGCCGCCTGCCCAGCGCGATCGCGCCGGAGGAGACGATCACCAGCTCGACGCCCTCGGCCTTGAGCCGGGCCAGGTCCTCGGCCAGGGCTTCGAGCCAGGCGCGCTTCAGCGTGCCGGACTCCTGCTCCACCAGAAGCGCCGAGCCGATCTTGACGACGAGGCGCTTCGAGGTGGCGAGCGACCTGCTCACGCCGCGTCCTCCTCCTCGGGTGCGGCGCGCTTCGCCGCGATCTCGGTCCAGAGGGCTTCCAGCACCGCGTCGACGCCGATGCCGGCGGCACCCGACAGCGCGAGCACCTTGACCTTGGCGCCCTTGCGCCGGGCCGAACGCTTGAGCGCCGCGAGCTTCTCCTTGATCGCGTCCTCGTCGAGCGCGTCGATCTTGTTCAAGCCGACGATCTCCGGTTTCTCGGCGAGGCCCGCGCCGTAGGCCTTCAGCTCCTTCCGGATCAGCTTGTAGGCCGCGACCGGATCTTCCTGCGTGCCGTCGATGAGGTGCAGCACGACGTTGCAGCGCTCGACGTGGCCAAGGAAGCGATCGCCGAGGCCGGCACCTTCATGCGCGCCTTCGATCAGGCCCGGAAGATCGGCGACCACGAACTCGCGCGCGTCCTTGTCGCCGCCGAGGCGGACGACGCCGAGCTGGGGCTTCAGCGTCGTGAACGGATAGTCGGCGATCTTCGGCCGGGCGCGGCTGACCGCGGCGAGGAAGGTCGACTTGCCGGCATTCGGCAGCCCGACGAGACCTGCATCGGCGATCAGCTTGAGGCGCAGCCACACCCAGCGCTCCTCGCCGGGCCAGCCCTGGTCGAAGCGGCGCGGCGCGCGGTTGGTCGAGGACTTGTAGTGGAGGTTGCCGAAGCCGCCGTCGCCGCCCTTGAGCAGGCGCTGGCGCTGGCCCGGCTTGATCATGTCGAGCAGCACCTCGCCCGACTCGTCGTCGATCACCTGGGTTCCGGCCGGAACCTTGAGGACGACGTCCTCGCCATCGGCACCGGTCTTCTGCCGGCCCTCGCCGTGATTGCCCTTCCGGGCCTTGAAATGCTGCTGGTAGCGGTAGTCGATCAGCGTGTTGAGGCCGTCGACGCATTCGAAGACGATGTCGCCGCCGCGGCCGCCGTCGCCGCCGTCAGGGCCGCCGTACTCGATGAACTTCTCGCGCCGGAACGAGCAGGCGCCGGCGCCGCCGTCGCCGCTCCTCAGGTACACCTTGGCTTCGTCGAGAAACTTCATCGGAAAGCACGCCCTCGGAAAACACGCCCTGAAATGCGAACGGGGGAATGGCGAACCATTCCCCCGTCGAATTCAAGGAATGGTCCGGTCGGGTCAGGCGCTCGGCGGCACCACGGAGATGTAGGTGCGGCCCTTGGCCTTCTCCTCGAACTTCACGTGACCGTCGGCGAGCGCGAACAGCGTGTGGTCGCGGCCCATGCCGACATTGGTGCCCGGGTGGTAGGTGGTGCCGCGCTGGCGGACCAGGATGTTGCCGCCGACGACGGCCTCGCCACCGAACTTCTTCACGCCGAGGCGGCGGCCTTCGGAGTCGCGACCGTTGCGCGAGCTGCCGCCTGCTTTCTTGTGTGCCATGTGTCTCTAGCTCCTTAGGCGGCGACGATGTCGGTGATCTTGACCACCGTCAGGTCCTGACGGTGACCGTTCTTGCGGCGCGAGTTCTTGCGGCGGCGCTTCTTGAAGACGATCAGCTTCTCGCCACGGGTCTGCTTGACCACCTCGGCGACGACCTTGGCACCGGCGACGACCGGCTTGCCGACCTTCACGTCGGCGCCCGCGCCGACCGCGAGCACCTGGTCGAACTCGACCTTGGCGCCGGCAGCACCCTCGAGCTTCTCGATGGTGAGGGTCTCGTCCTTGGCGACCTTGTACTGCTTGCCGCCGGTCTTGATCACTGCGTACATGAGCTTCGTCCTGCCTGGGCCGGGGCCGATGCCCCACGCCAATAACTCTCCGCTCGCGGACGGACCCCGCCCGCGCGGCCGGCGGATAATAGCGACGGCCGCTCTCAAGTCAACGACAGCCACCGGGAGCCCGTAAGGCACTGAATTGACTTGTATTTCAGCGCCTAGGGGTGGTGGCGGAGAGGGTGGGATTCGAACCCACGGTACCATTGCTGGTACAACGGTTTTCGAGACCGTCCCGATCGACCACTCTGGCACCTCTCCGTCGGGAGCGGCGGTTTACCCCGTCCTAAGACCCCGAAGCAAGGTGTACTTGGGAGCAGGCGGCGGAATTTCGGCCGTTTCCCCTCGTGCCGCGACAGGCCCGGGCTTCGACCTATGATCGCTTCATGACCGACACGTCGCTTTCGCCCCAGGGCACCCTCGTTCCGTGGGGCGACCTGCGCATGGCGTCGTCCGGCCGGCTTGGCCAGGCGCTGACCTTCGCCGATCTCCGCCTGATGGCGAAGGCGCGGCTGCCGAAGCCGATCTTCGACTATGTCGACGGCGGCGGCGAAAGCGAGCTCACGCTGGAGTGGAACCGGAGCGCGTTCGACGAGCTCGCCTTCCGGCCGCGCACCGTGGCGGCGATCGCCGACCGGTCGACGGCGACCTCGTTCTTCGGCCGCGGCAGCGCGGCGCCGTTCGGGATCTGCCCGATGGGGGGCTTGGGCATGCTGTGGCCGAAGGCCGACCTCATCAACGCCCGCCTCGCCGCCCGCGCCGGCATCCCTTTCGTGCTGGCGAGCGGCGCCGGCTCGTCGATCGAGGAGGTGGCGGAAGCCGCGCCCGACGGGCGGCGCTGGTTCCAGCTCTATGTCTTCACCGATCTCGCGCTGAACAAGCGCCTGCTCGGCCGCGCCCAGACGGCGGGCTTCGAAGCCCTGGTCGTCACCACCGACACCCAGATCAATCCCAAGCGCATCCGCGACATCCGCAACGGCTTCGCGCTGCCGATGAAGCTGACACCGAAGAACGTGCTCGAGTTCGCGAGCCGGCCACGCTGGCTCTGGAACATCGCCCGCGATCCCCGGTCGGCGCTGATGGGCAACCTGGTGCAGGAGCTGGGCGCCGATCCGTCGGCCCGCAACGCCTTCGACTTCTTCCGCGCCAACCGCAAGCGCAGTGTCGGCTGGGAAGACCTGAAGCCGCTCCGCGACGCCTGGCGTGGCCCGATGCTGCTGAAGGGGATCGTCACGGCCGAGGAGACGGCGAAGGCGCTGGCGCTCGGCGTCGACGGCGTCGTCGTCTCCAATCACGGCGGCCGCAATCTCGACGGCACTTTGCCGGCGATCGAGGCGTTGCCTGATGTGGTATCCGCGGCCGGCGGGCGGATCCCGGTCTTCCTCGACAGCGGCATCCGGCGCGGCGCCGACATCGCCAAGGCGCTGGCCCTGGGTGCGCGCGCCGCGTTCATCGGCCGCCCGGTCGCCTTCGCGTTGGCCGCGTCCGGCGAGGCAGGGGTCGAGCACGTGCTGGCGATGTTCCACGACGAGGTCGACCGCGTGCTGGGCTTCCTCGGCTGCACGCGGGTCGACCAGCTCGATCCCAGCTACGTCGTGCGGCGGTAAAAAGAAGGCGGCCGATAGGCCGCCTTCGCACAAGAGACGCTTCGCAGCTTTACGGCACGACGTAGACCGGACGCTCGCGCACGATTACCCGGCGCGGCCGTTCGCGGACGACCACATGGCGATTGCCGTAGCGATCGTAATAGACGTGGCGCACGACCCGCTTCGGCTTCTTGCGGACGACGACGACGCGCTCGGCGACGGGCGCCGTGCGGATGATGGTGTCGGCCGAGGCCGGCTTGGCCGTGGTGGCGACCGGCACGGCGAGGATGCCGCCGATGGCGAGCGCGAGAATCGTTTTACGCATTGCGAGATCTCCTCATCGCTGCGGCCTCCCATCGGCCGCCGATACCGCGCCCCGCGGAGACGCTTCCGCGAGACGGCGTGCCCGGTCCAACGGCCCGGTTTCGGACGGGGTTCCGGTCACGGAAAAGCGCGCAGCATTGTCACGCGCAACGGTAGCGGGATGCCGCCCCCCGCGTTGAGAGCGGCAGGCGCCGACACCATCTATTTGGGTGTCCCCTCCAGTCGCGTCGGTCCGCTCGCGCGGATCGTGCGAAACGCGGGACGACTCCTCGCCCGCTCCGATCCCGGTTGGAGCGGGCTTTTTTTGTGCCCACTTTTTGCTTCCGAGGCGGAGCCGTGCGAAGCTCGCTCACTCGCATAAACCGAGGCGAAGGCGCATGGCGAAGATCCTGGTCATCGACGATGACAGGCCGACCTGCACCGTGCTGGGGCTGGTGCTGAGTGGCGCCGGTCATGAGGTCGCCCTGTTCGAGAGCGGCAAGCTGGCCATCGAGAGCGTCGACGGCGGCGCCACGTTCGATCTCGTGGTCACCGACATCCTGATGCCGGAGATGGACGGTATCGAGGTGATCAAGCGGCTCAGGGCGCATGGCGCGCCGCCGCTGATCCTAGCCGTCTCCGGCGCCACGGTGAACGCGGGCGTCGACGTGCTGAAGGCGGCGCTCAACCTCGGCGCCGAAGGGGCGCTCCGCAAGCCCTTCACCAACGAGGCCTTCCTCGCGACCATCGCCGAGATCCTCAGCCGGCGAGGCTGATCGCCCGCCTTCGGTGTTTTGTCGCCATGGACCAGGAAAAGCACACCGTCCCCCGGCGGCCGGTCTGGGCCTGGCTCACCTTCGGCGGCGGGGTCACCCTGATCGCGTTGGTCGGGGTGAGCGTCGTGGCCCTGTCGCAGCGGCCGTTCCCCGATCACTCGCCCGACCGGCGGGACCACACCGAAGTGCTGGCTCCTTCCGCGCCGGCGCCGGACGAACAGCTCGCGATCACGCCGCCCCCGCCGCCGGTCGTGCCGCCCACGACGGAAGACTCGGTACCTCCTGCCATGGGACCGCCCGGCTCGCCACCTCCGGGACCGGCGCCGTCGGGGCCGCCCGTCTGGCCGCCGACGCATCCGCCATCGGACATGCGCGGCGCCGGCGTCGGCGTGCCGGGTCCGTCCCAGGCAACCCGGCCCGCGCCGGGGCCCATCCCGCGAAGACTCGCGCCGGTTCCGTCGACGAGCGCGCCGCGCGGAGGCCGCGACGGCTGATCCTCAGCCGCAGGCGCGCCGATCGGTCGGTGGAGGCTCCGCGCTCAAGGACTCCAGAAAGGCGACCAGGTCGTCGATCTCCGCATCGTCGAGCCCGAGCGGCTTCAGGATCGCCTCGCCGTCTCCGTGCAGGCGCTCGGGATCGAAGCGGGCGTAGTGGCGGACGACATCGGCGAGAGTGGCGAGGCTGCCATTGTGCATGTAGGGCGCCGACCGCGCCGCCATGCGGAGCGAGGGGACGCGGAATTCGCCGAAGTTCCGGTGCTGCGGATCGACGTGGCGGGTCGCGATCCCGTCGGCGCGCACGGGATCGTCGTTCCAGGATCCGAGCAGCGTGAGACGGCTCTCTCGCAGGGTGCGGATCCCGGAATGACGGCCGCCATCGGCGCCGCCGGCAACGAAGAACGGAATCCCGATGCTGTGGAACTCGCCGTTGGTGAAGGCGGGTCCCAAGTGGCAGAAGGCGCAGTTGCCGCGACCGACGAACAGACGCACGCCACGCTGGGCGGCGACCGGCAGCTTCGCCGCCTCGGCCTTGTCGCCGCGGGCGAGCGCATCGCGGAAATCGTCGAACGGCGTGCGCGGGCTTGTCAGCGTTTCCTGGAACGCCGCCAGCGCCTTCGCCGCGTCGATCGCCAGCGCTTCCGCCTCCACGGCGCCCGGCTCGCGGCCGAAGGCGCGCGCATAACAGGCGGAGAGATTGCGATCGGTGCGGACCAGATCGGCGATACCGGCGGTGCTGCCGCCGATCTCGCGCGCATCCAGGATCGGACGGAGGCTCATGGACCACAGATTGTCGTGACCGCCGTCCCAGCCGAACCAGCGCCGTTGGCGGACGTCGAGCAGGCTCGGCGCGTTCCGAGGCAACGCCGTGCGGCCCATGCTCGTGGCCCGGCCGTCGCTCCATGCCTTGTCAGGGTCGTGGCAGGAGACGCAGGCGAAAGCCTTGTCGGGAGAGAGCCGGGCATCGAAGAACAGCGCACGCCCGAGCCCGATTGCATCCTGCTTTCCGGAGACGCGGTTGCTGGGGTCGGCGGCGACGGTCGGCGGCCAGGGGCCGTGACGGACGATCCGGGCGATCTCGTCGGCCGAAAAATCGAGAAGCTCGGCGCGTGGTGCGGCGGCGGCAAGCAACACGAGCAGCGCTGCGAGCCAGCGCATCAGTCGATGTCGTGGGTGGCGGTCAGCCGCTCGCCCGCGACCTCGAATACGAACTCCCAGCGGCCGGGCATATGGAGGAGGAGACCGTCGGCGCGGAACAGGCCTTTCCGCGTTTCGGTCAGGCTTGGCCGGTAGTTCATGCCGTGGCGGTGCGCCGGCATCCACGCATCGACCTTCGGTGTCGCCACCGCCGACCCGTCCTTGGCGCAGACCGCGATGTCGAGGGCGAAGCTGGCGTTCAGCGGCAACGGTGTCGGCGCGCTGCGGAACAGCACGACATGCTTCGCCCCGTCGATCCGCCGCGCCGGCTCCAGCGACGGCGGCTCGCAGGCGATCGCATGAGACGACGCCAGCAGCAGGACGAGGCTAGTCGCGGCGGAACGCATCGGCGAACAGGGCCTCGCCGTTGCGGTAGGCAATGCGCTCGGCGACCTCGCGCGGCAGGTCCTCGAGCCAGGCACGGGCCGAGGACGCATGCTCGACGACATAGTGCCAGCGCTCCGGCACGAAGGTGTCGGTGCCGAGCATGAAGCGCGTCGGATGCGCCATGAACAGAGTCCGCCATGCCGGGTCGACCTTGCCGCCGCTGGCATGGTCGGTGCGGAAGGCGAGATCGGCCCAGAGCTTCGGATGCCTCTCCAGCATCGCGCGTACGTTCTCCGGCCGATCGAAGCCGGAATGGGCCCAGAGGATGCGCGCATCCGGGTCCTGCTTGATCACGCGCTCGACCGCATCGGCGTCGCCGTGCAGATGCAGGAACAGGTTCCGTTCCTTCGCCATCTGCACCATGCGGCGGACCACCGGCAGGTCGGCATCGGCCCCATAGACGTGGAACTCGCCGATCGCGGCATAGCGATGCCTGGCGAGCCGCTCGGCGAGGTAGGTCAGCACGGTCTCGTCGCGGACCCAGGTCGAGACGTCGCCGCGCTTGCGATAGGGGCGCAGCACCGGGATCACGATGTCGGGCGCCAGCGCGTAGAGCTTCTGCGTGCCCTCGTCGTCGGAGCTCGAGATCATCGCGCGGCGGAGGCCGGCCTGGCGCAGGATCGCGACCGCACGCTCGGGCGGCACCGGATCCCAGGCATCGTGGCTGTAGTGCAGATGCGCGTCGAAGACCGGCATCAGGTCGGCCGCGCGTGCAGCACCTCCGCTCGCCAGAAGAGCTGCCAGGACCAACAGGGCTCGCCGCATCGTCGCCTCCCGTTGGCACCGATCTTAGCCCGTGTTGGCGACGGGCGCCCATCACGATAGCCTCAGCGCATGCCCGAGACCTTCGATGCCGCCGTCGTCGGCAGCGGCCTTGCCGGACTGGTCGCCGCCTGCGAGCTCGCCGATGCCGGCAAGCGTGTCGCGATCCTCGATCAGGAAGGCGAGCAGTCGCTCGGCGGCCAGGCCTTCTGGTCCCTGGGCGGGCTCCTCATGGTCGACACGCCCGAACAGCGTCGTCTCCGCATCAAGGACAGCCGCGAGCTGGCGCTCTCGGACTGGCTCGGCTCGGCCGGCTTCGACCGGCCCGAGGATTACTGGCCGCGTCGCGTCGCCGAGGCCTATGTCGACTTCGCCGCCGGGCCGATGCGGCCCTGGCTGCACGGGCTCGGGCTCCGCTGGTTCCCGGTCGTGGGCTGGGCCGAGCGTGGCGGGGCGGCGGCGCATGGCCACGGCAATTCGGTGCCGCGCTTCCATATCACCTGGGGCACCGGCCCGGGCGTGGTTGCTCCTTTCGAGGCTCGGGTGCGCGCGCATGTCGCTGCCGGCCGCATCCAGCTCCGCTTCCGCCACCGGGTGACGCGGCTGATCCGGGCAGGCATTGCCGTCACCGGTGTCGCCGGCGAGGTCCTCGAGCCGACGTCGGTCGCGCGCGGCGAGTCCTCCAGCCGCACGGTCGTCGGCGACTTCGAGATCGCGGCGCTGGTCGTGATCGTGGCCTCGGGCGGCATCGGCGGCGATCCCGACCGGGTACGACGGCACTGGCCGGTAGATCGCCTGGGGCCAGCGCCGAAGTCGATGGTCTCCGGCGTGCCCGCCCATGTCGACGGCCGCATGCTCGATGTTGCCGGCGATGCGGGGGCGGCGATCGTCAATGCCGACCGCATGTGGCACTACACCGAAGGCGTGAAGAACTGGGCCCCGATCTGGCCCAGCCACGGTATCCGCATCCTGCCCGGGCCGTCGTCGCTATGGTTCGACGCCAAGGGCGAGCGCCTGGAAGCGCCGTGCCTGCCGGGCTTCGACACGCTGCGCACGCTGAAGCGGATCCTTTCGACCGGCCACGAGCATTCGTGGTTCGTGCTGACCCAGTCGATCATCGCGAAGGAGTTCGCGCTGTCGGGCTCCGAGCAGAATCCGGACATGACGGCGAAAAGCTGGCTCGGCGTGATCCGCAGCCGCCGCGGCACCCGTGCGCCGCTGCCGGTCGAAGCCTTCAAGGAGAAGGGCGAGGACTTCATCGTCCGCAACGATCTCGCGGCGCTGGTCCAGGGCATGAACGCGCTTGCCGGCGCGCCGTTGATCGACCTCGAGCGGATGCGCCGGCAGATCGAGGCGCGCGACCTCGAGATCGACAATCCTTACGCCAAGGACGCGCAGGTCGTCGCGATCAACGGCAGCCGCCGCTATATCGGCGACAAGCTGATCCGCACCGCCGCGCCGCACAAGATCCTCGATTCCCGGCACGGGCCGCTGATCGCCGTCCGCCTTCACGTGTTGACGCGGAAGACGCTCGGCGGGCTCCACACGAACCTCGATGCCCAGGTCCTCGATTCGGCCGGCGAGCCGGTTCCCGGTCTCTATGCGGCCGGAGAGGTCTCGGGCTTCGGCGGCGGCGGATATCACGGATACAACGCGCTGGAGGGCACTTTCCTCGGCGGCTGCCTGTTCTCAGGGCTTCGGGCCGGACGCCACGCCGCATCGATGCTATAGAGCGGCGATGCTTCGCCTCGCAGCCCTCCTGCTCGTCGCCGTCTCGCTTTCCGGCTGCGGCCTCGCCGCCGCGCCATGCCGCGTGGTCTCGGCGGTGGTGAAGGCGGTGCCCTTCGTCGGCCACCAGGCCGCAGCACCCACGGACGCCTGCGCCTTCGCGATCGACCCGTGAGGGTCGCCGTCGTCGGCGGCGGCCCGGCCGGGCTGATGGCTGCCGAGATCCTGTCGGCATCGGGCGCATCCGTCACCGTGTACGAGAAGATGGCGACGCCCGGGCGCAAGCTGCTGATGGCCGGCCGCGGCGGCCTCAACCTCACGCACTCCGAACCGATCGAGCCGTTCCTCGCCCGCTACGGCGCCGCCGCCGGGTGGATGCGTGCGATCCTCGACGGGTTTCCGCCATCGGCGCTGATCGCCTGGGCCGAGAGTCTGGGGCAGCCGACCTTTGTCGGTTCCAGCGGCCGCGTGTTTCCGAAGGCGCTCAAGGCCTCGCCGCTGCTGCGCGGGTGGCTCGCAAGACTGGAGAGACAGGGCGTCGAGCTCCGCCTGCGACACGACTGGCGCGGCTGGAACGCGGCCGGCGATCTCGTCTTCCGCATCGGTGATCGCGAGGCCGTGGTGCCGCGCCCCGATGCGACGATCCTGGCCTTGGGCGGCGCCAGCTGGCCGAAGCTCGGATCGACCGGCGAATGGGCCGAGGTGCTGGCGCGGCACGGGATCGCGCTGAACCGGTTCCGTCCGGCCAATTGCGGCTTCCGGATCGGCTGGAGCGAGAACTTCCGCGAGCGCTTCGCCGGCAGCCCGCTCAAGCCTGCCACATTCTCCTTCGGCGGCCGGGCGATCCGCGGCGAGGCGATGATCACCGCCTACGGCATCGAAGGCGGGGCGATCTACGCGCTCTCGGCGGCGCTTCGCGATGCGATCGAGGCGTCGGGTCATGCCGTGCTCACGATCGATCTGGCGCCGGACCTCGCGGCCGACCGGCTGGCGGCGAAGCTCGATCGGCCGTCGCGCGGCCAGTCGCTGTCGACCTTCCTGCGCAAGGCCGCCAATCTCTCGCCGGTCGCGATCAACCTGCTGCGCGAAGCGCAGGGAGCGGCCCTCGCGCGTTCTTCGTCCGCGCTCGCCGCGCAGATCAAGGCGGTGCCGCTCCGGCTCGAGGGCACTCAGGCGATCGAGCGCGCGATCTCGACCGCGGGCGGCATCGATCTCGCCGCGGTCGACGCCGGGCTCAGGCTCCGAGCGATGGCGGACGTCCATGTCGCCGGCGAGATGCTGGACTGGGAGGCGCCGACCGGCGGCTATCTGCTGCAGGCAACATTGGCGACCGGCGTCGCTGCGGCGAGGGCGGTGCTGCTGCGCTAGGCCGGGTCGCCGGTGTCGGGCACGAGACCGACCTTCCTGATCGCGGCGACGGCGCAGGTCTCGTCGTTCTCGGAGGTATCGCCGGTGACGCCGATCGCGCCGACGATCTGGCCGGCGGCGTTGCGGATCAGGAGACCGCCCTGGGCCGGCACGATGCGGCCGTCGCTAGCGGCCATCAGCGCGTTCATGAAGGCCGGCGCCTTGGCGGCGCGGCGGGCGAACTCGCGGCCGCCGAAGCCCATGCCGAGCGTGCCCCAGGCCTTGCCGAAGGCGATGTCGAGGCGGAGCAGGCTGGTGCCGTCGCTGGCGAGATAGGCCTTCAGCGCGCCTCTGTTGTCGAGCACCGCGACCGCGAGCGGATTCATCTTCTGGGCGCGGCCATGCGCCAGCGTCTCCTTCGCGATCTCGAGCGCGGCATCCAGCGTGATGGTTTCAGTGGGCAAGGTCAGCGCCATGTCTAAGGACTCCGGGAGGGAAGGTCAGGCGGGGCGAGCACGCAGGCGCCGCCAAGCATAGCCGATCAGCGGCGCCACCAGGACGATGGCCGAGGTCGCGAGGATGGTGGCCGAGAGCGGCCGGTCGACGAACACCCACCAGTCGCCGCGCGAGCCGATCAGCGCGCGCCGGAATTCCTTCTCCAGCAGCGGGCCGAGGACGAGGCCCAGGATCACCGGCGCCAGCGGATACTTGTAGCGACGCAGCAGAAAACCGAGCACGCCGATGCCGAACATGATGTAGAGGTCGGCGACGTTGCGGCTGAGGCTGTAGACCCCGAGCACGCTGAAGGCGAGGATCATCGGGTAGAGCAACGCCTCCGGCACCTTGAGCAGCTTCACCCAGAGGCCGACCAGCGGCAGGTTCAGCACCAGCAGCATGATGTTGCCGATGTAGAGGCTGGCGATCAGGCCCCAGACCAGCTCCGGATGCTTCTGCAGCAGCAGAGGCCCGGTGTTGATGCCGTAGCCCTGGAGCGCGGCCAGCATCACCGCCGCCGTCGCCGACCCGGGAATGCCGAGGGTCAGCAGCGGCACCAGCGAGCCTCCGGCCGAGCCGTTGTTGGCGGCCTCGGGCCCGGCGACGCCCTCGATCGCGCCTTTGCCGAACTCCTCGGGGCGCTTCGCGGCCCGCTTCTCGACGCCGTAGGAGAGGAAGGTCGCGATGGTGGCGCCGGCGCCCGGAAGCACGCCGATGACGAAGCCGATCGCCGATCCGCGGAGCCAGGGCGCGGCCGATCGCTTCCACTCCTCCCTGGTCATCATCAGCGAACCGGTGTCCATGAAGCGCGCCTGCTTCTGGCCGCGGAGATTCCCGAGGCCCACCAGCACCTCGCCGACGGCGAAGAGGCCGATCGCGGCGACCACCACGCCGACGCCGTCGAACAGGGTCGGGATGCCGAAGGTGAAACGGATCGCGCCCGAGGTGATGTCGATGCCGACCATGCCGAGCACCAGCCCCAGCAGCGTGCAGAGCGCCGCCTTCATCGGCTGGCCGCCGCCGATGCCGGTGACCGAGCACAGCGCCAGCACCATGACCGCGAAGTACTCGGCCGGGCCGAACCTGAGCGCCATGTCGACCAGCGGCTGCGCCAGCACCATCATCAGGAAGGTCGCGATCGTGCCGGCAACGAAGGAGCCGATCGCCGATGTCGCGAGCGCGGCGCCGGCGCGGCCCTTCCGCGCCATCTGGTAGCCGTCGATCGCGGTGATCACCGACGAGCTCTCGCCCGGCGTGTTGATCAGGATCGAGGTGGTCGAGCCGCCATACATGGCGCCGTAGAAGATGCCGCCGAACAGGATGAAGGCGCCGACCGGGTCGACCAGCTGGTAGGTGAAGGGCAGCAGCAGCGAGATCGCCAGCGACGGGCCGATGCCGGGGAGCACGCCGATCGCGGTCCCGATCGCCGTGCCGACCAGCGCCCACATCAGGTAGTAGGGCTGAAGCGCGATCGCGAAGCCGGAAAGGATGCCGGAGAAGCTTTCCACGAGTGTCGGCCTCGCTCAGAACAGGGGCGCGAGAATGCCGTTGGGCAACGGCTGCAGCAGCACCTGGGTGAACAGATAATAGAAGAAGAGCGAGAAGCAGAGCGAGGTGACGAGATTCCGGAGCCAGTGGCCGGGGCTGAAGAAGCTCGAAAGCCCGAACAGGAAGAGCGCGAAGGTAAGGACGAAGCCGAGAGGCTCCAGCATCACGATCAGCGCCAGGAAGGATCCGAGCACGGCCCAGACCGCCGGCCAGTCGCGGATTCCGGTGTCGTCGTCGTCGAGGGGAACCACGGTCATCTCGCCGACCCCGCGGCCGAACAGGCGGGGAGCGACCTCGCGGAGCCGTTTCCAGGCGAGCGCGATCGAGACGCCGAGCATGATCGTGCCGACGATGATCGGGAAGGTGCCGGAGCCGACCGAGATGTTGCGCGGCGGCTCCGGGATCTTCGTCGACTGCCAGATGAACAGGATCGAGAAGACGACGAAGAAGATGGCGAGGGCCGTTTCGACCTTGGCGTCGATCGGCCCCCGCCCCGAGGACTCCTCGCTCACTTGAGGAGCCCGAGCTGGCCCAGGAGCTTCTTGGAGGAATCGTATTCCCTGTCGAGGGATGCCACGAAGGTGTCGGTCTCGAGCGAGTTGGACCACTGGTTCTTCTCGAGCTCGGCCTTCCACGATTTGGTCTCGACCATCTTGGTGAAGGCGTCGCGCCAGTACTTCACCACCTCGGCCGACATGCCGGGAGGCCCGAAGATGCCGCGCCAGTTCTGATTGACGACGTCGTAGCCCTGCTCGACGAAGGTCGGAATGTCCTTGAAGTCGCCGCCCAGGCGCTTGTCGGAGCTGATCGCCAGCGCCCGCATCTTGCCGGCCTTGACCAGGTCCATCAGGTCGAGGCCGCCCATGCCGACATCGACATGGCCGCCGAGAATCGCCGGGTTCGACTCGCCGCCCGAATAGGCGATGTAGGTGACCTTGGTCGGATCGCCGCCGAGAAGCTGGGCGAACTTGGAGACGACGATGTGGTCGGAGTTGCCGAGGCTGGCGCCGCCGAAGCGCAGGCTGCCGATGTCCTTGCGGAGCGCCGCCTCGACGTCCTTCAGGCTCTTGATCGGCGACTCGGTGCGTACGACCATCATCTGGTATTCGGAGAAGATCTTCGCGATCGGCGTCAGCGTCTTGTACGAGTTTGGCGTGCCCAGCGTCAGCGGCGTGTAGATCACGTGCAGCGCGAAGGCCGAGAGGCTGTGGTTGTCGTTCTTGCGCGGGCCCGCCATCTCCGCCATGCCGAGCTCGCCGCCGGCGCCCGGCTTGTTGAAGACCTGGATGCGCTGGTTGACGATCTTCTCCTCGGTCAGGACCTTTGCGACGGTGCGCCCGAAGAGGTCGACGCCGCCGCCGGGCGCGAAGGCGACCATCAGCTCGATCGCCTTGGCCGGGTAATTCGCCTGCGCCGAAGCCGCCACCGGCGACATCAGTGCCGCAGCCATCGCCGCCGCGCTCAAGGCATTCCTCAGTATGCGTGACATGCCCATGGTTCCCTCCGTTTTCGTATTGTCGCTAGATCACGCCATCGGCCTTCAGCTTCTCCAGCTTCGCGCCGTATCCGAGCTTCTCGAGAATTTCCGCGGTGTGCTCGCCGAGCAGCGGCGCCGGGGTCTCGATCGCACCCGGTGTCTCCGAGAGCTTCACCGGCACGCCCATGACGCGGAGCTTGCCTGCGGTCGGGTGCTCCTGCTCGACGATCATGCCGCGGGCGATCACCTGGTCGTCCCTGGTCATGCGGCCGACGTCGTTGACCGGCGAGGCGGGAACGCCCGCCTTCAGCATGACCTCGACCCAGTGGTCGGCCGGCTTGGTGATGAAGATCGCATCCAGGATGCCGTGCAGCTCCTTGGCGTTCGAGGTCCGCTTCTCGCGGGAGACGAAGCGCGGGTCCTGGGCCAGGTGCTGCAGGCCCATCGCCTCGACGAAGCGGTCCCAGAGGGCCGGGTAGCTGGCGAAGATCGAGACGTAGGTCTGGTCCGAGCAGAGGAAGAACCCGGACGGCGCGTTGCCGTCGTGCCGGTTGGCCTTCGTCCCGCCCTTGACGTGGTCATAGGCCGCGAGTGGGCTGTACATCAGCGAAAGCCCGGCCTCCAGCAGCGACATGTCGACTTCCTGACCCTTGCCCGTCTTCAGGCGCCGCGAGTAGGCGGCCATGATGCCGTAGGCGGTCCACATCGAGCCGACCACGTCGCAGAGCGCGTACCCCATCGGCACCGGCGGCCGCCCGTCCATGATCGTGGTCGAGGCGAGACCGCTGGCGGCGAGCGCGATCATGTTGACGCCGGGATAGTCGGCCTTCGGCCCGGTGTTGCCGTAGCCCGAGAGCGAGGCGTAGATCAGCGCCGGGTTGATCTGCTTCAGCGCCTCGTAGGTCAGGCCCAGCTTCGCCATCGTGCCCGGGCGGAAGTTCTGGATCAGGATGTCGGAAGTGCGGACGAGGTCGAAAAAGATGTCCTTGCCCGCCTTCTGCTTGAGGTCGAGCGTCACGCTCTTCTTGTTGCGATGGAGCATCATGAAGATGACGCTCTCGCCGCCGACATAAGGATAGCCGCCGCGCGCCTCCTTCTCCTGGCGCGGGCTTTCGATCTTCAGCACCTCGGCGCCCATGTCGCCCAGCATCATGCCGCAATAGGGGCCGGCCCAGGCGTGGGTCAGCTCGAGAACGCGCACGCCTTCGAGAGGACCGCTCACGCCTTGCCTCCTTCGATCCAGCTTCGCTCGTCGGACGGCTGGCCAGCCCAGGCGGTGCCGACCGAGCTCTTGGTGCCGTCCTGCTTCTCGACCCACAGCTTCACGGTGACGAGCGGCTTGCCGTCTACCTCCGCCACTTCGGTGACCTCGCCATGGGGCGTCAGCTTGTCGCCGGGATAGACCGGGTGGATGTAGCGGGCCGAGATCCTGCCGCCATAGACCCAGGCGTCGCCGAAATTGCGCTCCAGCAGCTCGTGATAGAAGGCCATCTGGTTCTGGCCCGAGGCGATCACCTTCGACATGCCGTCGCGCTTGGCGGCCTCCGGATCGCTGTGCGAGTTCGAGCCGCGATCCCAGACCACGCGCTCGAACAGGATCATCTTCTGCTCTTCGATCTCGCGCGTGAAGCTGGCGAGCCTGTCGCCGACCTTGAGCGGGGCGGCCATCACTTCTTCTCCCACTTCTTCGCGACGTCGGCGAGCGCCGGGCGCGTGGTCGGGCGGGCGAGGCCGACCAGCCGGCTGATCTCGATCAGGCGGCCGTCCTCGTCGGTCGCGGTCGCCTCGATGATCAGGTAGGTCTTCTCGCGGCGGATGTACTTGTCGGTCACCGTCGCCTTCACGAAGATCCGCTTGCCGGCGATCGGCGGATTGAAGAACTGGGAGTCGTGGCCGGTGTTGGGCACGCGCATCACGCTCCGGTACTTCCGGTAGAAGAGGTTCGCCGGATGGCGCGCGGCCACGGTCGGATAGGCTGCGGTCGGGTTGCCGACCACCTCGCGGTAGTCGGCGATCATCTTCTCGGTCATCACGTAGTCCATGACGCCGAGATCGTCCCCGACGGGGATCGACTCCCAGACCGAGTTGTCCTGGCTGACTTCGCTCACCGGATCGGCCCTCCTGGCCCGATGAAACCTTTCATTCCATTCTGGCAAAGGCAAGCCGGGAGGAGAGCGCCAGCGGGCCCGGGATGAAACGCTTAGAACGAATATAAGGCGGCCGCCTGGGCCCTTGCGAATCCTGGAGTTGACCCTTGCCGGTCCGGGGCGCGGTACTAGGCAACCCCGCACCCCCTCGGAGCGTTGTTCGGAGGTCTATGTTCCCCCGCGGCCGGCTCGCGGCCGCGTCCAATGGAGATTCCCATGGCGAAGAACGGGCTGACGATGATCGGCGCGATCCTGGCGGTGCTCGGCCTGATCGGCCTCGCAGTTCCCTATTTCACGACCCAGGAGACCAAGGAGGTCGCGCGCATCGGTGACCTCAAGCTCCAGGCGACCGAGCAGAAGACCTACTCGATCCCGCCGCTCGTCGCCGGCGGCGCGCTGCTCGTCGGCGTGGTCCTGATTGGCGCCAGCGTCTACCGCCGCGGCTGACCGGAAGCCGCCGGAGTCCCGCTCCGGCGGCGTCCGCCTTCAGCGATAGACGTAGACGATGCGGTTGGTCGCAGGCTCGACCAGCACGGTGCGGCCGTTCACGACCGCATAGCGGTATTCGTAGCGCGGAACCTCGTAGACGGTGGTGGTCTTCGGCAGCGTCGCGCCGACCACGACCTCGCCCTGCAGGTAGATCGGCTCGATCTTGTTGGTGGTGACGTAGGTGCGGACCTCGGTCGGCGGCTCGACGATGGATCCCACCTTCAGCGTGCCGAGAGACTGGTCGGCCGGGATGATCGTCTCGTCGACGATCACCGGCGCTTTCGGGACGACCGTCGAGGCCCGCTGCTCCTGGTAGACCACGGTCGGAACCTGCGTCGTGGTCGTCGTCTCCCGGATCGCGACGATCCTCCCCTGGGCCTCCTGCCCGAGATAGGCGGAAAAGGTCCAGCCGGTGACGCCGTTGTGGGTCACCCGGCACCAGGCGCCGCCGTCGACGCAGCCGTCCAGCTCGACGATGCTCTGGCGGTCGATGCTGGCGATGATCGGATGCGCCGGGCCCGGGCCGGCGCGGAGAGCCAGGTCGGTCATCACGACCGCCGGCATCGCGAATGCCGCGCTGCTGAGAGCCAGCGTCGCTGCGGCCGCCGATAGCGCGAATTTCGCGTGCATCAATCCTCCTTTTCGCCGACGAAGGGAAACGGCGGGCGGCGGAGGTTCGTTCCGCCAACAAAAAAGCCGCCCGGCGGCGGCTTTTTCGTCGCGTTGCGCCGCTCTCAGGCGGCGGCCTTCTGCAGCGTGTCCTTCCAGAGCTGCCGCATCCACTTTGCGCACTCGATGTTCTGCTCGAGGATCGAGTACTTGGCGCCGCCGCCGTAGTCGGGCGGGGGGATGAACTCGCAGGAGATGAATCCGAGCGGGCTCTTCGGATTGGTCGCATGGTGGGTGAGCAGGTTGCGCACCACCTGCTTCCACGGCTCGAGCTTCTTCTCGTCCCACTCCGAATGCCATTCGCCGGGCTTCGGCTTGATGAACGGGTACTGGATGCCGCGGCCGACGCGTCCGTCCGGGTGCTTGCCCCAGATGTTGATCGGGTTGTTCGGCACCGCGGCGCGCGCGTGCATCAGCTTGACGTAGTTGTTGTCGATCCAGGCGGAGGTGACGTTGCCGGGCTTGTCCGGATGCAGCTCGAGGATGCCGGCGTCGATGTCGGCCTTCATGTTCTGGACCGCCTGCTCGCGCGGATTGTCGATCTTGAAGATCACGTGGGAGTGGTCGAGCGTCATGTAGAAGGGGATGCCGCGCTTCTTGACCAGCTGCGCCACCTTCTCGACGCGGCCGACATGCTCCGACCACATGTTGACGTGGACCTCGAGGCAGGGCGTGACACCCATCTTGGCGCCGAAGTCGACGATCTTGCAGTAGAAGTCGGCGACCTCCTGGTCGGTGACCGGTCGGCCGTCGACGTTGTTGGTCATGACCTGGGTGTTGTGGACGACAGAACCCAGCTCGCGCGCGAAGTAGAGGTTGCGCTCGGCCAGCTTCTCGTCGCGTCCGAGGGTGTAGAACCAGCCGCAGGAGAGGATCGGCAGGCCGAACTCCTGGCTCGCCTTGGCGTACTCCTCGAGTTCCTCCAGCGGCGGCGTCTTGTCGATGTAGTCGAAGACGCCCGCCTCCGCGACCATCTTCACCTTCTCGCGCGGCGGCGGCATGTAGGTGTCCTGGTGGATGGCGCCGCCGCCGGTGCAGCCGAACTTGATGTCATCGACCTTGCGCATGAACGTCTCCTCCAGGGCTTATGCAACCGACTGTCGCATCGTCCGCGATCTCAGGGGCGGAATTCCCGGAACTCCGTGGAACAGGGTGGACCGGCCGCCAAATGCAGCACCGGCTCGGCCGAATGCTCGTAGACCATGCAGCCGACCGTGTAGCCGATCGGGTTGCTTCCGGCGGTGCCGCCGGTGCGCGAGATCGGTGCCGCGGGGTCCTTCTGGCGCAGCGCCTCCTTGATCTCGTCGACGCCGAGCGGGCCGTTCGCCGTCGCGACCGAGCGCTTGAGCCCGTCGTAGCGGCCTTCGGTGGTCGAGCTCGGCCGGCCTCCGTTCCTGCCGGCGGACATCTCGGTGAACATCTGCGTGTCGTGGCTGGCGAGCGGATGGTTGGTATGCAGGAGCGGCCCGCCGGCGCCGTGCTCGCCTTTCCATTCGATCGCGTTCGACCCTGAGCATTCGTACGAGGCGAGGCGGCCCGGTGCGCCGAGCAGGTAGTTCTGGCCGGAGGCGTGCTCGACGCCGCGGAGGATGCCGTGCGCATCCTCGAAGCTCTTCTGCTGGAGCACGCGGCGGCCGACATAGGCCATAGGCAGGCCGGTCGCGCACGGGTCCAGCTCGATCACGGTGTTGCAGCAATAGCCGATGCCGGCGGCATTCAAGCCGTTGAGGCCGATGGAGCCGGCATAGCTGAACACCAGCTGCGCCGGCGCGACGCCATCAGCCTCGATATGCAGCAGCACCTGGTTGCCCTCGATCCAGGTGCCGATGTCCATGTTCTGCCCCGCATAGGCCGTCGCGGCGCCGCGCACCTGGCCCATCGCGCTGCAGCGTTCGGGGATATCGGCATGCTCGCGCCAGGGTGCCTTGCCGGCCTTGCGGTAGAGCGTGAACCACCAGATCTCGTCGAGCAGCTGGATGCCCTGGATCTTCCACAGCGGCTGGTTCGACCCCTCGGCGATGCCCAGGACCTCCTCCCAGAGATCCGGCGCCCAGCGCTGGATCGCGCGGTCGAAGCGCGTCTCCTTCAGGATGTCGTCGACCAAAGCCTTGGCCGAATTGCCGCCGTCGACCTGCGCTTCCCAGCGCGGCACAAGGTCAGCGATCCGTGACCTCTGCGATTCCCCATGCTGGCGGCCTCGGGCTCGGCCCGGACCGCTCAACCTGACGACGGGCATATCGCTGGTGCGCATCGCTTGGATCTCCTTGCGAAGTCAGTCTGGACCCGCCGCATGAGGCTGGACAAGGGGCGGCCGCCGTCCGAAAACAGGACACCGCTGTCCGGAGCCGCCCGATGAAAGCCTGTGTCCTCCACGCGCCCAAGGATCTCCGCTTCGAGGAGATCCCGGACGAAGTCCTCGGCCCCGGCCAGGTGCGCATCGATGTTGCCGCGGGCGGCATCTGCGGCTCGGACATGCACTACTATTTCCATGGCGGCTTCGGTACGGTCAGGGTCAAGCAGCCGATGATCCTCGGCCACGAGGTCTCGGGCACGATCGCCGCGCTGGGATCGGGCGTCAGCGGCATCGAGGTCGGCCAGCTGGTCGCGATCGAGCCCGGCATCGCCTGCGGCACCTGCCGCTACTGCGCCGAGGGGTTGCAGAACCAGTGCCTCGACATGCGCTTCTTCGGCAGCGCGATGCGTTTCCCCCATGTCCAGGGCGCCTTCCGGCAGAGCATCACGGTCGACGCGTCCCAGGCGCACAAGGTGGCGCCGACGGTTTCGGCGGCGCGGGCGGCCTTCGCCGAGCCGCTGGCGGTCGCACTCCATGGCATGACGCGCGCCGGCGCCCTGCTCGGAAAGAAGGTGCTGGTGACCGGCGCGGGACCGATCGGCGCGCTGACCGTTGCGGCGGCACGCATGTGCGGTGCCGCCGAGATCGTCGCGGTCGACGTGGCGAAGGCGCCGCTGGCGGCGGCGGCGAAGATGGGCGCCGATCACGCGATCGACGCCTCGGCCGATCCCGACTGGGCGAGCCGCTACGAAGCGAGCAAGGGCACCTTCGACGTCGCCTTCGAGGCATCCGGCAACGAACGCGCGCTCCGGTCGGCGATCGCTGCCGTGCGGGCGCGCGGCACCATCGTCGTGCTCGGCATGGGCGGCGACATGACTCTCCCGATGGGCATGGTGGTGCCGAAGGAGATCGAGCTGCGCGGCTCGTTCCGCTTCTTCGAGGAGTTCGCCTGGGCGGTCGACTGTATTTCCTCGGGCCGGATCGACGTGCTGCCGATCCTCACCGACTCGATCGCCGCCAACGATGCCGACCGCGCTTTCGCGCTGGCGTCAGATCGTTCGAAGGCGATGAAAGTCCACCTGACTTTCTAGGCCGCCTTCGTGTTCCGCATGGTGATCGACTTGCGGCGCTCGATGAATTCCTTGTGCACGGCGAGCGCTTCGTCGGTGAAATCGCCGACCGCCCTCGGCTGCAGGTCGAAATTGCCGTAGCGGTTCTCGCCACGCACCAGCGCTGCGGTGTCGCGCATGCCGGTCGTCTGCCTCACATGCGCCGGCACGTAGCGGATCACCAGGCCGATGCGGCGGTCGTCGGTCTCGTTGGGGCCGGAGCCATGCGCGATCTTCACGTGATGCAGCGACATCTGGCCGGGCGCGAGCGGCATGTCGACGCAGCGCGCCGGGTCGACCGCGACCTCCATCTCCTGGCCGCGCGAGAGCATGTTGTCCTTGCCGAAGGTGTCGCGGTGCGGCGACAGCTCGCCGATATGAGAGCCGGTCATCACCGACATGCAGCCGCTCGCCTTGGTCGCCGGGCTCAGCGCCACCCAGGCGGTCAGCACCTCGTAGGGCTCCAGGCCCCAGTACTTGGCGTCCTGGTGCCAGGAGAAGAACGACTTCGCATGCGGCTCCTTGGTCAGGAACGCGCATTCCCAGCAGAGGATGTCGGGGCCGAGCAGGCTTTCCACGCGATCCAGGATCTTCGGCGACCTGATGATCTCGTCGACGAAGGGCGCGTAGAGGTTCGGCATCGCGATCAGCGAGCGCGGCAGCGGGCCGCCGAGCTTCGCCTCGAAGGCCTCGAGCTTCTTGCGCGCGGCCGCGACCTCGGCCGGCGTCAGCACGTCGAATGGAAAGAGGTAGCCATCGCGGTTGTAGCGCTCGACCTCGGCTTTCGTCAGATGATCGGCCATGGGAGCCTCCGCTGCTCAGTCGCGAGTCTCGCGCCGCCATCGGATGGGGGCAAGCCGGATGGCTTCAGCGCGGAATGACCCAGCCGTCGCGAATGTCGATCCTGAGTTCCTCGCCATCGGCGATCGTGCCGGCCGGGACCGAGGTCCGGAGGCGTTGGCCGGCGCAGGCGAGATCGAGCGCCACGGTGGCACCCTGGTATGCCCGCTGGGTCACGAAGGCGGCGACGCCGTCGCCGGAGACGAAGAGGTCTTCGGAGCGAAGGCATGCCTCGGCCGGCCCGGGCCGCTGCCCCGGCGCCGCGCGCAGCATCCGCGTGAGACCCAGCAGCTTCACCGGTACCTGGCCCGCGGTGACGGGGCCGAGCACCTCGGCCGGCACCACCGCCCCGCCACCGACGAAGGCCGCGACCGCGGCCGAGGCCGGCTCGCGGTAGAGCGTCGCGGGTGGCGCCACCTGCAGCAGGCGTCCGTGGTCGAGGACCGCGACGCGGTCGGCGATCGCCAGCGCCTCGGCCTGGTCGTGGGTGACGTAGAGCATCGTCGCCCCGGTCGAGCCGTGGAAGGCGACGAACTCCTGGCGAAGGCTCGCGCGGAGATCGACGTCGAGGCTGGCGAGCGGCTCGTCGAGCAGCACGACGGCCGGGTCCATCACCAGGCAGCGGGCGAGGGCGACACGCTGGCGTTGGCCGCCGGAAAGCGCCTGCGGCTTGCGCGCGCCGAACTCGGAGAGCCCGACCGCTGCCAGCGCCTTGTCGACGCGGCCTGAATAGTCGGCGCCTTTGATGCCCCGCGCTTCCAGCGGATATCCCACGTTGCGGCGCACATCCATGTGCGGCCAGAGCGCATAGGACTGGAACACCATTCCGATCCGCCGCTTCTCCGGCGGCACGAAGCGGCCGTTGCCCGCGACCGACTCAGTCCCGATCTTGATTTCGCCGGCATCGGGCCGCTCGAATCCTGCGATCAACCGAAGCAAGGTCGTCTTGCCCGAACCGGAGCGGCCAAGCACGGCGAGCAGCTCGCCATGGCGAAGCTCGAGGCTGACATCGTCGACGGCGACATGTGCGTCGTCGAAGCGGCGCGTCACACGGTCGAGGATCACGCCCGCCATGGCAGCACCCCCGGCGGCAGGCGATTTGAGAAGAACGATCCGATCAGCATCAGGCCGAGGGTCGCGGCCACGGTCAGTACCGCGACCGCGGCGGCGGCGGTGGACTCGCCCGCCTGCTCGAGGCCGAAGACGACGACCCCGAGCGTTTCGCGGCCCGACGACCACAGGAGGGCGGATACGGTCAGCTCGTTGAACGCGGTCAGGAACACGATGATGCCGCCGGCCGCCATCGCCGGAGCCAGCATCGGGTAGGCGATGGTGCGAAGGCGGAAGACGAAGCCGGCGCCGGAAGCCTGCGCCGCCTCGTCCAGGCCCCGGTCGACCTGCGCCATGCCGGCCGCGACCGGACGCCAGGCCAGCGTCAGGAACCGCGCGAGATACGCCACCAGGATGATCCAGACGGTGTTGTAGAGGCCGATGCCGATGATCGGCACGGGCCTGAGGAATGCCAGGATGATGCCGATCGCCAGAACCACGCCGGGAAGCGCGTAGGGAAGTTCGGCCAGGACCGAGAGCCACTGCGCGATCCGGCTCCGCCGCCAGTCGGCGAGAACCGCCAGCGGGACGGCGACCGCCATCAGGATCAGCGCGGCCGTGCCGGCGAGCAGCAAGCTGTTGGCGAAGGCGCGTCTGGTCGCCCCGTGGTCGAACAGCACGTAGAGATAATGGGAAAGCGTCGCGGTCGCCGTCGTCAGCTTCACGCCATGCGCCGGCACCAGCGACGTGGCGATCAGCGCCAGCAGCGGCATCAGCACGATCAGCGCCAGCATGGCCCAGAGCGCGATCTCAACCGGCAGCCGCCAGCGCGCCAGCGGCCACGACGAGACTGTGGCCGAGAGCGTCGTCGTCCGCGCATCGTCGCGGCGCATCCGGCGCAGCTGGAAGAGAAGCCCGATCGCGGCAAGCGCGACGAGCGCGATCGCGATCGCCGCGACCTCCGGCAGCACGCGCGGGCCGAAGCCGGAGAGCCGCTGATAGATGAGCGTGACGAGCACCGTGTAGCCGGCCGGAATTCCAAGGAAGGCGGGGATGCCGAAATTGCCGATCGAGGAGACGAAGGCGAGGCCGGCGCCGGCCGTCAGCGCCGGGGCCAGCAGCGGCAGCACGACGGTGCGGACGACCCGGAGGGGCGAGGCGCCGGCGGCGGACGCTGCCTCTACCAGCTCGCGCGGCAGGCTCCGGAGCCCGGCGCGGACAGCGAGGAACACCAGCGGCGCATGGTGCAGGCCTAGCAGCAGGATGATGCCGCCGGCGCCGTAGAGCGGATGCGGCGTGCCCGGCGCGGGCGCGATCCCGAGGAACCGAAGCAGCGCGCTGCCCGGGCCGAAGGCCTGGATCCAGGCGAGCGCGGTCACCTGCGGGGCGATCATCAGCGGCAGCATGAAGGCGAAGACCAGCAGGGCCTTGGCGCGGACGTCGGTCAGCGTCACCAGCAGCGCCACGCCGGTGCCGAGCACGAGCGAGGTCGCGGTGCCGCCGAGCGCGGTCAGCAGCGTCCGTCCCAGCGCGCGCTGCGTCGCCGCGCGCGACCAAGCCTCGTTCATCACCGAGAGATCGAGGTCGCCGCCGGGGGCCAGGCCCGCCATCAGCAGGCGCGCGACCGGCAGGACCGCGACGAGGCAGGCGAAGACGACGAGCAGGATCAGGACGATCCGCTCGCCCCCATCCGCACCCGAGGAGTCTCCTCCCGCTCGCGCCCCCGCGATCGCCATCAGCCGCCGAACAGGTCGGCGAAGGCCTTCTTGTTGGCGTCGTCGGCCTTGATCGCTGCCGGCACGTCGATCGGGATCAGCTTGACGTCGGCGATGCCGGGGAAGCCCTCGGGCGGCTTCACGTCGCGGCGCGCCGGCAGGTAGCCCTGGGCGACGGCCAGCTCCTGGCCTTCCTTCGACAGGATGAAGTCGATGAAGGCGCGCGCGGCCGCCGGGTTCTTCGCCGTCTTCAGCGCCGCGACCGGCTCCGTCACCGCCGAGACGCCTTCGTCGGGGAAGACGAAGGTGACGGGCGAGCCCTTCTTTTGGGCGTTCAGCGCCATGAACTCGACGATGAAGCCGTACATCTTCTCGCCGCCGGCGACCTGGCTCACGACCGCGCCGTTGCCGCGCACCGCGACCGCGCCGTTCTTCGACAGGCTCTCGTAGTACTTCGGTCCCAGCGCCGGGATCGCCGAGAGCGCCGCCATGTGGATCGCCGCCGCACCGGAATAGAGCGGGCTCGGCAGCGACACCTGGCCCTTGGCCTCCGGCTTCAGCAGGTCGGCCCAGGACTTCGGCACGAACGCCGCCTTGTTGTTGACGATGATGCCGGTGGTGATCAGCTTCGAGCCGAAATAGGTCTTGTCCTTGTCGTGCGCCTCGGCCGGGAACTGCGAGACGTCAGCGGCAGTATGCGCGAGCAGGCGGCCGTCGGCCTTCAGCTTCTCCATCGAGACGGCGTCGGCGATGAACAGCACGTCGGCGCGCGGGTCGCCGGCGGCGAACTCGGCCTGCAGCTTGTTCATCACCTCGGTCGTGCCGGAGCGGAAGATCTCGACCTCGACGCCGGGATGACGCTTCTTGAAGGCCTCGACGGTCTGGGCCGCGTCGCGGTCCGGCTGCGAGGTGTAGAGGCTGAGCTTGCCGGTCACCTGCGCCTCGGCGGGCGCAATCAGACCGAGGGCGACGGCAGCGGCGGCAATCAGGCGAAGCATGGCGCAATCCTCCCGGGGGTTCCGGCGCCACCTGTGCCGGAATTCGAAGACGCTCTTATTGCAGACTTGAGTCGGTTCGGTGAAGGGGCGACTTACTCGGCCGCCACCTGGCCGATCCCGCCGCGGTTGGCGCCCGGCTCGATCGACCGCCACAGGACCTCGTGCCCCTTCGGCAGGGCGCGGCTGTTGGGCAGCGCCAGCCAGATGCGCAGCAGCAGCCGGTCCTGACCGGAGGACGCATCGTCCTCGAACGGCGTCCGGCCATGATAGATCACGTGATTGTTGAGGAGCTGCATGTCGCCAGGCGCGAAGCGCATCTCGAACGACAACTCCTGGGCGAGATCCATCAGCATGTCGATGCCGGCCTTCTGCGCCTCGGTCAGCCTCGGCACCTCGCCCATCTTCTGGGCCGCCTCGATGTATGTGAGCGAGTAATGGCTGGTGAAGCGGCCGTCGCGCTGGCCGAAGATCGGCAGCGGGTAGGCCAGCTTCTCGCCGCCCGGCTCCTCGCCGAAGCGGCTCCGCCAGATGTCCTCGTAGAGCGCGGCGCAGAGGTCGGGCCGGCGCTCCAGCATCGTGTTGTGGACCATGGCCGAGCTCGCGAGCTTGCTGACGCCGCCGGCCTTGGCCTGGCGGACGCAGAGGAGCCCGACCGCATCGCAGCGGTCGGTGTGGAAGCGGAGCTGGCCGTTGGTCAGCGTTCGCGCGTACGACGAAAGGAAGGTCTTGCCCTGGCCATCGTCGATCTGGCCGTAGCGCTGGCCGGCGAGCGCGGTCCCGCCCTCGTCGCGGATCGCCCGCATCAGCTCGCCCGACTTGTTCTGGTTGAGGGGCGTGCCGAGATTGGCGCCGATGCCGAACCAGATCCGGCGGAGATCGTCCTCGGCGTACCGCGCGACGGGCAGTCCGCGAAGCTGAATCATGCCGGAGCCGTTTTCCAGCTCGTCCCTGACGTCGTCGAAGAGCGCCGTCATCCCGGTCAGCGGGAAGTTCGCGCGGTTGACGTCCCGCCACGCGACGTTCCGGCGCTTCGCTTCGGCCAGCACGCGATCGATCTCCTCGATCGCCGCGTCGGGCAGGTGGCGGATCCAGCGCTCGGACCTCGCGATGTCCTTGCCGAGCCAGGCACAGGCGCCGGCGATCGGGCGGGGAAGGGCGGTCGTGCTCATTGGCGTTTCCCGAAAGACCTCGCCAAAGGATAGCGCGGGCGTACAGCCTCAGGCAAAGTGGAAGCCCCCAAGCCCGCCTACGAATTCCCCCGGAGCCGTCCCTGGCCCACCCGTTCATCGACCTCGTGCAGGACCCGCCGACCCGCCGGGTCTGGGCCGGATTGAGTTTCCAGAGCATCGCCGACGAGCTGATGCGGATGGCGATGATCTGGCTCGCCATCGACATGGTCGGCGCGGCCGCGAGCTTCCTGCTGTTCGGCAACCTCCTCGCCGCCTTCGTCGTCAGCATCCTCGCCGGCGCCGTCGCCGACCGCTTCTCCGCGCGCGGCACCATGATCTTCTGCAACCTGGGGCGCGCCGGTCTGGTGTTCACCCCGGTGGCGCTTTCCTTTGCGGGATACCTGACCTTTCCGACGCTGATGATCGCCGCGATCGCGATCGCCTCGCTGCGCGGCGTCTACGATCCGGCGCTGCAGTCGAGCGTGCCGAGGCTGGCGCCGACTCAAGACCACATCCAGGCGGTCAACGGGTTGTTCGACTCGACGCATCGTCTGGCCCGCCTGATCGGCCCGTCGATCGGCGGCCTGCTCTCGCTGCTGCTGCCGGTGATCCACTTCCTGACCGTCTCGGCCGGCGCCTATGCGCTGGGCGCGCTGGTCATGCGCCGGCTCGGCCGCGGCCTCGACGAGCCGCATGGGACAAGGCACGGCGCCGGCATCCGCGGCGCGATCGAGCGGATGCTGCTCGGGTTCGCGATCGCCAGGCGCGATCGGCCGATCGCGCGCATCCTCGCCGCCAACACGATCTGCCTGATCGGATGGGTCCTCGGCATCACGCTCGGGATTCCGATGCTGATGGCGAACCATCCGCCGTCCGGGTTCGAGCACCAGCCACTGGTCGCCTTGAGCTGCGTGCTCGCGGCCTATGGCGTCGGCGACTTCCTCTCGAACGTCTGGGTGGCCAACCGGCGTCCGGCCGATCGCTGGCGGTTCATGTTCACGGGATACTTCCTTCTCGGATTCGGGGTCGGCTCGCTGCCGCTGCCGCTCCTGCTCGGGATGGGCATCTTCGAGCTGCCGGCGATCATGGCGATCGCGTTCATCGCCGGATCGGGCGGACCTATCTTCTTCCTGCCGATGCTGACGACGCTGCAGACGCGGGTCTCGGGCGCCGACATCGCGGCGATCTTCCGGCTTCGGATCGCGCTGACCTCGGGCTCGATGGCGTTGGCGGCGCTCGCGGGATCCTGGATGTTCGAATGGCCGGGAACGATCGCGACCGTGATCATCTCCGGCGGCCTGATGGCGACGACGGGCTTCGTCGGCATGATGAGCCGTCCGCCGGAAATGGAACGGGCGCCGCCGGAGGTTCCGACGGCGCCCGGTTCAGGACACCACTAGGCCGTCGCGACGTAGCCGTCGCGACGCGGATCGCAGCCACCGGTCATAGCGCCGGAGGACGGGTCGATCGTGATGCCGTGCATGCCGCCGACCGACATGGTCCACGGCACATAGTGCTCGGCGTCGTGGCCGCGGGCCTTCAGCGCGTCGACCACCTCCGGCCGGACGCGACCTTCGACCTGGACGCGCTTGCCGTCCCATAGACGCGCGCGCGGCGCCTCGATCGCGTCCTGGATCGGCAGGCCGAAATCGACGAGCTGCACCATCGTCTGGGTCTGGGTCTGGCAGATGCCGTAGCTGCCGGGCGTGCCGAGCGCCAGCACCGGCTTGCCCTTGCGGAGGCCTACCGACGGCGCCATCGGCAGCGCCAGCGGGCCGCCCGGGCGCATGTAGTTGGTGCCCTTCGGGTTGATCTCGCCCCAGTAGAGGAAGTTGTTGGAGCAGACGCCGGTGCCGGGGATCACCACGCCGCCGCCGAAGCCAGCGCCGAGGCTCTGGGTGATGCAGACGACGTTGCCATCGCGATCGGCGGCGGAGAACGAGGTCGTGTGCTCCTTCCTTTCGTCGATCGGCTTCGGCTCGACCCACTGCTCGGTCGGCGCGTCGATCGGCTTGCCGTCGGCGACCCGCTTCCTGAGCTTGGCGACGAACCCGTCGGACAGCAGCTCCTTCAGCTTCTTCGGGCTCGGGTTGTTGTGCTCGATGCGCGCTGCGGCGGCCAGGCGGATCGCGCGATAGACGATGTCGAGATGCTCGACGCCGTTGCGCTCGAGGCGGCCGAGATCGAAGCCGTCGAGGATGCGCAAGGTCAGCAGGTATTGGAAGCCTTCGCAGGGCGGGGGCAGCGTGTAGACGGTCATGCCGCGATAGTCGGCGCCGACCGGCTCCAGCCATTCGGGCTTCACCGCATCGAAGTCGGCCTGGGTCAGCACGCCGCCCAGCTTCTTCATGTGCGCGAGGAACGCCTTGCCGAGCGCGCCCTTGTAGAGATGGTCGGGCCCGTCCTTGACGATCGCCTCGTAGGTCTTGGCGAGGTCGGTCTGCTTCAGCACCTGGCCGGCCTTCACCTTGCCCTTGCCGAAGGCGTAGTTCTTGTTCCAGTCGTCGTAGAACGCCTTGTATTTCTTTAGCTCGCGGGCCCCTTCCATGAACTTGTCTTCATTGAAGTCGGTCAGCACGATGCCGTCGCGGGCGAGTTCGATCGCCGGGCGGAAAACGTCCTTCAGCGGCTTCGTGCCGTAGGTCTTCACCAGCGTGCACCAGCCGGCGAGGTTGCCCGGCGTCGAGCAGGCGAGCGGCCCGCGGGCGAGGTCGTCGCGCTCCTTGAAGCGCTCGACCGGCAGCTTGAACGGCACCTTGGTGATGAAGTCGAGCGTGCGGACGCGCTTCTCCTTGGCGACGTACATCGTCGCCATGCCCATGCCGGCCAGGCCCGACATGAACGGCTCGCCGACATTGAGCGCGGCGGCGGTGGCGGCGATGGCATCGAAGGCGTTGCCGCCCTCGCGCAGGATGCGGGCGCCCGCCTGGGCGGCCATCGGGTGCGCGGCGGCGACGACGCCGTGGACTGAGGCGACTGGTGGGCGTTTTCCGTTCATGCTTCCCCCTCGTTTCGAGCCGGCTCCCGGCTTTTCGGAAACGAGGCTAGGCCAGTCAGGCGATCCGTTCCGTATTTCTTTGCGGCAAGCGAAACCGGCGTGACGCCTTCCCGGGGCGCTGGTAGCGTCGATGTCCATGGGCATGAACACGCCGAGCAGGATCTACCAGCGCCTCGCCGACGAGCGCGCGGTCCTCACGATCGTCGACGGATTCAGGGCGAAAACCCTGCCGTCCGCGCGCTGGACCCACCAGGCTCACCTTGCCGTCGGCCTCTGGCACGTCCGCCGATTCGGCGAGGAAGAGTCCCGCGCGCTGCTGCGCGACGGCATCCGTGCCTACAACGAGGCCTCCGGCACGCCGAACTCGGACACCCGCGGGTATCACGAGACGGTGACGATGTACTACGTCTGGTCGGCGGCGCGCTTCCTCGAGACGGCGCGGGCGACGAGGCTGGTCGACCTGGTCAACACCTACGTCGACAGCCGGCACGGGTCGAAGGACGGGATCTTCGTCTTCTGGAGCCGCGACCTGCTGCTCTCGACCCCCGCCAGGCGCGACTGGATCGAGCCGGACCTGGCGCCGCTTTCGCTCGAAGCGCTGCTGGCTGCCGAACCAGTCAGCTGAGATTTGATCGGCGGGGCGCTACCGCCGATCCCCGGGCGGCGATAGAGTCCCCGTCTTCGGTCGGGAGCTTCGGTGGGCGGCCCCCTTCCGGCCTTGGGGATTTCCATGAAGCGCCTCTTCTGGCTCGTGATGATGCTCGCGATGGGAGCCGTCCTCCCGTCCCTGGCACATGAACCGCGCCCCACCGGCCCGTCGCCCTGGGTCTACACGCCGAGCACGGCGCAGCTGACATCGGATGGCGGCCTGTTCCTCACTCCCGCCGGCGACGCCTCGCTTTCCCGGATTCAGACCAGGGCGGACGGCCTGCCGCCGGAAGTCGCAAGGCGCCGGGTGGTGCAGACCGATCCGGTCTATCTCGAGACCAGGATCCTGCCGCGCATCGCCGCCGGGGACGGGAACCAGCCCAAGCGGGTCGAGATGAGCGCCGACGCGGTGCGCCTCAATCTGTTCCCCGACGTCGTGGTCGATGCGGCCAGGACCAAGTACCAGCACACGCTCTCGGGCGACTTCATCTGGGAGGGCAGGCCTGCCAGCGGCGCCGAAGGGACGGTCAACCTGGTGATCGCGAAGGGCCGGATCACCGGCGCGGTCACGGTCGGCGGCATCACCTACTCGATCTATCCTGACAAGCAGGGCAACACGGTGATCGAGCAGCTGGATCCGCGCGGCTTCCCCAAGGTCGGCCCGCACCCGGTCCCGGAGATCCCGAAGACCGACAAGCGCGGCGACCTGCCGTTCTGGCGGGCGCCGGCCGATGGCCCGAGCGTCGTCGGCGATCCGAACAGCCAGACGATCGTCACGCTGCTTGCGGCCTATACCGAGGCGGCCGCGGCGGAGTCCGCCGATATCGTCAGCGAGATCAACCTCGCGGTGTCGATGGCGAACACGGCCTACGCCAATTCCGGCGTCAACATCACGCTGCAGCTGACCGGCACGATTGCCGCGACATACACCGAGAGCAGCAAGGACGCGTCGACCGTGATCACCGACGCGCGCCTCGGCATGGCGGGCTCCGGCGATCTTTCAGAGCTCCAGGCCGCCAGGATCGCCTACGGCGCCGACCTGGTCGCGCTGATCGTCAGGAACTACAGCACGTTCCAGGCCTGCGGCATCGGCTACATGCCGCTCAATCCGACCACCGCCTACGCCCCCTACGGCGTTTCGGCGACGATGCGCGGCACCTGCCTCGCCGGCCAGACGCTCTCGCACGAGACCGGCCACAACATGGGCCTCGCGCACGACCGCTACGCGGTGCGCAAGTACAACGAAGGTCCCTGGTACGGCACCTTGCCGCAGGACTACGACTATTTCGGCTACGTCAGCACGACGGCGCGCGAGATGGACGTGATGTCCTACTACGACCTGTGCAACGACAACGGCGTCAACTGCACGCGCGCCACGCGCTTCAGCAACCCGAGCCGCACCTTCAGCAACGGCTCGGCCTCGGGTATCGCGCTCGGCAGCACCGATCCCGCCGACAACGCCCGCGTGCTGAACATCAACAAGGACGTGGTCTCGCAGTGGCGGCCGGCGACCGCCAGCGGGCTCGTGCTCACGGTGACGAAGAGCGGCACCGGCTCCGGCACCGTCACCAGCAGCCCGTCGGGCATCAGCTGCGGCAGCACCTGCAGCGCCTCGTTCGCCTCGGGCCAGGTGGTCACGCTGACCGCGGCCGCTGACAGCGGCTCGACCTTCGCCGGCTGGTCGAGCTCGTGCTCCGGCACCGCCTCGACCGCCAGCATCACGATGACGGCGAGTGCCGCCTGCATCGCCACGTTCACCGGCAGCACCTCCGGCACTCCGGCCAACGACGCCTTCGCCTCGGCCACCTCGCTCTCGGGCAGCAGCGGCTCGACGACGGGTTCCAACGTCAATGCGACAAAGGAGACCGGCGAGAGCAGCCATGCCGGCAATTCGGGCGGCAAGTCGGTGTGGTGGACTTGGACGCCGTCTTCCGGCGGCAGCACGACGATCACCACGATCGGCAGCAGCTTCGACACCCTGCTCGCGGTGTACACGGGATCGAGCGTGTCGGCGGTGAGCGCGATCGCCTCGAACGACGATACCTCCAGCTCGCTGCAGAGCTCGGTGACCTTCACCGCGACTGCCGGCACGACCTATCGGATCGCTGTCGACGGTTACGGCAGCGCCTCCGGCTCCATCGTGCTGACCTGGAACCAGACCGGCACGACCTCGGGGCCGGCGAACGACGCCTTCTCGAGCGCGATCGCGCTGACGTCGCCCTCCGGCACGACCAGCGGCACCAACGTCTCGGCGAGCAAGGAGAGCGGCGAGCCGAGCCACGCCGGAAACTCCGGCGGCACCTCGGTCTGGTGGAAGATCACGCCGACCGCCAGCGGGCAGGTGACCGTGAGCACGGCCGGCAGCAGCTTCGACACGCTGCTCGCCGTCTATACCGGCTCGGCGGTGGGGTCGCTGACCAGCGTCGCCTCGAACGACGATACCGGCGCCACGCTGCAGAGCGCGGTCTCGTTCAACGGCACCGCCGGCACGACCTATTACGTCGCGGTCGACGGTTACAGCGGTTCTACCGGCTCGATCGTGCTCAGCTACACCGGCGGGCCGAGCTCGACCTTCACCGTGCAGACCGGCTGGTGGTGGTCGTCGTCGCTGCCGGGCACCGGCTTCGGCATCGAGCAGTCGGGATCGAACCTGTTCATCGGCGCCTATCTCTACGACACCGACGGGACGGCGGTCTGGTACACCAGCATCGGCACGATCAGCGGCAACGTCTTCTCCGGCAACCTGGTCGAGTACCAGAGCGGCCAGACGCTGAGCGGCACCTACCGCGCGCCCGAGGTGCGCCGCACGATCGGCACCGTGTCGATCACCTTCTCCAGCTCGACCGCCGGCACGCTCACCTGGCCGGGCGGGACGATCGCGATCGAGCGCTTCGACATCGTGTCGGGCGGCGTCGTGGCCGGAAGCGCCAGCGGCGATCCGGAGAAGGGATGGTGGTGGAGCTCGTCGGAAAGCGGCCGCGGCTACTTCATCGAGACCCAGGGATCGAGCCGCGCCATCTTCATGGCGGCCTATATGTACGACACCGACAACACGGCGGTCTGGTACGCGGCCGGCGGCGGCGTCCTCGCGAGCTCGCTGCTGGTCGGCAACTCGTTCACCGGCACGCTTTCCGAATACGGCAACGGCCAGACCCTCGGCGGCGCGTGGCAGGCGCCGACGATCACTTCGATCAAAGGATCGATCACGATCGACTTCACCAGCTCGACCCAGGCGGTATTGACGCTGCCGTCGGGCGCCCAGGTGAGCCTGACGCGCTTCACGTTCTGACGACCGCCGATCCGGGTTGACACTCGCGTCGTCCTAACGCGCCATGGACGCTTCTCAACGGGGGCGCCCATGGACTATCGCCGTCTCGGCCGCACCGGCCTCAAGGTCTCGGAGATCTGCCTCGGCACCATGACCTTCGGTCATGGCGCCGACCAGGCCGAGTCCGAGCGCATCCTCGCGGCCTGCTTCGATGCCGGCGTCAACTTCGTCGACACGGCAAATGCCTACAACGGCGGTATCTCCGAGACGATGCTGGGGAAGGCGCTGGGGCAAAAGCGCAAGCAGACGATCGTCGCCAGCAAGGTGTTCAATCCGATGGGGACGGGGCCGAACGATTCCGGCATGTCTCGCGCACACATCATGGAGGCGGCCGAGGCCAGCCTGAAACGGCTCGGCACCGACTACCTCGATCTCTACTACATCCATCACGTCGACATCGAGACGCCGCTGGACGAGATGCTGCGCGCCTTCGACGACCTCGTGCGCGAGGGCAAGGTCCGCTACATCGCCTGCAGCAACTACGAGTGCTGGCGGCTGATGAAGTCGCTGTGGATCTCCGACAGCAGGGGCTGGGAGCGCTTCGCCGCGCACCAGCCGCAATACAGCCTCGTCGTCCGCGACATCGAGGAGGAGATCGTGCCCGCCTGCGACCTCGAAGGCGTCGGCATCGTCTGCTGGTCGCCGCTGGCCGGGGGATATCTCGGCGGCAGGTACAAGCCCGGCGAGGCCAAGGTCGCCGGCACGCGCTCGGCCGAAGGCTGGGCCTATCCGTCCAAGTACTTCGCGGCCAGCGCCGAAAGGACGCTGGCGACGCTGCTCGAGGCCGCGAGGGAACTCGGCCGAAGCCCGGCCGAGGTGGCGCTCCGCTGGGTGCTCGACCGTCCGTTCATGACCAGCGCGATCGTCGGCGCGCGTAGCGCCGCACAGGCCGCCGAGTCGATGAAGGCAGGCGGCTGGAAGCTGCCGAAGGAGATCGACATGCGCCTCGACGAGGTCTCGGCGCCGCCGCCCCGGTACCCGCGCTCGATGGAAACCGGGATGGACCAGCGCCGCGCCAATGCCGTCAAGATGCCGGGGATGAAATCCGCATGACCTCGCCCGCAGACAGGTTGCGCAAGCTCATCAGGCGCGGCGGCATGACGGTGCCCAGCTGCTACGACGCGCTCGGGTTCCGGATGATCCATCAGGCTGGGTTTCCGGCGGCCTTCCTCTCAGGATTCTCGGTCTCGGCGGCGAAGCTCGGCGTGCCGGATGCCGGGCTTCTCTCCTATGGCGAGATGGCCGCGCAGGCGCGCGACGTCGCCGCCTCGGCGCCGATGCCGCTGCTGGTCGACGCCGATACCGGCTTCGGCAATGCGCAGAACGTGCAGCGGACGGTGCGCGGCCTGGCCTCGGCCGGCGCTGCCTGCCTGATGCTCGAGGACCAGGAGAGCCCGAAGCGCGACTTCGGCGCGCCGGGCCGGGTGGTCTCGCGCGAGGATGCTCTCCGGCGCGTGAAGGCGGCGGTGCAGGCGCGCGAGGCCGGGGCCGACATCCTGATCATCGGCCGCACCGACGCCCGCAATGCTGCCGGACCCGACTCGGGCCTCGACGAGGCGCTGTGGCGGGCCAAGGCCTTCGCCGATCTCGGCGCCGACATCCTGTTCGTGACAGGGCCGCACGACCGGCGCGAGCTGAAGAGGATCGCAGCATCGACGAAGCTGCCGCTGATGATCCAGGTCGACGAGCCGGGGCGCCCGGCGTGGAAACCGTCGGACGTCCACAAGATGGGCTTCACGATCGCGCTCTACGGCGTGACCCTGGTCTTCGCTGCGGCCGGTGCGATCCGCGACGCGATCAAGGACATGAAGGCCGGTCGCTCCGTGCCGAAGGAACGCGTCGTCTCCTGGAGCGAGATGAGCGAGATCGTCGGCGTGCCCGCCTACCTCAAGGTCGACCGCGACCTGAAGAGATAGGCGCATCGGCTGCTTGAGACCAAAAGTGTTATAGTATAACGTCCGACATATGCGCCGTCCTGCGCTCCTCCTGTCGCTGTTGCTGATTCTGGGCCAGTTCGCGCTTGGCCTGCATCAGATCGAGCATCGCTTCGAGCCCGCCGCGCCGGATCAGGGGGCCTGTGGGCTCTGCGCGGTTGCCGACCACATGGACGGCGCCCCGGGGCAGGTCGCGGTCCTGCCGAGCGACGCCTGGGCTCTTGCAACCTTCCATCCCATCGCCGATCCGCGGCCAAACCTCGCGCGGCCGGTCGAGATCCGCGCCCGCGCTCCTCCCGTCCTCATCGTCTGACACGTCGAACCCGCTGGACGCGCCCATGAGCGGCGCATCCGTTCGTGTGCTCTCGCGATGGAGATGAGCGATGACCCGTTCGTGGATGATCGGTGCTGCGGCGCTGGCCTTGATGCTGCCCGCCCCGACAATGGCCGCCACCGATGAAGAGATGCAGCAGATCAAGTCGGCGATCCGCGAGCTCGAGCAGCGACGCGCCGAAGACCAGGCGCGGATCGCCGATCTCGAGCGGCGCCTGAAACAGGCCGAGGACAAGACACAGACGGTCGCGGTCCCGCCAACCGCGCCGGCCCCGGGTACGGCCCGATCGTCGAACGGCTTCAACCCGGCGATCGGCCTGACGCTCAACGGCACCTATGGCCGGATGACCAAGGACCCCGGTGCCGCAACCGTGCCGGGCTTCGCGCTCGGAGAGGAAGCCGGCATCGGCGACCGCGGATTCTCTCTCGGTGAGTCGGAAGTGAACTTCGCGGCCAACATCGACCACCTGCTCTATGGCGAGCTGACGGTGGCGCTGTCGCGCGAGAACGAGGTCGAGATCGAGGAAGCCTTCATCCAGACGACGGCGCTGCCCTGGGGCTTCACCGCCAAGGCCGGACGCTTCTTTTCCGGTATCGGCTACCTCAACGACCAGCACGCCCATGTCTGGGATTTCGTCGACCCGCCGCTGCCCTACCGCGCGATGCTCGGCAACCAGTATGGCGACGACGGGTTGCAGGTGAAGTGGCTGGCCCCGACCGATCGCTTCATCGAGCTGGGGATCGAGGGCTTCCGCGGCGACCGTTTCCCGGCGACTTCGACCAATCGTGGCAATGGCGCCTTCGCCTCGTACCTGCATGTCGGAGGCGACCTCGGCCTCAGCCACAGCTGGCTCGCCGGCCTGTCGTGGCTGCACGCGGAAGCCGAGGATCGCGCGACCGGGGCGGACCTCTTCACCGGCCGCAGCAACCTCGGGATCGCCAGCCTGGTGTGGAAATGGGCGCCGGGCGGCAACCCCACCCAGCAGAACCTCAAGCTCCAGGCCGAGTACTTCCATCGGCGCGAGAACGGCCTCTTCAACGGCCTCGACTATCGCGGCCGGCAGAGCGGCTGGTATGCGCAGGCGGTCTACCAGTTCATGCCGCAATGGAAAGTCGGGGCGCGCTACGACCAGGTGAGCGCCGGCGACCTCGATCCCGCGACCTTTTCCGGATCGACGCTCGACAATCTCGGCATGACGTCGCGGCGGTGGAGCGCATTGGGCGAATACGGCACCAGCGAGTTCGGCCGCTTCCGGCTCCAGTACAATCGCGATCACGCGGCACCGCAGGTCAACCACGAACTCTTCCTCAACTACGTCGTCTCGCTGGGCGCCCATGGCGCCCACAAGTTCTGAGGGAGGCGGCGATGGTCAGATTGCTCGCGGTTCTGCTCGTTCTCTTCGCCGTGCATCGCGCCGAGGCCGCGATCAACGTCTTCGCCTGCGAGCCCGAATGGGGGGCGCTGGCGGAGGAGATCGGCGGCGAAGCGGTATCGGTCTACGTCGCCACGTCGGCGAAGCAGGACCCGCACCAGCTCCAGGCTCGGCCTAGCCTGATCGCCAAGGCTCGGAGCGCCGATCTCGTCGTCTGTACAGGTGCCGAGCTGGAGATCGGCTGGATGCCGGTGATCCTGCGCCAGGCCGCCAACGGCAAGATCCAGCCCGGCACGCCGGGCTACTTCGAGGCGGCGGCGCAGGTGCGGCTCAAGGACGTGCCGACGGTGCTGGACCGCTCGCAGGGTGATGTGCACGCCCAGGGCAATCCGCACATCCAGACCGACCCGCGCACCCTCGTGCCGGTTGCCGCCGCGCTCGCCGAACGACTGATGCAGATCGATCCGGGCAATGCCGCCCGATACCGCGAGCGGCACCAGGCGTTCACGCAGCGCTGGAGCCAGGCGCTGCAACGCTGGCAGATGGAGGCGGCGTCGCTCAAGGGGACCAAGGTCGCAGTCCAGCATAAGAACTGGACCTACCTGATCGACTGGCTTGGCCTCGTCGAGGTGACGACGCTGGAGCCGAAGCCGGGCGTTCCGCCGAGCAGCGGACACTTGGCCGAGGTGCTGGCAAAGGTCACCGCTGATCCGGTGCGGCTGGTGATCCGCGCGGCCTACGAAGACGGGCGCCCATCGGTGTGGCTCGCCGAGCGCGCGAGGGTGCCGGCGGTCGAGCTGCCCTTCACCGTGGGCGGCAACGACCAGGCGACCGACCTGACGCGGCTCTACGACGACACGCTCCGCCGTCTCAAGGACGCCGTCCGATGAGCGTCGACATCCTGCTGCCGGCGTTCCTTGCAGGATTGCTGGTGCTCGCCACGCACGTGCCGCTGGGCCAGCAGGTGCTGGCACGCGGCATCGTGTTCATCGACCTCGCGATCGCGCAGGTCGCGGGGCTCGGCGTCGTCGCCGCCGATGTCGTGCTCGGTTGGGAGCCGCAGGGCTGGCGAGCGCAGATCGCGGCATCCGCCGCCGCCCTCGCCGGCGCGCTGCTGCTGACTTGGACGGAGAAGCGCTGGATCCAGGTGCAGGAGGCGCTGATCGGCGTGCTGTTCGTCGCCGCGGCCAGCGCCGAGATCCTGCTGCTTGCGCACGATCCGCATGGCGGTGAGCATCTGAAGGACCTGCTGGTCGGCCAGATCCTCTGGGTCTCGCCGACCGACCTGCTGCCGGTGGCCCTGCTTTACGGCGCGGTGCTGACGCTGTGGTTCCGGCTCGGCGAGCGTCTCGGACGGCTCGGCTTCTACCTGCTGTTCGCCGCGACGGTGACGGCCTCGGTGCAGCTGGTCGGAATCTATCTCGTCTTCGGCAGCCTGATCGTGCCGGCGCTGGCGGCGCGCGCTTTCGCCGATCGCCATCGCCTGGTCGCGGGGTATGCCACCGGCATCCTCGGCTATGCCGGCGGCTTGGTCCTGTCGGCGCTTTCCGATCTGCCGACCGGACCGGCGATTGCTTGTGTGTTGGCCGCGATGATGCCCCCAATCGCTGCGATCGGCGGCTGGCGGCGGGCCGTCAGCGGCAACGCTTGAAGACCGGGGTCGGGTTTCCGTCGCGGATCCCGTCCTTGACGGCATCGCCGTGTTGCCACGGCTGGATCGTCTGATCGCCCTTCTTCCAGACCATCGGCGGCGAGCCGTCCTGGAAATCGATGGTAAGGGACTGGGCGTCCTCGGAGACGAATTTCGGCTGGGCGAAGTCGCTGCTGCCTGCCGAGTTGGTGAAATAGGCCACGAGGCCACCGTCCTGCGCCAGACGGTAGCCGATGCGGGCACCTGCGCAGTCGCCGGCGGTCCACTCGCCGACGATGGAGGGTTGCGCCGGCTGCGCGAGAGCCGGCGCCATTCCGATCAAGGTCGCAAGGACGAGGTGCTTCAGCATGTCGTGTTACTCGTAGCGGCCCTTGATCTCCTTGATCGCCTCGGCCTCGGGCTTGAGGCGCGAACCGGTCGCGTAGACTTCCGCGACGCGGCGGCGCTTGCGGACGAGTCGGACCTCCTCGCCGAAGCTGGCGAAGCCGCCGGCCTCGGTGACGCGGCCCTTGTCGCGGCCGCCGACCGTGATCTCGCTCGCATCCATGAACGGATCGAACAGACCCGGGGTTGCGACCATCACCTTCTCGCCCATCGGCACCAGGTCGAAGCAACCCCAGAGGCTCCACCAGCGCCCGGTCCAATCGGCGGTCTTCCGCGCCGGGGCGCCGTTCTGATGGAAGCGCCTGAGGATGTGCATCGTGCCGTCGAGCCACTGGTGCGACCACCCGTCGGCGGCGTTGGTCAGGATAGAGATCGTGATGTCGTGGGCCGGGATCGTCGCGGTGCGGGTGATGAAGCCCGGGAAGCCGCCGGAATGTCCGAAGTGATCCCAGCCGGCGAGCGTGCCCGAGATCGTGCCGAGCCCGTACCAGCGCTCGATCTGCGAATGCGGCACCTTCCAGTGGCGCCGCGCCATCTCGCGCCGGCTGGCGACCGAGAGGATGCTCTTCTTCGCCACCGGCGAGAGCTGGCCGAAGAACAGCGCCAGGTCGTGCGCGGTCGAGATGAAGCCGGTCGCCGAGGCGAGGCCGTGGGTCGAGGTGTCGCTCGGGAGGGTGATGCGGTGGCCGAGCGGCCATTTCGAGGAGTGGCCCTTGGCGAGCGGGCCGCCCTTGGGCGACGGCACGTCGGGCCGCGTCTCCTCGAGGCCCGCGGCCTCCACCACCTCGCGCTGGATCCACTTGTTGTAGGCCTCGCCCGTCACCGCCTCGATCACCTGGCCGGCAAGGCCGAAGCCGTGGTTCGAGTACTTCATGCGGAGGTTGGGCTCGATCGGCTGTGGCTCGGTGAGCTCCTTCAGGAACTCCTCGGCACTGAGGAAGGGACGGCGATGCGTCCACTGCCCGGTGTCCTTGCCGTCGCGGATGATGCCGGCGGTATGCGAGAGCAGCTGCGCCACCGTCGCCTTGGCCACGCCCGGGTGCAGGCCCTTCACGTACTTGCCGGCCGGGTCGTCGAGCTGGAGCTTGCCCCTCTCGCGCAGCTTCAGGATGCCGGCGGCGGTGAAGCTCTTCGAGTGAGAGGCGACGCGGTGGCGATGCCTCGGCGTCAGCTCCTGCCCGCGCGGCTGGTTGGCATAGCCCCACGCCTGCTCGAACACGACCTTGCCCTTGTGCGCGATCGCCATCGCGCAGCCGGGCTGCTCGCTGATCCGCATCTGGAAGCCGATCCATTCCGGCACGTAGTCGAGGGCGGCAGCGAGCCATTTGTCCATGTTAGGATTCTCGAGATCTGGTGAGGAGGGAGCGGGAGGATAGCGAGAGAAAGGGCGCAGCAGCAAACGCTTGTACGACGTCCCTTCGAATCCGGGCTCGACGCCCAACGACGCCTGCGGGATATGAGCCGCTACCTGGCGAGGTTCACGTCGAGATACTCCTTAAGGATTCGTTGCGACGCCTCGGTCGCTTCTCGGCTATAGAGCATCACGTTGCCGACTCCATCGTCAGTGGCGCGCGTTGCTTTGGCGGAGTCCCAGGCGTGGTGAGCGTCAGGAAGGATCTTGAAGGTCACTCCGGGCCTGCCAGCCATCGCGGCGCAGCTCGTACGAAATCCCGGTGCCTCCTTCTCGCCGATAAGGATCAGCCAGGGATATCTGGGATCGCCACCCGGGTAGAGGGCGGGACGGTCAGGAGCTCCTTTGGAACAGTGGCCGTAGAAGCTCACGAGCGCTTTGAACGTCAATCCTTCCGGTGTCTTGAGATCGAGATTCGATAGATATGCGACCATGATCCCGCCGTAGGAAAACCCCATCAACGCCACGCGCTGTGAGTCGACGTATGAAAGAGAGGCGAGGTAGCGGAGGGCGCCGTGGGGGTCTCCGGCAGTGATGCGTCTGTTGGCGCCGTTCGGTCCAGCCAGAAGATGAACCGGCTTGAGACAGTTGGTCTGGCCGCGAGGCCCAAAGCTGTCGAGGGTGAGCGTGACGTAGCCGAGACCCGTCAGGTACTCAGGCCAGAACGTCAACACATGCTCTTGGACGCCTGCACAGGTGTGCCACAGGACGACCGCAGGGAATTTTCCGTTGCCTTCCGGTTTCGCGAGCAAGCCCCGAAGGCTTGCGGGCGGGGTTTCTGGGAAGACCTGCACGTTGTCGAAGGAGACCGGCTGCGTGGTGAATCCGGAAAGCCCGAGAGCGCAGACAATCAAACCGAGGGCCTTGAAAAGCTGCGGCATAGGGATTCGCTCCGATGGCCCTTTCTTCCTTTGTGTCAGATACGATGTCATTTCGCCGATATCTTTTGGACCGCGGCGTCGAGCAACGAGGCGCGCTGAATCGGCACCTCCCTCCTCGACATCCGAGTGCTCACTCCTTGGCGATGTTCCAGAAGACCAGAAGCCCGGTCGGCAGCACGCCGGTCACGCTCTTCCGCCAGACATAAGGCTGGTCGTACTGGCCGTTGAGGATGTAGGGCGGGCCCGCCTCCCACATCCGCTTCTGCAGAGCCTCGGCGGCGGCGACCTGGGCCGGCCGGTCGGGCGCGCGCAACACGGCGTCGCGGAGCTTCGCCGCCTGCTCGTCGCAGGGCCATCCGGCCCAGTTGGTGCCGCCGCAGGTCATGTTGGCGCCGAGATTGGTCAACGGATGGTGCCAGGTCGAGCCCGAGCCGAAGGCGTGGAACAGGTGCCAGCCGCCCTGCTCCGGCGGGTTCTTGGCGTTCCAGCGCGAGATGAAGCTGCCGCCGTCCATGCTGAGGACCTCGACATTGACACCGATCTTCCTCAAGCGCTCGGCGGTCACCAGGGTCACTGCATTGACCGAGGGAATGTCGGTCGCGTTGATCAGCACGACCTTCTCGCCCTTGTAGCCGGCCTCGGCCATCAGTGCCTTCGCCTTGTCGAGGTCGGGTTTGCGGATCGCGTTCGACGCCTCCTGGCCGTAGGGCGTGCCGCAGACGAAGAAGGAGAAGCACTCGCGATACCACTTCTCCTGGCCGATCGAGGCCTGCAGGTATTCCTTCTGATCGGCCATGTAGGCGAGCGCCTCGCGTGCCTTGGGGTGATTGAAGGGCGGGAAGAGCGTGTTGGGCCGCAGGAAGAAGAACCACGGCAGCGGCTGCACCTTCTGCACGGTGAGGTTGGGATTCCTCTCCAGCGTCGGGATCAGGTCGATCGGCGGCGTGTCCCAGAAGTCGACCTCGTCCTTGCCGATGGCGGCCGATACCGTCGCCGAGTCAGGGATCACCACCAGCTCGAGCCGGTCGACCTTGACCACGTGCCCGCCGGCAAGGCCCGAGGGCGGCTCGGCGCGCGGCACGTAGTCGGTGTTCTTGACGTAGGCGACCTTCGATCCCGGCACGTAGTCGGCCGCGACGAACTTGAAGGGACCTGAGCCGATATTGGTGCCGACCGGCTTGAACGGATCGGTCGTCGCATCCTCCGCCCGCATGATCACCGGGATGACACCGCCGGAGGATCCGAGGGAATACTCGACGAAGCCGTAGGGTTCCTTCAGCCTCAGCACGAAGGTGCGGTCGTCGGTCGCCTCGAACGCGGCCGTCATCTCGTTCAGCTTCTGGCCTATCAGGTCGCGCACCATCCAGCGCTTGATCGAGGGGATCACGTCGGCGGTGGTGACCGGCTTGCCGTCGTGGAACCTGAGGCCGGGGCGGAGCGTGAAGGTCCAGGTCAGCTTGTCCTGCGACTGGCTGTAGTCGCCGACCATCTGCGGCTTCGGAATCAGCTGCTCGTCCCAGGCAAGCAGCGTGTCCCAGACCATTAGGCCGTGCATACGCGTGATCAACGCCGCCGTCTGGATGGGATCGACGATCTTCAGGTCCGCGTGCGGAACCACCCGGAGCGTCTTCTGCTGGGCGACGGCGGGCGAGGCGGCGAGGCCGATGGCGGCGATCGCCGCGAGGCCGAGCACTAGGATACGCTTCATGGCGCACTCTCCCTTGGGTCAGCTGCCGGCATTAGATCCCGCCGGCACCGGTTTGACCAGGGGCCCGCGGCTCAGCCGCGCACGTATCTGAGGATCGTGTCGACGACGATCGCCCGCCGCTTGGCCAAGGCCCTCGCCGAGTCCATGTCGCGCTCGAAGATCAGCGAGAAGGTGGCGCGGTTCGAGACGTTGAAGAAGCAGAGCGCGCTGATCGACATGTGGATGTCGATCGGGTCGATCCCCTTGCGGAACACGCCCGCAGCGACGCCTCTCTGATAGAGGCCTTTGATCTTGTCGATGACGGTGGCGTTGACGTCGTGGATCGCCCGCGACTTCTTGAGGTGCTCGCCGTGATGGATGTTCTCGACCATCACCAGGCGGATGAAGTCCTGGTTCTCGTTCTGATAGTCGAAGGTGAATCCGACCAGCGCCTTCAGCGCCTCCTCGGGCTCCAGGTGCTCGAGGTCGAGCGTGTTCTCGATCGTGCGGATCCGCCGATAGGCCTCCTCGAGGACGGCGAGGTACAGGCCCTCCTTGTCGCGGAAGTAGTAGTAGATCATCCGCTTCGAGGTGTTGGTGCGCGCGGCGATCTCGTCTATCCGGCCGCCGGAATAGCCCTTGCCCGCGAACTCCTCGGTCGCGACGTCGAGGATGTTGCGCCTGGTGCCTTCGGCATCCTGCGTCCGGGTCGGTCCCGGCCGGCCGGCGACGTCGCGGTCCTCACGCATTCCTTTGGGTCAACTCCCGTGTGAACGGCGGCGCCACTATACAGGCGAGGCCGGGCGGGCCGAGGGCGTCCTTGACTGAACTAACTAGTTCGTACATTGCTAGGCGCAAGAAGACAATGCCGCGCCGGCTCGAGGCGGGACGCGGCGTTACGGGAAGGAACGATGAGGGCGAAGATGCTGGCCGAGCGGGCGCTGTCGGCGCCGGCGGATGCTCCCGGATGGGAGGCGTCGCCGCGTTCGGTGCTCGTCGGCCTGATCGGTTCCGGCATCCAGGCCTCCAAGTCGCCAGCGCTGCACGAGCGCGAGGGCGAGGCCCAGGGGCTTCGCTATCTCTATCGGCTCGTCGATCTCGACAGGCTCGGAATCGGCGTCGAGGCGATCGGCGAGCTGCTCGCCGCGGCGCCGCGCCTCGGCTTTGCCGGGTTCAACATCACGCACCCGGCCAAGCAGGCGGTGATCCCGCTCCTGGACGATCTGTCGCCGGAAGCGGAAGCGATCGGCGCCGTCAACACCGTGGTCTTCGACGGCGGGCGCCGGATCGGCCACAACACCGATGCCTACGGCTTCGGCGAGAGCCTGCGCCGCTTCCTGCCTGATGCGCGTCTGGATCGGGTCGTGCAGATCGGCGCCGGCGGTGCCGGTGCCGCGGTCGCCCATGCGATTCTCGCGCGCGGCGCCGGCGCGCTCACGCTGGTCGACCTCGATGCCAGCCGCGCCATCGCGCTGGCCAAGACGCTCCGCCAGCGTTTCGGCGACCGCGTCGCCGTCGCCGTCGACCCGCCGTCGCTCGCAGGAACCGACGGTCTGATCAACGCATCGCCGGTCGGCATGGCGCGATACCCGGGAATGCCGGTGCCGGAGCCTCTGCTGCACTCGAGGCTCTGGGTCGCCGACATCGTCTACACGCCGCTCGAGACCGAGCTTCTCCGCGCCGCTCGCCGCCTGGGATGCCGCACGCTCGCCGGCGGCGGCATGGCCGTGTTCCAGGCCGTCGAGGCCTTCCGTCTTTTCACCGGCATCGCCCCCGATGCCGCCCGCATGCTCCGGCATTTCGACTCGATGAATGCCGGGGCCGATCTTTCGTCGACCAACCACACCGCAAAGGGAGGATGACCAATGGACTTCTCGGTTAGCCGCCGCACGCTTCTCAAGGCCGGCGCCGCCGTGGCCGCAGCCTCGGCCGTGCCCGCCTACGCCCAGGCCAAGCCGACTCTGCGCTTCGCCGCCGTGTTCTCCGACAAGGACATAAGGGCGAAGATGATCGAGATGCTGGCGAAGGACGTGGAAGGCGACTTCAAGATCGAGTCGCACCTCAACGGCTCGCTGTTCCGCCAGGGGACCGAGCTCGTGGCGCTCCAGCGCAACAACCTCGAGATGGGCAACATCGCCCCGCAGGACGTCTCGAACCAGATCCCGGCCTGGTCGATCGTGACCTCGGCCTATCTGTTCCGCGACGCCAAGCACCTGCACGCCTTCTTCGCCAGCGCGCCGGGCGCCGAGATGACGAAGATGGTCGAGGACCAGCTCAAGGTGAAGATCCTCGGACCGACCTTCTTCGGCACGCGCCAGGTCGGCCTCAAGCCGACCAAGAAGATCACCACCCCGGCCGACATGGCCGGCATCAAGCTGCGCATGCCCGGCGGCGACGCCTGGCAGATGCTCGGACGCTCGCTCGGCGCCAACCCGGTGCCGGTCGCCTATGCCGAGGTCTACACGGCGCTGCAGACCGGCGCGATCGACGGCCAGGACAACCCGCTGCCGAACGTGCAGAACATGAAGTTCTACGAGGTCATGTCGCAGATGGTGATGACCAGCCATCTGATCGGCTTCGACCTCCTCACCATCTCGTCCAAGGCCTGGGGCGACATGTCGCCGGCGCAGCGCCAGAAGTTCCAGGCGGCGGCGACCAAGGCGATCCAGTGGAGCGCCGACGAGCACCAGAAGCAGGAGGCCGAGCTGGTCGAGTTCCTGAAGAAGCAGGGGCTCCAGGTCAATACGCCGGACATCAAGGCGTTCCGCGAGCATGCGCAGAAGATGTATCTCGCCTCCGACCAGGCGAAGACCTGGCCGGCCGGCATGCTCGACAAGATCAACGCGCTCTAGCCGGCGCGTCACCGCCGCCGGTCGCCCTGGCCGGCGGCGAAGGGGAGGGGAATGATCAGGATCAGGACCTGGCTCAGGCGTCGGGCCGAAGACGTGATCGTGCTTCTGCTCGCGGTCATGTTCGTCGCGTTCCTGATCCAGATCGTCTTCCGCTACCTGTTCAACTTCCCCATCGGCTGGACCTCGGAGCTGACGGTCGTCACCTGGCTCTGGCTGGTGCTGTGGGGCGCGGCTTTCGTCGTCACCGAGCGCGAGGAAATCCGCTTCGACCTGATCTACGCCGCGGTCGGCGACCGTACCCGCCGGGTCATGGCGATCGTGACCGGCCTCTCGCTCCTCGGCCTCTACGGGATCTCGCTGCCGGCCGTCGCCGACTACGTCACCTTCATGAAGGTCCAGTCGACGGCCTATCTCAAGATCCGCTTCGACATCCTCTATTCGGTCTACCTCTTCTTCGTCGTGGCCGTGCTCGTCCGCTATGTCTGGCTGGTGGTCTCGGCGATCCGCGGCAAGGCGCCGGCCGCCTTCGACCCGACCCAGGCGAGCTCCGGCGTATGAGCGCCTCGTTCTCGGCCTGCATCGCCGCGATCGTCGTCCTGAGCCTGCTCGGGCTTCCGATCGGGCACGCGATGATCGGCGGCTCGATCCTCTACCTGCTGCTGGCCGGCCTCGACATGGGAACGGCGGCCGAGCAGCTGCTGAACGGCCTCTATACCGGTTTCATCCTGCTGGCGATCCCGCTGTTCATCCTCGCCGCCGAGTTCATGAACGCCGGCAGCATCACCGACCGGCTGCTCAGGTTCTGCAATGCGATCGTCGGCCGCTTCCGCGGCGGCCTCGCGCATGTGAACGTCGTGCAGAGCATCATCTTCGCCGGCATGTCGGGCTCGGCGATCGCGGACGCCGCCGGTAGCGGCAAGCTGATGCAGACGATGATGACTCAGGACGGGAAGTACCCGGCGAGCTTCGCCGCGGCGCTGACCGCCGTGACGGCGGTGATCGGCCCGATCATCCCGCCTTCGATCCCGATCGTGATCTACGCGCTCGTCGCCGACACTTCGATCGGCTACCTGTTCCTCGGCGGCATCGTCCCCGGCGTGCTGCTGGGCCTGGCGCAGATGGCGCTGATCGCGGCGGTGGCCAGGAAGCGCAACTTCCCGGTCGAGGCGCCGGTGCCTCTCCGCGAGCTGCCGGCGATCACGATCCAGGCGCTACCGGCGATCGGCATGCCCGTGGTCCTGCTCGGCGGCATCTACAGCGGCGTGTTCACCCCGACCGAGGCCGCCGCTGTGGCGGCCGCCTACGCGCTTCTGGTCTCGGCCGTGCTCTACCGCAACATGGGCTGGGGCGACATCTACCGCTCGCTGCTGTCGAGCGCGCGGGTTAGCGCCTCGATTGGCATGCTGATCGCCGGCGCGCTGGCCTTCAACTACGTGGTCACGATCGAGAGCATCCCGAAGGCGCTCAGCATCTACCTCCAGACCTGGCAGCTCTCGCCGGTCACGTTCCTGATCCTGGTGAACGTCCTGCTGCTGGTCCTGGGTTGCCTGCTCGAAGGCACGACGATCCTGCTGATCGTGGTGCCGGTGCTGATCCCGACCGCGGAGGCGCTCGGCGTCGACATGGTGCATTTCGGCATCGTCGTCGTGGTCAACATCATGCTCGGCCTGGTGACGCCGCCCTATGGACTGCTGCTTTTCGTGATGACCAACATCACCGGCGTTTCCTTAAGCGCGCTGGTGCGCGAGGTGATGCCGTTCCTCTGGGTCATGATCGCGGCCCTGGCGGCAATCACCTTCATCCCCGACCTCGTTCTCTTCCTTCCTCGCCTGATGGGCTACCAGGGCTGACCCGATGAATCCGATCTACGTGCTCAACGGCCCGAACCTGAACCGCCTCGGCAAGCGCGAGCCGGAAATCTATGGCACCACGACGCTCGCCGAGATCGAGGCGATGTGTCGGAGTGCTGCCGGCAGCCGCCCGGTCGAGTTCCGCCAGACCAATGCCGAATACCAGATGGTCGACTGGATCCACGAGGCGATCGACCGGCCGGCCGCCGGCATCGTGATCAACCCGGCCGGCCACACCTTCACCTCGATCCCGATCCTGGACGCGCTGAAGATGTTCCCCGGCCCGGTATTCGAGCTGCACATCTCGAACATCCACAAGCGCGAGGCGATCTATCACAACTCGCTGGTCTCGAAGATCGCGACGGCGGTGATCGCCGGCCTCGGCCCCGACGGCTATCCGACCGCGGTCGCAGCGCTGGTTCGCCTGCTGGACAAGAGAAAATAGCGTGCTTCTTTCGATCGCCACCGTCTGCCTCTCCGGCACCCTCGACGAGAAGCTCGAGGCGATCGCCCAGGCCGGCTTCACCGGCGTCGAGATCTTCGAGAACGACCTGCTGACCTTCGACGGCTCGCCGGCCGATGTCCGCCGGATCGTCGCCGACCTGGGCCTGAAGATCGTCACCTTCCAGCCGTTCCGCGACTTCGAAGGCATGCCCGAGCCGCAGCGCAGCCGCACCTTCGACCGCGCCGAGCGCAAGTTCGACGTGATGCAGGAGCTCGGCTGCGACCTCCTGATGATCTGCAGCAACGTGGCGCCGGATTCCCTCGGCGGCATCGACCGCGCCGCGGAGGATTTCCGCGAGCTCGGCGGCCGCGCCGCCGCGCGCGGCTTCCGCGTCGCCTACGAGGCGCTGGCCTGGGGGCGCCACGTCAACGACTACCGGGATGCCTGGGAGATCGTGCGCCGCGCCGACCATCCGTCGGTCGGCCTCGTGCTCGACACCTTCCACACCTTCGCGCGCAAGACCGATCTGAAGCCGATCCGGGCGATCCCGAAGGACCGGATCTTCCTGGTCCAGGTCGCCGACGCGCCCCAACTCGACATGGACTATCTCTCCTGGAGCCGGCATTTCCGCTGCCTGCCGGGCCAGGGCGACTTCGCGCTCGGCGATTTCATGGCGTCGCTCCAGGCGACCGGCTTCGACGGGCTCCTGTCGCTCGAGATCTTCAACGATCGTTTCCGTGCCGGCTCGACCCGCGCCGTCGCGGTCGACGGCCACCGCTCGCTCCTCTTCATGCTGGACGAGCTCCGGCAGCGGACCGGGCAGGCGATCCCGGAGGTGCCGGTGCTGCCCGGGCGCGTCGCCTGCCGAGGCGTCGAGTTCGTCGAGTTCGCGGTCGACGATGCGTTCCAGCCGGGGTTCGAGACGCTGCTGCGCGGGCTTGGCTTCCGCCGATCCGGCGTGCATCGCTCCAAGGCCGTCACCCGCTGGAGCCAGGGGGGCATCAACTTCGTGCTCAATGCCGAGAAGGAAGGCTTCGCCCACTCCTTCGCGGTTGCCCATGGTCCGTCGGTCTGCGCGATGGCGCTCAGGGTCGATGACGCCGATGCGGCGATGACGCGGGCCGGCGCGCTGCTCGATCAGAGCTATCGCGGCCGCATCGGCCCGGGCGAGCTCGAGATCCCGGCGCTCCGCGGCCTCGGCGGCAGCCTGCTCTACTTCGTCGACGAGAAGCGCGCATCGCTCTGGGAGACCGACTTCGCGCCTGCTGCCGACGATGCGCCGCCGGCCGGCCTCACCCGGATCGACCACGTGCAGCAGTCGATGCAGTACGAGGAGATGCTCACCTGGCTCCTCTTCTATGCTTCGCTGCTCGACGTGCACAAGTCGCCGGTCCAGGACGTGCTCGACCCCGGCGGCATCGTCCACAGCCAGGTGGTTCAGACGGCCGACGGCGCGCTCAGGCTGGTGCTGAACGCCTCGCAGAGCCAGCGCACGATGTCGGCCCGCTTCCTCGACGGCATCCTGGGCTCCGGCGTGCAGCACATCGCGCTCGCCACCGACGACATCTTCGCGACCGTCGAGCGGCTCAAGGCGGGCGGCGTCGACCTGCTGCCGATCCCCGAGAACTACTACGAAGATCTTGAAGCCAAGGGCCTCGCGCTCGAAGAGATCGAGCGCATGCGCGGGGCGAACATCCTCTACGACCGCGACGGAAGCGCCGAATACTGGCAGGTCTATACGAAGAGCCTCGCAGACGGCTTCTTCTTCGAGATCGTCGAGCGCCTGGACTACCAGGGGTTCGGCGCGGCGAACGCCCCGATCCGGCTGGCCGCCCAGACCCGTTTCGCGCGCAAGCCGCAGCACCTTTGAGGGAGTGACGATCGCGCCTATCATCGCGCGATCCGGTCCCTCTCCAAAGGCAATCCCATGCGCGTCCGCGACTTCTATGCCGGCCGGTCGGCGATCTATGCGGACCACGGCATCGTGGCTTCCGCCAGCCCGCGGGCGACGCTGGCCGGGCTCGACATGCTGCGCTCGGGCGGCAATGCGATCGACGCGGCGCTGACCACGATCGCGATGCTCTGCGTGATCGAGCAGGGCTCGACCGGCATCGGCGGCGACTGCTTCGTCCTCTATTCGCCGAAGGCGGGAAAGCCGATCGGGCTCAACGGCTCGGGCCGGGCGCCGAAGGCGGCGACGCCGGAATGGTACGCGGCGAAGGGCATCAAGAAGATAGAGATGCAGACGCCGCATGCGGTGACGGTCCCGGGTGCGATCGACGCCTGGTGCCGGCTGCATGCCGACCACGGTACGAGGCCGCTCGAAGAGATCTTCGCGCCGGCGATCGAGGCGGCCGAGCAGGGCTTCCGGCTCACACCTCGGATCGGCACCGAGTGGAAGAAGCTGACCGCGAAGCTCTCGGTCGATCCGGACACCAGGCGGATCTACGTGCCGAACGGTGCGGTGCCGGCGATCGGCGACACGCACAGGCTGCCGGAACTCGGCGCCACCTTGCGCAAGATCTCCAAGCAGGGCCGCGACGGCTTCTACAAGGGCGACGTTGCCAAGGACATTGTCGACAAGCTCCGAAGCGTCGGCGGTCTCCATACGATGGAGGATTTCGAGGCATCGAAGCCCGACTACGTGACGCCGATCTCGACCAAATACCGCGGCCATGACGTCTACGAGATCCCGCCGAACGGGCAGGGGATTACCGCGCTGATCATGATGAACGTGCTGCAGGGCTACGACTACGGCAGCGACAAATACAGCCAGGCCGACCGGCTGCACCTGCTGAGCGAGGCGGCGAAGCACGCCTACCGTCTTCGCAACAAGCACGTCGCCGACATGGCCTTCGCCGACGTGCCGGTCGACCGGATGCTCTCGACCCAGGAGGCGGAGTCGATCCGCGCCCAGATCGATATGGCCAAGGCCGGCGCCGTTACCAGGGACGACTTCATTCAGCACAAGGACACGACCTACCTCTGCGTCGTCGACAAGGACCGGAACGCGGTCTCGCTGATCAACTCGCTCTACTCGCACTACGGCTCGGGCATCACCGCGCCGAAATCGGGCGTGATCCTGCAGAATCGCGGCGAGGGCTTCGTGCTGCGGGAAGGCCACCCCAACTGCATCGCGCCGGGCAAGCGGCCGATGCACACGATCATTCCGGCGATGATGGCGAAGGATGGCAAGACGGTGATGCCTTTCGGCGTCATGGGCGGCGACTTCCAGCCGATCGGCCACACCACGGTCGTGACCGGCATGCTCGATTTCGGCATGGACCCGCAGGATGCGATCGCCCAGCCGCGCGCCTTTCCTTACGAGGGCAAGGTCCAGCTCGAGCCGGCGATCCCGGAAAGCGTCGCCGAGGACCTCCGCAAGCGCGGCCACAAGGTCGAACGCACGGATTCGCCCCCCGGCGGCGGCCAGGCGATCTGGATCGACCATGACCGTGGCGTGCTGATCGGCGGCTCCGAACCCCGCAAGGACGGCTGCGCCTTCGGCTACTGACGCCTCGGCTTGCCAGGATCGGCGGATTCCAGCCTAATCGCGTCGCCCTTGGGGGAGGCAAGATGACCGCCGCCGATCCGATCGTCGCCTCGGTGATCCAGCACCGTCTCTTCGCCATCGTCGAGGAGATGGGCGAGGCGATGCTGCGCACCTCGTACTCGCAGATCCTGAATTCGAGCCGCGACTTCTCGACCGGGCTCTGCGACCTGCAGGGGCGGCTCATCGCGCAGGCCGAGCACGTGCCGATCCATGTCGGCGCGCTGCCGTGGGCGGCAAAGGCGGTGACCGATTTCTTCGGTGCCGACATCAATCCCGGCGACGTGTTCCTGCTGAACGATCCCTATCACGGCGGCAACCACCTGCCGGACCTGACCGCCTTCGTGCCGGTGTTCGAGAACGGCAAGCCGACCTTCTGGTCGATCAACCGCTCGCACCAGTCCGACATCGGCGGCGCCACGCACGGCGCCTACAACGCGGCGGCGACCGAGATCTGGCAGGAAGGCCTCAGGATCACGCCGCTCCGGCTCTACGACAAGGGCGAGCTTCGCCGCGACGTCTACGAGATGATCGTGACCAACGTCCGCCATCCGCGCGACTTCCGCGGCGACCTGGCGGCGATGATCGGCTCGGCCCGCATCGGCGAGCGCCGCATGCAGGCGCTGATCGACGAGTTCGGCTCCGAAGAGGCGCATGTCGCGATCGAGACGATCCTGGACTCGGCCGAGCGCCAGGCCCGTGCCGTGATCGCGAGCTGGAAGGACGGCGTCTACAAGGGCGAGGCGATCCTCGACGATGACGGCCACATCTATCGCGACGTCCATATCCGCGCGACGGTGACCAAGAAGGGCAGCGATCTCACGATCGACCTGACGGATTCGCATCCGCAGGTGATCGGCTTCATCAACTCGTCATACCCGAACATGCGCTCGGCCGTGGCGATGGCGCTGGCCTATCTGATCGATCCGCACACGCCGAAGAACGACGGCACGTTCCGGCCGCTGACCGTGCTCGCCGAACCGGGCACGGTGGTCTGGGCCAATCCCGGCGCGCCGGTGACGCTGGCGACCAACCACTGCGCGCAAGAGATCATGGAGGCGATCATCAAGGCGTTGGCGCCGGCCTGCCCCGATCGCGTGATGGCAGGCTGGGGCCGTCGCTTCCGGATCGCGATCCAGGGCAAGGACCCGCGCCTCGGCCGGCCTTTCATCTGGCACCTGTTCCAGGCGCGGCCGGGCGGCGGCGGCTCCTCGGCCGGCGACGGCTGGCCCGGCGGCGGCGAATGGCAGGCGGCGGGCGGCATCAAGTTCGGCTCGCTCGAAGTGACCGAGGTCCGCTTCCCGCTGTTCTTCGAGCGCCACGAGTTCCGCGCCGACTCCGGCGGCGACGGCAAGTTCCGAGGCGGGCCGGGCTGCGTGCTCGACCTCCGGATGGAGATCGACGAGCCGGCCCTCGGCAATACCGCCGGCGACGGTGCGCGCTACGGTTCCTGCGGGCTGCTCGGCGGCAAGGACGGCCTGCCGCATCGCTATGTGCTGAAGTCGAAGCGCCGGCCCGATCGCGTGATCAAGACCAAGGAAGTCGGCATCGAGATCCGGCCGGGCGACGTCTTCCACATCCTGTCTGCGGGCGGCGGCGGCTGGGGACCGGGCAAGGAACGTGCCGAAGGCGCCCGTGCGATCGACGTGGTGAACGGCTTCGTCTCGCGCAAGGCGAAGCCGAAGAAGAAGCCTGCGGCGAAGAAGAAGCGGCGGGCGTCATGATCCGGATCGGCATCGATGTCGGCGGCACCTTCACCGACCTGGTCGCGGTCGACGAGAGCGGCCGCTCGATCCTCGCCAAGGCGGCCTCGACGCCGTCAGACCCGTCGATCGGCGTGCTCGACGGCCTCGCGCGGTTGGCTGAGCTCTTGGAGACCGATCTCGCCGGCCTCTTCGCCAAGACCGACCGCATCGTCCACGGCACCACGGTCGCGACCAACGCCCTGCTCGAGCGGAAGGGCGCCAAGGTCGGGCTGCTGACGACCGACGGCCATCGCGACGTGATCGAGATGCGCGAAGGCCTCAAGGACGACCGCTACAATCTCCGCATGCCCGCACCCGAGCCGCTGGTGCCGAGAGCACTCCGTCTCGGCGTCAAGGAGCGCATCCGCGCCGACGGCAGGGTCGGAACGCCGCTCGACCGCAAGTCGCTCGACCGCGCGGTGGCGACGCTGAAGAAGGAAGGCGTCGAGTCGGTCGCCGTCTGCTACCTGCACGCCTATCGCGATCCGCGCCACGAGAAGGCGACGGGCAAGGCGGTCCGGCGGGCGATGAAGGACGCCTATGTCTCGCTGTCGTCCGAGGTCTTCCCGCAGATCAAGGAGTTCCAGCGGGTCTCGACCACGGTCGTGAACGCCTATGTCGGCCCGATCCTGTCGCGCTACCTGACGCGGCTGGAGAAGCGGCTCAAGGACGCGGGCTATTCGGGCCCGGTGCTGATCATCCAATCCCATGGCGGCGTGACGCCGATCGACGAGGCGATCCGTCTCGCCGCCGGCTCGGTGCTGTCCGGTCCCGCCGGCGGCGTCGCCGGGTCGCGCTATGCCGCGAGCCTGATCGGCTCCGGCGACCTGATCCCCTTCGACATGGGCGGCACCTCGACCGACATCTCGCTGATCGTGAACGGCGAGCCGTCGCTGGCGCCTGACCGAAGCGTCGGCGGCCAGAAGGTGGCGCTGAACAGTCTCGACATCGTCAGCCTCGGGGCCGGCGGCGGCTCGATCGGGCGCGTCGATGCCGGTGGGCTTCTCTATGTCGGGCCGGAAAGCGCCGGCGCACAGCCCGGCCCCGCCTGCTACGGCCGTGGCGGCACGCTCGCCACCGTGACGGATGCGAACCTGGCGCTGGGCTATCTCGATGCCGGCAACTTCCTCGGTGGCCGCGCCAAGCTCGACGTCGCCGCGGCCGAGGGCGCTCTCGACCGCCTGGCCAAGGAATTGAAGGTCGATCGCGTCGCCGCCGCTTCCGGCGTGCACCGGGTCGTCAACACCAACATGGCCGAGGGCATACGCCTCGTCTCGGTCCGCCGCGGCGTCGATCCGCGCCGCTTCGCGCTGCTGTCCTTCGGCGGTGCCGCCGGACTGCATGCGACCGACGTGGCGCGACAGCTCGACCTCACGCGGGTGATCGTGCCGCGTGTCGCCGCGGTTCTCTCCGCCTGGGGCATGCTGGCGACCGACCTCCGCTACGAGGTCGCGCGCACGCATATCGGCGACGCCAAGCAGCTGAGCCCCGCCGCGTTGAAGAAGCTCTACGAGGAGATGGCGGCCGAAGGCCGCGCGCGCCTGCCGGCCACCTTCGACGGTCCGATCCGCATCCACTACGGCGCCGACATGCGCTATGGCGAGCAGATCTTCGAGGTCGCGGTGCCACTCGATGGCGTCGACTGGACTGCCGACGACCCGATGCCCGAGATCGTCGAGCGCTTTCACCAGCGCCACACCGATCTCTTCACCTATGCGCTCCGCGACCAGGAGGTGGTGCTGGTCAATGCCCGCGTCGCGGTCGTCGGCGTGCTGCCCGACCTGCCGAAGGAGCCGACGCTGCCGGATCGCGTGACTTCGCAGCCGATGGCGCGCCGCCGCATCCATCTCGACCGGTGGATCGAGGCGCCGGTCTACGACTTCGACGCGGTCGCTCGCGGGCAAGTCATCGACGGACCGGCGATCGTCGAGTCGGCGACGACGACCGTGCTGCTGCGCAAGGGCGACCGTGCGACGGTCACGCCGGAAGGCTGGCTCGACATCGCCGTACCGCGACGCTGAGAAGGAAGCATGGCAAAGACACAAATCGCCCAGATCGGCGACCTGCCGCTCAAGCTCGGCGGCATGCTGCCGAAGGCCGAGCTTGCCTATGTCACCTACGGCAAGCTGGCGCCGGACGGGAAGAACGCGATCCTCGTCACCCATGGCTACACGTCGAGCCACCTGTTCATCGACGGCGGCGCCGGGGCCTCGGAAGGTTCCTGGGGCGCGCTCGCCGGGCCGGGCAAGCCGATCGACACGGACAAGTACTTCGTCGTCTCGTCGAACATGCTGGGCTCGGCGCACGGCTCGACCGCGCCGCGCAGCATCAATCCGATGACCGGCAAGCCCTACGGCCCGGACTTCCCGACGCTGACGCTGCCGGACATCGTGGGCGCACAGAAGCGCCTGCTCGACCAGCTCGGCGTGAAAGGCCTGGTCGCGGTCGTCGGGCCTTCCTATGGCGGCTTCCAGGCCTTCACCTGGGGTGTCGAGTATCCGGGCTTCATGAAGGGGCTGGTGCCGGTGGTGACCGGCATGCGCCGCCCGCATCAGGCCGATCCCGATGCGACGCTGCGGAAGCTCTCGGCCGATCCGAACTGGAACGGCGGCCACTACTACGACAAGGGCGGCATCCTGCCGACGATGATCAGGATCCGCGAGGACACGCTCCGGAGCTACGGCACCGACGAGGAGCTGAAGCCCAGGATGCCGAACAAGGCCGATCGCGATGCCGAGATCACGCGCCAGGCCCGATCCTGGGCCGAGGCCTTCGACGGCAACTCGATGCTGGCGCTCGGCCGCGCGATGGACAGCTACGACGTCTCGCCGGATCTCAAGAAGATCAAGGCCAAGGTGATGTTCGTGATCTCGCGAACCGATGCCTACTTCCCGCCGTCGCTGAAGGACGAGGTGATGCCGGCGCTCAAGGCTGCCGGCGTCGACGGCGAGTATGTCGAGATCGACAGCGAGCACGGCCATCTCGCCTCCGGCACTGACGCCGCCAAATGGGCGCCGGCGCTCGACCGCTTCATCAAGTCGCTTTGAGAGCTTTCATGCCCGATTCCCAGCCGACCTACGCCAGCGAGACAATCGAGCTTCTGCACAGGCGCGTCAGCGTGCGCCGCTACAAGCCCGACCCGGTACCGGAAGCGATGGTCGAGGCGATCCTAAAGGCGGCGTTCCGCGCACCGACCTCGTCCAACATCCAGTCCTACTCGGTGGTGGTGGTCCGCGACCGCGAGGTCTTGAGGAAGCTGGCGCCGATCACCAGCCACCAGAGGCATGTGCTTGAGGCGCCGGTGTTCCTGGCATTCTGCGCCGACCTCACGCGCATCGCCTTCGCGCTCGATCAGCGCGGGCACTCGATCGTCGACAACAACATTGAGACCGGCCTGGTCTCCTCGATCGACGCGGCGCTGGTCGGCATGTCGGCGTCGCTCGCCGCCGAGTCGCTCGGCCTCCAGGGCGTCATGATCGGCGCGGTCCGCAACGATGCGTCGGCGAGCGCGAAGGTCTTGGGCTTGCCCGATCGCGTCTACTGCGTTTTCGGCATGTGCCTGGGCTTTCCGGACGAGGCGCCGGAGCGGAAGCCGCGCATGAGCTACGCCGGCATGGTCCATTACGACCAGTACGGCAATCAGCCCGGTGCCGGCGACCTGGCCTCGCACCTGGCCTCCTACGACGGCCAGCTCGCGACGCACTATCGTTCGACCGGGCGCGCCACCACCGACGACTCCTGGACCCACGACATGGACAAGAAGTTCCATCCGTGGCTCCGCGACAAGCTGCGCCAGCAGCTCAAGGAACGCGGCTTCGACTTCCGCTAGTCGAGCGGCAGGCTCAAGGTCACGCGGAAGCCGCCCTCGGTCCGGTTCTCGGCGACGGCGGAGCCGTTGAGCGCGGTCAGGTTGCGGCGGACCACCCAGAGGCCGAGGCCGAAACCGGCGCCGACCTCGGGCGGGCGGAACGACGACCCGCGCTCGAACAGGTGCGGCAGGCGATCGGGCGACACGCCCGGCCCGTCGTCCTCGACCACCAGGTTGGCGAGGTTCCTGTCGACGGTCAGCGCGACGCGGATGGTGCCGCCCTTCGGCGAGAAGGTCAGCGCGTTGTCGAGCACTTGGTCGAGCGCTGCGGCGAGCAGGTTGCCGCCGCGCGGCAGGATGACGCCGGCATCTGCGACGACGCCGATCGCGATGTTGCGGGCGGCGGCGTCGGGCGTGATCCGCTCGGCCGCGGCTTCCATGATGGTGGCGATGTCGGTCGGCTCCTCCGACGGATCGAGGAGGGCGGCGGCGCTGTCGTCGAGGCGGCGCGCCTGCTCGACCATGCCGTCGAGACGGTCGAGCGCCTCTTCCACGGCGGCGAGCGCGATCACGCCGCGGGCGTCGTTCGGATCGACGCGGCGGCGCAAGGGCTCGATCGCCTGTCGGATCGTGCCCAACGGCGTCTTGAACGCGTGCGCGGTCTCCTCGGCCGCGTCGCGGAGATGCGTCGCCGCCGCGCGCAGCCGCTCGACCATGCGGTCGAAGGCGGTCGCCACCGGATCCAGCTCGGGCAGCGGATTCGCATCGGCAAAGCGAGCGCGGGCGCGACCTGACGCGATGGTGCGGGCGGTGTGCGCGAACTGACGGATCGCGCCGCGGAGATCGAAGACGATCAGCGCCACGATGATCGCGAAGGCCAGATAGAGGGCGGCGGCGATCTGTACCTCGCGCGACTGCCAGTAGGGCCGCCCGAGGCCGTTGCCGACTTCGGCCGCGACCACCAGCGCCCAGCATCCCCGCGGCGACTTGACCGGCACGATCGCGGTCGCGATCTCGGCCTGGCCGTCGCCGCGGTCGCGGCGGAGCGCCAGCGGGAAGTCGCCGGCACAGCTCTCGCCGAGCCGGTCCAGCACGCCGGTCTCCGCAAGCCGCGCCCGCACCAGCTCGGCCTCGGCCGGGGCGACCGCAGGCGCGGCGGCGACGAGGAGGAAGCCCGCTTCCGCCGGCTGTGCCGGCTTGAACAGCAGGCGGATCAGCAGGCTTTCCTGCTGGAAGGGTGTCAGCTCCTCGCTCAGGCGGAAGTTGGGCGTGGTCTCGGCGCGCGCCAGCCTCGGCGCGATCGCGCGGCCGACGGTGAGGCCCGTCGTCTGGATCGAGGTCAGCATCAGCTGCTGGCGCTGGTCGTCGGCGACCCGGAACACCTCGTAGAGGAGGACCGGAAGGGCGGCGAACAGGATGCCGAGAAGGATGCCGCGGGCGGCGAAGGAATGGATCCAGCGCGCCATCTCAGCTCCGCCAGCGATAGCCATAGCCGGGGTAGGCCTCGATCGCGTCGAATTCCTCGTCGATGTCGCGGAACTTCTGGCGGATGCGCCGGATCGCCGCGCGGACGTTTGTGCGATAGCCGTCGGCGCCAGATCCCGCGACGAAGCCCTGGCCGCGCGCGGCATCGTAGATCTCGCGATAGCCCACGTCGCGGCCGGCGCGCTCGGCCAGAAGACGCACCATCCTGACTTCGGTCGGCGTCAGCGACACGGTCTTCCCGTGCCAGACGACGCGGGCGCCGTCGAAGGCGAGCGCGGTCGTCGCTTCCTGCACCGGTGCCGCTTTGGCGCCGGCGAGCGCGATCTTGAGTCGCTGCACCACGATCGCCGCACTCTTCGCCTTGTCGACGAAGTCGACCGCGCCGAGCGTCAGCCCATGTTCCTCGAACACCGGCTCGGCATGGCCGGTGAGGAAGACGACCGGGGCGTCGACGCCGGCTTCGCGCAACGCGCGCAGCAGCGCCGGTCCGTCGGTCTCCGGCATCCGCCAGTCGAGCACCCAGGCGTCGGCGCGATGACCTTCGGCGACCCACGCAAGGGCCGGGGCGGCACCGGGGAAGTCCTGCACTCGAAATCCGGCATCTTCCAGGTTCGCTGCGAGCAGACCGCGGAAGGTGGCATCGTCGTCGACCAGCACGATCATTTCTATTCAGCCTCGTTTGGCGGCGGCGATGAGCCTGAGGCAACGGTCGCCGTCGCGGCTCGGCGCGGGACGCCCGTTGACGTCGTAGTGAAGCGCGAAGAAGCCATTTCGTCCTGTGTCGAAATAAAGGTAGATCGCGACGTCGCATCCGGTGGCGCGGTAGCCGAGCACCTTGGCGGGCGCCACGTCGCGCTCGGTGGCGGGAGCGCCGAGCCGGGCCACGACCTCGTCCTGCCGCATGCCTTCGATCTTGGGGAGCGCGTCGGGCGGAAGCGCCGCGGTAGCCGGAGGTGCGGGCTGAGGCGCGGCGGGACGTGTCGGCGCGGTACTCTGAGATGTCGACGCAGCCGCACCCGACTGCGCTGCCGGTGCCGGCGGCGCAGGTCCGGTGAGCGGTGGAAGCTTGTCGCAGGCCGCCACGAGGGCGACCGCCACCACGATCTTTGCATGACGCACTAAGGACATAGCCCCGACGTTATCGAAGGTGGGCGGCCACGGGAAGGCGACGCACCAGTGACAACGCTGTGACCGGCTTTTCGGTTCCGGTGACCTCGCAACTACTTCCGCTCTCAGGTGCTAGTGCTCCTGGCAAGCCTCGCCTAGATGGGTAAGGCGGACAATCTTGAGGAGTCGTCATGCGTATCCCCACCGTCATCGTTCTGTCCTTCCTGGCTCTGGGCACCGCCGGGTGCTCGAACATGACCAACCAGCAGCAGCGGGCCCTGTCGGGTGGCGCCATCGGTGCGGCTGGCGGCGCGATCGTCGGCTCCCTGACCGGCAGCTGGCTCACCGGCGCGGTGATCGGCGGCGCGGGCGGCGCGGCCGTCGGCGCCCTGAGCAGCGGCCGATAAATTCTTTTCTTCCCAAGGAGTTAGCCATGACACGCATACGCACGCTCATTGCGGCAGCCGTCGGCGTGCTCTCGGTGGTCGCCGTCACAGCGCCGGCGTCGGCGCAGACGGTCTACTACGACCGCTACGGCCGGCCATACTACCGGTACTATGATCCGCCGCCGGCCTATTACACGCCGCCGCCGGCGTATTACTACCGGCCGTACCGGCCTCGGGTTTACTACCCGCCGCCGCCCCGTCCGGGCTTCAGCTTCTACTTCTCGAGCTGACCCAAGCTCCCGTCTCGTCGGATCGCCGTCCGCGGGCCGGGGTCGGTTGTGGGGATAGCCACCTCGCCAAGTGTGATGGCGTAGCGGGCGTCGTTGCCGGCCGGAAGGCCAGGCGACGGCGCCCGCACTTCGTCCGCCTAGAGCGTCGGCGGCTTGATCCCTGCTTCCGCGGCGGCGGCGGTCAGCAGCGCGGTCACGTCCTTCTGCCCGAGACCCTGCTGGGTGCGCGCGCGGATCATCGCCTCGCGTGCGGCGCTGCCGACATGCGCCGGCGATCCAGCCTCCTTGGCCGCGCCGACGCCGATCGAGAGATCCTTGAAGGCGAGGTCGAGCGCGAAGCCGGGCTCGATGTCGCCCTTGAGCGCCTTGGTCGGCCAGTAGAGCTTCAGATGGTCGTTGCTCGAGAGCGACGAGGTCACCACCTCGAACAGCGCTTTGGTGTCGAGCCCGAGCTTGGCCCCCAAGGTGAAGACCTCGGCGTTGAGCTGGTTGAGGCACATCGCGAGATAGTTGTTCACGACCTTGGTCGCGATACCGGCGCCGGGGCCGCCGCAATGGACGACTTTGTTGCCCATCGCGTTCAGGAGCGGCGTGACGCGCGCGAGGTCTTCCGGCGAGGCGCCCACCATGAACAGGCTCTCGCCCTTTTCGGCATGCGCCGGGGAACGCCCGACGCCGGCGTCGACCCAGCCGATGCCTTTCTCCTTCAGCTTCTCCGCCATGCGGCGGCTCGCCGCCGGCGAGATCGTGCTCATGTCCATGTGCAGCATGCCCTTGCGGCCGCGGGCCAGCGTGCCGTCGGGCCCGAGCACGACGCCTTCGACGTCGGGCGTGTCGGGCACCATGGTGATCACGACGTCTGCGGCATCGACGACATCGCCGATGCTCTTCGCGCCTTTCGCTCCTGCCGCGACCAGCTTCTCGATCGCCGCCGGCCTGGGATCGAAGACGGTGACCTGGAAGCCCTTGCGCGCGAGGTTGGCCGACATCGGCCCGCCCATGTTGCCGAGCCCGATGAAGCCGATCCGATCTGCCATGTGATGCGCCCCCGAAAAGAGAAGGGCCGGCGACAGGAAGCCGCCGGCCCCGTTGGTGACGAAGAGACTAGGTCAGGACTTGCTGATGTTCCAGAACACCAGCACCGAACCCTTCACCACGCCGGTCACGTTCTTCCGCCACACGAAAGGCGGGTCGAACTGGCCGAGGAGGGCAATCGGCTGCACCTCCTGCAGGCGCTTGTGCAGGGGATCGAGCGCCGCCTTGCGGGCAGCGTCGTCCGGCGCCCTCAAGAATGCGTCGCGGAGCTTCTCGGCCTCGGCGTCGCACGCCCAGCCGAACCAGTTGTTGCCGCCGCAGGCCATGTTGGTCGCGATGTTGGTCAGCGGCGAGTGCATCGTCGTGCCGGTGAACCAGGTGGTGAACATGTTCCAGCCGCCCGAGTCCGTCGCCGGCGAGTCCTTCTTCGGCATGCGGCTCACCACCGTGCCCCAGTCCGCGATCTGGAGCTCGACGTTGACGCCGGCTTCCTTGAGATTGGCCGCCGCCACCTGCGCCATCGCGCCGATCTGCGGCAGCTCGTTGGTGGTCATCAGGACCAGCTTCTCGCCCTTGTAGCCGGCTTCGGCGAAGAGCTGCTTGGCCTTCGCCAGGTCCTTCTTCTTGTACGGCTCCGAGCCTGCCTCGCTGCCCCACGGCCCGTCGCAGACGTAGAAGGAGTTGCAGACCTTCCACCACTTCGGATCGCCGTAGGCGGCGGCCATGAAGTCGCGCTGGTCGAACAGATATGCCAGTGCCTGGCGGGCCTTCACGTCGTTGAACGGCGGCAGCAGCGAGTTGACGCGCATCCCGCCGTAGTTGCCGAAGGGAGGAAGCTTGTCGATCACCAGGTCGCGGTTGTTGGCCAGCGGCGCGACCTGGTCGTTCGACGGCGAATCCCAGAGGTCGACCTCGCCCTTGGCGATCGCGGCCGCGACGGTGCCGGCATCGGGAATGATGTGCCATTCGACGCGGTCGACCTTGGCGATCTTGCCGCCGGTGAGACCGTCCACCGGCTCGGTGCGCGGGATGTAGTCGGGATTCTTCTTGAAGGCGACGAAGGCGCCCGGCTTCCACTCGTCGCGATTGAGGATGAAGGGACCGGAGCCGATGCCGGTCGCGATCGGCGTCGCCGCGTCGGTCTTGGCGTCGGCCTCGCGGAAGATCACAGGCATCTGGCCGCCGGCGGAGCCGATCGAGAACTCGACGAAGCCGTAGGGCTCCTTGAGCTTGAGCACGAAGGTGCGGTCGTCGACCACCGACCAGTCGGCGGTGAACGAGGCGAGCCGCTGGCCGATGACGTCGCGCTTGGTCCAACGCTGGATCGAGGCGACGGCGTCCTTGGAGGTGACCGGCGTGCCGTCATGGAACTTGAGGCCCGGACGCAGCGAGAAGGTCCAGCTCAGCTTGTCGGCCGATACCGCCCAGTTCTCGACCATCTGCGGCTTGGCGCCGAGCTTGTAGTCCCACGCGAACAGCGTGTCCTGGACCATCAGCGCGAAGATCTTGGTGATCTGGATCGAGGAGAAATGGCTGTCGAGCACCTTCACGTCGGCCTGTGGGACGACGCGCAGTACGTTGTTCTGAGCCTCCGCAGGTGCCGTCGCTGCGATGGCGAGCGCGGCACCGACGAGGGCCAATCCTAAATGCCTATTGCGATGCATGACGTGGCTCCGCTGTCTAGTGTTGTTGGACCGTTGAGGCCGGCTCGCTTTCCGAACCGGAACAAGTGTCGCCGATGCGAAACGGCATGCGCAAGGCGGGAACGCGACGAGTACGAGGTGAAGCCGGAGTCCGACCCGGCAACCCGCTGCCCTGCCGGGCGTTATTGAGTAGGTCTCCCAGGGTGTTACGCGAGCAAAGGGGTACTGGGCGGGAATGAGTCCGCTCGCGCAACTCAAGACAGAAGATCCATGGACGGCATGGCCACGACGATCCCCGAACTCATTCCCCGTCGCGACTGGGCTCTCTTCCTCGACATCGACGGGACGCTGCTCGATCTCGCCGAGACGCCGAATGCGGTCGTCGTGCCTGAGGGCCTGCTGACGGCACTGGTGCGGGCGGCGAAGGCGCTCGATGGTGCGCTGGCGCTCGTCAGCGGCCGCGCCGTCGCCGACATCGACGCGCTGTTTCATCCGCTTCAGCTTCCCGCGGCGGGCATCCACGGCTTCGAGCTCAGGCCGAAGTCGGGGCCGCCGCGACGCGTGGCAGCCCTGATGACGCCGGCGCAGCGCGAGAGGCTGATCACCGCAGCGATCGGCCTTAAGGGCGTGATCGTCGAGGACAAGGCCGGCGCCGTCGCCTTCCACTATCGCCTCGCGTCCGACGTGCGCGAGGTCCTTGCCCGCCGCATCGAGGCGGTGCTCGAGGAGGACGACCTCAAGGAATTCGACATGCGCCCGGGCAAGATGATCTGGGAGGTCCGGCGTAACGGCATCGACAAGGGGAAGGCGGTCGAAGCACTGATGGCCGATCCTCCTTTCCGTGGCCGCGTGCCGGTCTTCGTCGGCGACGACGAGACCGACCTCGACGGCTTCGCCGGCGCCCGGCGCCAGGGCGGGCTGGCGCTTCCGGTCCGCGACCTGACGCCCGGCCCGGGCTTCGAAGGGCCTGCCGAAGTTCGGGCCTGGCTCGCGAAGCTGCCCTTGCATCTCGCCGAGAAGGTGTCGGCATGAGCAATCTCGACCTCGCCGCCATCGGCAACTGTGCGGTCGCGGCGCTGATCGACTGCGACGGGCGCATCGTCTGGTGGTGCATGCCCAGGCTCGACGGCGACCCGGTATTCTGCAACCTGCTCGCCGGCAACGCCGACTGGGGCTTCGCCGACGTCGATCTCGCCGACCGCGTCGAGTGCAAGCGAAGCTATCTCCGCAACACGGCGATGCTGGAGACTCTTCTGACCGATCAGTCAGGAGCGCAAGTCCGCATCACCGACTTCGCGCCGAGGTTCCGTAACCACCGCCGGACCTTCCGTCCGATCATGCTGATCCGCCGCATCGAACCGGTCTCCGGGCGAGCCCGCATCCGCCTTCGCATCCGCCCCCGCTTCGACTACGGCGCGACCGAGCCGCGTCATACGCTCGGCAGCAACCACATCCGCTACATCGGCAACGACTCCTCGATGCGCGTGACCACCGATGCGCCGGTCTCCTACATCGAGAACGAGACCCTGTTCGTGCTCGACCAGCCGATCAACCTGATCTTCAGCCAGGATGAAAGCTTCGAGAGCCCGGTCGCGCACACCGCGCGCGACTTCGCCGAGCGCACCAACGAGTTCTGGCTCGAGTGGGTGCGCGACCTGGCGATCCCGTTCGAGTGGCAGGACGCGGTGATCCGTGCCGCGATCACGCTCAAGCTCTGCGAGTATGAGGAGACGGGCGCGATCGTCGCGGCGCTGACGACCTCGCTGCCGGAACACGCGAACAGCGGCCGCAACTGGGACTACCGCTTCTGCTGGCTGCGCGACACGTTCTTCGTCGTCCATGCGTTGAACCGGCTCGGCGCCACCAAGACGATGGAGGACTACCTCGGCTACATCGCCTCGGTGACCGTCTCGGAGCCGGCGATGCAGCTGAAGCCGGTCTACGGCATCATTCCCGGCAAGCCGCTGACGGAAAGCATCGTGCCGGCGCTCGTGGGCTACCGCGGCATGGGGCCGGTCCGGGTCGGCAACCAGGCCGCCGAGCAGGTCCAGAACGACGTCTATGGCAGCGTCATCCTGGCCGCAGCGCAGATGTTCTTCGATACGCGGCTACCCAGACCCGGAGACGAGGCGCTGTTCACGCAGCTCGAGAAGCTGGGCGACGTCGCGGCCCGGGTCGCGCTCGAGCCGGACGCCGGTATCTGGGAGTTCCGCGGGCGCGCCCGCGTGCACACGCATTCCGCAGCGATGTGCTGGGCGGGTATCGCGCGCCTCGCCAAGATCGCGACCCATCTCGGCCTCGCCGAGCGCGCCACGCACTGGAAGGGCGAGGCGGCGCGGACCCGGAAGGCGATCCTCGATCAGGCCTGGGATGAGAAGTCTAATACCTTCGTCGAGAGCTTCGGCGGAACCGACATCGACGCGAGCCTGCTGCTTCTGCAGGAGGTCGGTTTCCTCGCCGCCGACGACCCGCGTTTCACCGGCACGCTGGCGACGATCGAGCGGAAGCTCCGCAACGGCCGCCAGATATTCCGCTACGACGCGCCTGACGATTTCGGCAAGCCGGCGACGTCGTTCACCGTCTGCACCTTCTGGTACATCGACGCCCTGGTCGCCGCCGGCCGGCGCGACGAGGCGAGGGAGTGGTTCGAGGAGACGCTCTCCTGGCGCAACCCGCTCGGCCTGCTTTCCGAGGATCTCGATCCCAATACCGGAGAGCAGTGGGGCAACTTCCCCCAGACCTACGCGATGGTCGGCCTGATCAACTCGGCGATGCGACTCTCCAAGAGCTGGGAGGAAGCGTTTTGGCGCGTCTCGTGATCGTCTCCAATCGCGTCGCCATTCCGGGCGACCGGGCGCTGAAGGCGGGCGGCCTCGCCGTCGCGCTGAAGGAAGCGCTCGGGCCGTCCGGCGGACTCTGGTTCGGCTGGAGCGGCGACATCGTGGCGAAGCCGTCCGACGAGCCGACGCGCGCCAGCGACGGCCGCATGGAGTATGCGACGCTCGATCTTTCGGCTGAAGAGCACGAGACCTACTACGCCGGTTTCTCGAACGCGACGCTGTGGCCGCTGTTCCACTACCGGCTCGGGCTGATCGACTTCCGCCGCGCCCAGCTCAAGGGCTACCTCGCGGTCAATGCGCGGTACGCCCGCGCGCTCGCCGGCCTGATCCGCCCCGACGATACGATCTGGGTGCACGACTATCACTTCATCCCGCTCGCCGAGATGCTGCGAAGGCTCGGTGTCAGGAACCCGATCGGCTTCTTTCTCCACATCCCCTTTCCGGCGCCGGAGGTGCTGTCGGCACTTCCAGGGTATGAGCAGCTGGCACACGCGCTTCTGGCCTACGACCTTGTCGGCTTCCAGACCGAGATCGATCGCCATGCCTTTGAACGCTGCGTGATCGAGCACGGCCAGGGAAGCCTGGATGCCCGCGGCCGTCTCGTCTCGGGCGAGCGCCGGGCCACCACCGGCGTGTTTCCGGTTGGCATCGACGTCGACGAGTTCGCAGCCTGGGCCAAGAAGGGTGAGACCGCGCGGGAGACGCGACAGCTGACTGAAAGCCTGACCGGCCGCAAGCTGGTGATCGGCGTCGACCGTCTCGACTACTCGAAGGGCATTCCGAAGCGGCTGGAAGCGTTCGAGTCGCTGCTCAGCACTTGGTCGGAGCATCGCCGGAAGGTGACCTTTCTCCAGGTGACGCCGATCTCGCGCGGCGAGGTTGCCCAGTACAAGTCCCTGCGCAAGGAGCTGGAGGCGCTGGCCGGCCGCATCAACGGCAAGTACGCCGAGTTCGACTGGAATCCGATCCGCTATCTCAACAAGCCGGTCGCGCGTCCGACGCTCGCCGGATTCTATCGCCACGCCCGCGTCGGGCTGGTCACGCCGCTTCGCGACGGCATGAATCTTGTCGCCAAGGAGTATGTCGCCGCGCAGGACCCGGAGAATCCCGGGGTGCTGGTGCTCTCGCACCTCGCCGGCGCGGCGCAGGAGCTCGACGCGGCGCTGCTGGTCAATCCGTTCGACCCCGAAGGCGTCGCCGAGGCGATCCACAAGGGCCTCGTGATGCCGACCGACGAGCGCCGCGACCGCTGGCGGCGGATGCGCACCGTGCTCGGCCACACGACCCAGCGCGACTGGAGCCGCCGTTTCCTGGCCGCGCTCGCCGATACCCGCACGCCTGCCCACGCCGCCGCCTGAACGTCGGATTGACGGACTTATCCCGCTCCTCTATTTTATGACTGACTGGTCAGTAAGAAAATGATCGCCAAGGCCACATCCCGTCCGCGCGGACGGCCCCGCAAGCTTGCAGGACCGGAAGACCTGCTGGCTGCGGCCTTGCGCGTTTTCTCCGAGCGCGGCTTCGCCGCCTCGCGTCTCGATGACGTGGCCCGCGAGGCCGGCGTCTCGAAGGCCGCGCTCTACCTCTACTTCGAGAGCAAGCAGGCGATCTTCGAGGCGCTGGTGCGCTCGGCCGTGGTGCCGAATGTCGAACGCCTCGAAGCGATGGTCGCGGGCTGGCGAGGAAGCGCCGCCGATCTGCTCCGCACTCTCGTCCAGGCGATCGCCCGCATCGTCGTCGACGGCGAGGTCGCCGCGTTCCCCAAGCTGATCATCGCCGAAGCCTCGAACTTCCCCGATCTGGCGAAGCTATATCGGACGGCGGTGATCGAGCGGACCTTGGGCCTCCTCGCCTCGATCGTCAGGCGCGGCGTCGCAGCCGGTGAGTTCCGTCCGACCGATCCGGAGCTCGCGGCGCGGCTGGTGATCGCGCCGATCCTGTTCGCGTCGTTGTGGAAGACCTGCTTCGCGCGCCATGACAAGGTGCCCTTCGATCCGGCGCCGTTGCTCGAGCTTCATGTCGACACCTTGGTGAAGGGGCTCGCATGAGACGCATCCTTCCGCTCGCCATCGCTCTGGTTCTTCTCGGCTGCGACGACGCACCGAAGCAGCGCGGCTATCTCGGATACGTCGAGGGCGAGCGCGTCGTCGTCGCGGCGCCGGAGGGCGGGTGGATCGAGGAAGTCTTCGTCGCCGAAGGCGATCAGGTATCGGTCGGCCAGAAGCTCTTCCGGCTGGAGGCGCGCCGCGAGACCGCGCAGCGCGACCAGGCCAAGGCGCGCCTCGACGAGATGGAATCGCGCCTCGCCAACCTGCTGACCGGCAAGCGCGTCGACGAGCTCAAGGCGATCGAGGCGCAGATCGCCCAGGCCGAGGCCAATCTCGCGCTCGGGAGGCGCGAGCTCGCGCGCCAGCAGGAGCTGGCGAGCTCGCCTGCCGCCAATCCGCGCCTGCTCGACCAGGCTCGGGCCACCGCGGCATCGGAGCAGGCGAAGCTGGCGGAGCTGCAGGCACAGCTCCGCGTCGCCAGGCTGCCGGCGCGCGAGGACGAGATCGCCGCCGCCAAGGCCCAGATGGACGCCGCCGCGGCCGAGCTTGCCGCGGCCGAGATACGGCTCGGGGACCGGACCGTCGCGGCGCGTGTTGCCGGCCGGATCGAGCGCCTGGTTCGCCGTGCGGGAGAACTGGCACCCTCCGGCGGCAGCGTCGTCAGCCTGATGCCGCCGGAAACCGTGCATGCGCGCGTGTTCGTGCCCGAGACCGCGCTGGCGCAGCTTCGCATCGGAACGCTGCTGGCGCTCGCCTGCGACGGCTGCCCGCGCGATCTCCAGGCCCAGGTGACCTTCGTCGCCGGCGAAGCCGAGTTCACGCCGCCGGTGATCTATGCGGTCGAGAGCCGGCGGAAGCTGGTCTATCTGGTGAAGGCGAAGCCGTCGGCCGCTGTCCTGAAACCGGGTCAGCCGATCGAGGCACGGCCCTTGCCATGAGTGACCTCGCGATCGACGTCGAGGGCCTGACCAAGCGCTTCGGCGCGCGGACCGTCGTCGACAACGTGTCGCTCAAGATACCGGCTGGCGAGGTCTGGGGCTTCCTCGGCCCCAACGGCAGCGGCAAGACGACGACGATCCGGATGCTGTGCGGGCTGCTGAAGCCCGACGGCGGACACGGCACCTGCCTCGGGCTCGACATCCTGACGCAGGCCGAGGCGATCAAGCGCCAGGTCGGCTACATGACCCAGCGCTTCAGCTTCTACGAAGACCTGACGGTCCGGGAGAATCTCGACTTCGTCGCGCGCCTCTATGCGCTGCCGAACCGCCGCGAGCAGGTCGAACGCACGATGCAGCGGGTCGGGCTCTCCGATCGGCGCAGCCAGCTCGCGGGCTCGCTCTCCGGCGGCTGGAAGCAGCGCCTCGCGCTCGCTGCCTGCATGATGCACGCGCCGAAGCTCCTTCTGCTCGACGAGCCGACCGCCGGCGTCGATCCGCAGGCGCGCCGCGAGTTCTGGGAGCAGATCCACGCACTGGCGCGCGAGGGCGTCACCGTGCTGGTCTCGACCCACTACATGGACGAGGCCGAGCGCTGCGACCGCATCGCCTATATCGCCTATGGCAAGCTGCTCGCGGTCGGCACGGTCGAGGAGGTGGTGGCGGGCGCCAGGCTCTCGACCTGGGTCGCGACCGGCCCCGGTCGCGACAAGATCGCGACGATGCTCGCGAAAGCCCCCGGGATCGGCACCGCGGTCTTCGGTCCATCCCTGCATGTGAGCTCGGCCGATCCGGCGGCGCTGCGTCGCGCGATCGAGCCGCTGATGGGCGATCCGCACGTGACCTGGCGGGAGACGACGGCGAGTCTCGAGGATGTCTTCATCCACCTGATCCAGGACGCCACCGTCGCCCAGGCGAAGGAAGCACAGGATAGGGCGGCGTGATGCTGGCGTCCCTGGCCCGCGTCGTCGCGGTGACGCTGAAGGAGATGATCCAGCTCAAGCGGGATCGCTTCACCTTCGGCATGATCCTCGGCATCCCGGTGATGCAGCTCCTGCTGTTCGGCTATGCGATCAACGCCGATCCGAAGCAGCTGCCGACCGCGCTCGTCTCGCGCGATCCGGGCCAGGTCGAGCGCAGTATCGTCGGCGCGCTGGAGCGTTCCGGCTATTTCCGTGTCGTCGCCCAGGTCACCGGCGAGCCGGAGGTCGAGCGGCTGATCGCTGCCGGCGACGTCGCCTTCGTCGTCACCATTCCCGACGGCTTCACCCGTGATCTCCTGAAGGGCGAGCGCGCGCAGATCCTGATCGAGGCGGACGCGACCGATCCGGCGGCAACCTCGAACGCGGTCGCGGCCCTCAACCAGCTTCCGCGATCGGCGCTCCGCCACGACCTGCCGGCGTTGGCGACCGAGCCCGCCTTCGATGTCGTGATCCACCGGCGCTACAACCCGGAAGGTCTCACCGCCTACAACATCGTACCTGGCCTGCTCGGCGTGATCCTGACCATGACCATGGTGCTGATGACCTCGCTCGCGGTCACCCGCGAGACCGAGCGCGGCACGATGGAGAACCTGCTGGCGATGCCTTTGCGCCCGGCCGAGGTGATGGCCGGCAAGATCCTGCCCTACATCGTCATCGGCTATGCGCAGGTGGGCGTCGTGCTGGTCGCCGCCCGATATCTGTTCGCGGTGCCGATGCTGGGCTCGCTCGGCCTTCTGACGCTGGCGCTGCTGGCCTTCCTGCTGGCGAACCTCGCGGTCGGCCTCACCTTCTCGGCGATCGCCCGCAACCAGCTGCAGGCGATGCAGATGACGTTCTTCTTCTTCCTGCCTTCGATGCTGCTCTCGGGATTCATGTTCCCGTTCCGCGGAATGCCGGGCTGGGCCCAGGGGATCGGCGAGGTGTTGCCGCTGACGCATTTCCTCCGGATCGTCCGCGGCATCCTGCTGAAAGGGAACGGGGCGATCGAGATCTGGCCGGAGGTCTGGCCGCTGCTCGCCTTCGCCGCCATCGCCTGGACGGTGGCGATCCTTCGCTACCGCCGTACGCTGGACTAGCCGTTCGCGCCGTCCGGCGAGCCCACATCGGCAGCGCCGGGGCCGGTCTCGAAATGCGAGACCACCCGGCCAAGGAGCGCCAGGAACACGGCGCGCTCCTCCGCGCTCAAGGCCGCGAGCAGGGTGCCCGAGGTGCCGGAGGACTTCTGCTGAACCTGTTGCAGCATCGACTCGCCCTCGCGGGTCAGCGCCAGCACGCGCCGCCGGCGGTCGGACTCGCCGATGTCGCGGGCGACGAAACCGCGGCTCTCCAGCGTCGCCACCACGGTGCCGGTGGTCGAGCGGTCGAGGCGCAGCAGCTTCGCCAAGGTCACCTGGTCGATGCTGGGATAGCGCTTCAGGATGTAGAGGACGCCGAACTGCGTGTTGGTCAGGCCAAGCTCGCCGGCATGCGCCTGGAACACCGAGATGGTGATCTGGTGCGCGCGCCGGATCATGAACCCGGGCCGGCCGTAGAGATCGGCCAGGCGCTCGGGCGCGGTCGACAGCGGGTCGTCCTCGAGATCGATCATCGACATGGCCGGAACCTAGCCGAGGTTTCGCCGCGATGCATCACCGAAGGATCAGCAGCACGACGCTGCCGGCGACCAGCAGGATGCCGGCGGTCTCGCCTGCCGTCGCCCGCTCGCGGAAGATCAGATGCGAGGCGAGGTAGGTGAACACCAGCTCGACCTGGCCGAGCGCCCGCACCAGCGCCGCGTTCTCCAGCGTCATGCCGAAAAACCACCCGCAGGACCCCAGCACCGACAGCAGCCCGACCGGGAAGGTCTTCGGCCAGAGGCGGAAGACCTCGACGATCTGGCGCCGGTCGCGGACCAGCAGGTAGGCGGCCATCATCATCGCCTGCATCGTCGTGATCGAGGCGAGGGTGACGGCGGCGCGCTCCAGCTCGTTGCCATCGGGAAGGGCGAGCGCCGAGGCGCGGATCGCGACCGCGCAGATGCCGAACAGCGTGCCGGACCCGAGACCCACCAGCGCCGCCTTCCGCGCACCTTCGTCCTTCCATGATCCGGCTCCGGCCGCCGCCGCCCGCGACATCACGACGATGCCGACGAAGCCGATCACGATCGCGCCCCAGCCCCAGAAGTCGAGGTGCTCGCCGAGGATCAGGACGGCGAGGAGGGCCGCCTGCAGAGTCTCGGTCTTCGAGTAGGTCGTGCCGACGACGAAGCTGCGGTAGGTGAAGGCGCGGATCAGCAGCGAGGTCGCGGCGATCTGGGTGAGGCCGCCGATCGCGCCGTAGACCAGCGAGGCCGCGTTCGGCATCGGCAGCTCGCGCCCGAAGCCCTTCGCCAGCAGGACGAGGATCAGGATCGCGATCGGGGCGCCGTAGACGTAGCGGATGAAATTGGCGCCCTCGGCCGAGAGCGACTTGGTCAGCCGCTTCTGCAATGCTGTGCGCAGGCACTGCAGGAACGCCGCCGCGATCGTCACCGGTATCCAGAGATCCGCCATCTGCCGCCCGACCCTGAAGGGGGCGGCAGACTAAGCGGAGGAGCTTACCCAAGCCAAGAGACGATATCTCAGCGGTTGAGCAGGTTCCGGAGGCCCCCCAGCGGGTTCTGCGCCGGCGCCTGCTGGCCCTGGGCCGGCTGCTGCTGCTGACCCGCGGCCGGCGGGTTGCTCGACGCACCCGGCAGCGTCACGCCCGGGATCGCGGGGATGGCGCCCTTCAGGGCGTCCAGCGCCCGCGACGGATCGACACGGATCAGCGCCGCCAGGTCCGGACGGTAGCTGAGATTGTCCCAGGGCCCTTTCACGTCGACCGGCACCATGATGCCCGAGGCCTGCATCTGGCCGCCCTGGCCTTCGGTCGACATCACCGCTTTCGGCTCGACCCGATAGTCGAGCGTCTTCTGCGGCAGGTTGACCGTGCCCTTGCCTTCGACCCTGAGCAGCGGCGACTTCAGCGCGAAGTCGTTGTTGCGCACGATGCCCTGCTGGATCGTGTAGGTGCCGCCGAGTTCGGCGAAGTCGGTCTTCTGCGACTCCTGCGACTTCGGATCGAGGAAGGCGTTGGCGACGTTCCGCACCATCGCCGCCAGGTTGATGCCCTTGATCGCGCCGTCGGTGAAGGCGGCCTTTCCGTCGCCGTTCATCGAGGAGACCATCTCCTTCTGCGACTTGCCGCGCGAGGCGACGTGCGTCTCCATGCCGAAGGTGCCGGTGAGCCGCTTGAAGTCCGCGGCGGCCGTGAGGATCGGTTCGGCCTGCACGCCGGCGAGCGTGATCCGCGCGTCGAGCTCCGGCACCGGTTTCGAGCCGTCGAGGATCACCGTCGCCTTGCCGGCGCCCTGGTAGAGCGCGAGCTCTGTCAGGTCGAGCGCGAGCCGGCCGTCCTTCAGCTGCGCCTTCACCACGCCCTTGCCGATCTCGATCTTCCGGATCACGAGGCCGCCGACCGTGAGGTCGAGATCGGCATTGGCGGCGCGGAGCGGCGAAAGGTCGATCGGATCCTCGCTCCAGCCCTGCTGGCCTCCCTGCGCGGGCGCGCTGGCGCCGCTTCGCTGTGCCGGCGCTTCCGGCGGCAGGTAGGGATTGATGTCGAGCTTCTCGAGCGCCAGCTTCGCCTGCAGATAGGGCTTCGGCCCGGACGTATCGACCGAGAGGTCACCCGATCCCTTGATCTGGTCGAGCGACACCTTGGCACCGGTGAAGGTGTGCTTGGCGCCCTGGCGCTCGACCTTGCCTGAGATCGAGAGCGCGCCCATCGTGTTCGGCCGCGCGTCGATCGGCGATCCGACCCACGCGGCGAGATCCTTGACCGACGGGATCGCGAGATCGACATCGCCCTGGACGCGGCCGGCGCCGGCGGTCGCGACCTGACCCTTGAATCCCAGCTTCACCGGGTCGCCGCCGAGAAGCAGCGTGACGTTGGCCGGCTGCCCTGCCATCACCGCGCGCGGCTTGTCGACGTCGAGCTTCACCGTCAGCGGCTTGCCGTGCCAGGTGGCGCCGCCGTCGAGCTTCATCGGCTTGTCGAGGTTCGGGAGGTCGAGCGTCGCGTTGATGGCAGTGACCTCTTCCTTGGTGTTGCTGCGCTGATCGATATAGGTGATGCGGCCGTCCTTCAGCTTGACCTCGCCGAGGCGGATGTCGCCGGGCGACGCCGAGCCTCCGGAAGCCTGGGTCTGCGCCGGCGCACCCGCCTGCGGCGTGCCCATCACCCAGTTGCCGCGGCCCTGGCGATCGATCTCGAGCACGATCTGCGGCTCCTCGAGCACGAAGCTGTCGATCTCGAGCCCGCCGCGAAGCAGCGGGAACAGCTTGACCGCGACCTTGAGGCTCTTGAGCCGCGCCATGTCCGGCGTCGAGGCGCCCTGCGCGTTGGCGAAGGTGACGTCCTTCGCCTCGATCGCGACTGCCGGGAACAGCGACAGGCTCATGCCGCCCTTGATCGCGAGAGTGCGTCCCGTCGCGTCCTTGGCGCGGGCCTCGATCTGGTCCTTGTAGACCGAGACCGGAATGAAGAACGGCGCGGCGATGGCGGCCACGATGATCACGACCACCAATGCTGCGACAGCGATGAGAAGCTTCTTCATCAGCGTTCTCCCTCTAGGCGGCTTTGAGCCCGGCGGCGGCAAGCGCCGTTCGGGCTTCGAGGTTGACGGCAAATTGGGTCGAGAAGAAGGCGCGAGCCGGCGCCCAGTAGCGGAGCGCCAGCGTCACGTCGGCCTGGGTGAAGGAGTGCACGCCGACCTCGGGCGCCGGCTCCTGGATCACCTGCGGAACCTTGGTCAGCGCCGACCGGATGGCGCGGATCGCGGCCTCGACATCCTGGTCGGCTGCGATCTTCAGCGTGCCCTCGACGATGCGATGGCCGCGCGAGTTGACCAGGATCTCGCCGACGATCTGGCGGTTCGGCACCATGATCCGCTCGCCGTCCTCGCCGACCAGAAAGGTGGATGCCAGCGTGATGTCGTCGACGACGCCGGAGACGCCTTTGACCGTCACCGTGTCGCCGATCGTGAACGGCCGGGTCAGGATCAGCGTCAGGCCGGCGCCGTAGTTCGACAGCGGCCCCTGGATCGCGACCGTGGCGCCGAAGGCGCCGGCGCCGAGGAGCGCGATCAGCGGCGCGATCGAGATGCCGAAGTTGCCGAGGGTCGCGATGATCACCATCGCCAGGATCAGGATGCGGACGACGTTGGCGGCGAAGTTCGAGATCGTGGCGTCGAGCCCGTTGCGGGCGCCGACCTTCGCCACCAGCCCCGCCACCCATTGCGCGACCTTGAGGCCGATCAGGAAGAAGACGATCGCGCCGATGATCTGGAAGCTGTAGGCGACGAGAAAGGCGGTCGCGACGTCGACCCATTTGCTGATGGTGGCGATCTGCTGGTCCATAGGCGTACCGTTCTCGCTGTCGCGGTATGGGGATACGCCGATTGTGACCCTCGACTCTCCCGCGGTCTAGGTATCCCGGACGTGCCCCGCCGACTGTGACGGCGCTTACTTAAGATTTAGAGGTCGGGCCAGAAATCGCCCGGCGCGTCCCGCGAGCCCGAGGGAATGAACATCCTCAGCATCGCTTCCTCGGCGATCTGGCGGACGACCGGGGCGTCGGGTCCGTCTGCCTTCGGTGCGACGGCGGCCATCGCCAGGATCGGCTGGGCCTGCTTGCAGAAGGCGACCACGGCGGTGAGCCCTTCGGTCGGCGTCCTCGCCGCCGGCCGCGAGGAATCGCACACCTCGGTCGCGCTCACGCCCGGCGCCGGCGAGAACTGGACGACGAGACGGAAGTCCGATCGTCCGGCCTGGGCGCGGTCGGTGGTGAAACGGGCGGTGAAGCCGACGCTGGTGGCGCTGGCCGCTGCCGCGAGCGAGCGGGCGACGTCGCCGGAGAACGGGTTGTCGCGGACCTCCAGCAGCACCGGTCCGGCCGCCGCCGCGTCCTGCAGCAGGTCGCGCGCGACCGCCGAGGTCTGCGGATACTCGTAGACCACCGTCCGGACCATTCCGGCGCAGCCGGAAAGAAGGACGGCGGTCGCGAGAGCGGGGATGAGAAGGCGCATGGTGCGGTCCGGTCGGATCGAAGGTCGGGCCAGTCTACATCACCAGGCCGCCGTCGACGACGAAGGCCTGGCCGGTGGCGAAGGCGGCTTCGTCGGAGGCCAGGTACACGGCGAGCGCGGCGATCTCCTCGGCGGTGCCGAGACGGCCCATCGGCTGGCGGGCGATGAACGCTTTCCGGGCCGCGACCGCGTCGGCATTGGCGTTGATGCGGTCGTCGAGCGACGGGGTCTGGATCGTGCCCGGGCAGATTGCCGTGCAGCGGATGCCCTTGGCGACGTAGTCGGCGGCGACCGACTTGGTAAGCCCGATCACCGCAGCCTTGGAGAGGCCGTAGACGAAGCGGTTCGGCACGCCCTTCACCGAGGAGGCGACTGACGCCATGTTGATGATCGTGCCGCCGTTCTTGGCCAGCATCGCCGGCAGGAACGCCTTGATCATCCGATACATCGAGCGGACGTTCAGCGTGATCGCCTGGTCGAAGTCCTTCTCGGAGGCTTCCAGGATCGAGCCGTTGTGCACCATGCCGGCGACGTTGAAGAGCACGTCGACCGCGCCGATCCCTTTGGCATAGGCCTCGACCGCCGACGGGTCGGTAACGTCGAGCCTCTTGAGCGAGACGCCCTTGAGCTTCTCCAGGCCTGCCAGCTTGGACTCGTCGACGTCCGAGGCGTGCACGGTCGCGCCCTCGCGCTGGAAGGCCTCGACCGAGGATCGGCCCATGCCCTGGCCGGCGGCGGTGACGACGCAGATCTTGCCCTGAAGGCGGCCGCTCATGACTGAAGCTCCGAATTGGAAAGGCGGGTGACGGACCGTTACACTAGGGAGAGCTTCCAAGGCCGCCAAGGCCTCTCCGCCCGAGGACGAAAGATGACCCAGCCGACCCTCACCATCCGCCTCAACCCGGCCGACACCGTCGTCGTCGCCCGCGCCGACATCCTGCCGGGCACCAGCATCCCGGGCGAGAACGTCACCGCCAAGGGACACATCCCGGCCGGGCACAAGATCTCGACCCACCAAGTGGCGGAGGGCGAGCCGGTCCGGCGCTACGGCCAGATCATCGGCTTCGCCAGCCGGCCGATCGCCGCCGGCGACCATGTGCACACGCACAACTGCGCCTTCCAGATGTTCGAGCGGCAGTACGAGTTCTGCGTCGAGTCCCAGCCGACCCCGTATGCGACCGGTGCTGCCCAGGCGACCTTCCAGGGCATCAAGCGCAAGGACGGCCGCGTCGGCACGCGGAACTACATCGGCATCCTGACCTCGGTGAACTGCTCCGCACATGTGGCGAAGCTGGTCGCCCGGAAGGCCGAGTCGATGCTCGAGCAGTATCCCAACGTCGACGGCGTCGTGGCCCTGACCCACGGGCTCGGCTGCGGCATGGCGGCGGAAGGCGACGGCATGGATGTGCTCCGCCGCACGATCGCGGGATATGCCGTGCATGCGAATTTCGGCGGCATCCTGATCATCGGCCTCGGCTGCGAGGCGAACCAGATCGGCGGCCTGATGCGCGCCCATAATCTCCAGGACGGCGCCTTCCTGCACACGATGACGATCCAGGAGTCGGGCGGCTCGACCGTCACCATCAACAAGGCGCTGGCGGCGATCCGCGAGATGCTGCCGGCGGTGAACGACGTGAGGCGCGAGAGCGCGCCGGCGTCGCATATCACGATCGGGCTCCAATGCGGCGGCTCCGACGGCTATTCCGGCATCTCGGCCAACCCGGCGCTGGGGGCCGCTTCCGATCTCCTGGTGAAGCATGGCGGCTCGGTGATGCTGTCGGAGACGCCGGAGACCTACGGCGCCGAGCATGTTCTGGTGCGCCGTGCGCAGAGCCGCGAGGTCGGCCAGAAGCTGGTCGACCTGATGCGCTGGTGGGAGGACTACACCGCCAAGAACAACGGCTCGATGGACAACAACCCCTCGCCCGGCAACAAGGCGGGCGGCCTCACCACGATCCTCGAGAAGGCCCTCGGTGCCGCGACCAAGGGCGGCACCACCAACCTGGTCGACGTGCTGCAATACGCGGCGCCGCTGAAGCATCGGGGATTCAACTTCATGGATTCGCCGGGATACGACCCGGTCTCGGCGACGGGGCAGGTGGCATCGGGCGCCAACATGATCTGCTTCACCACCGGCCGCGGCTCGGTGTTCGGCTGCAAGCCGGCGCCGTCGATCAAGCTTGCCACCAACTCGATGCTGTTCAAGCGGATGCCCGACGACATGGACATCAACTGCGGAACGATCATCGAGGGATCGGAGACGGTCCAGGCCTGCGGCGAGCGGATCTTCAAGCTGATCCTCGACACCGCGTCGGGCAAGAAGACCAAGAGCGAAGAGATGGGCTTCGGCGAGGACGAGTTCCAGCCGTGGTCGATCGGCGCGGTGATGTAAGGAGCTGATCAGTCCCAATGGCGAAGCCCCCTGTGCTGCAGAACGGCCCGGTCTCCTATTCCGGGACGATGACGAAGATCGACGAGTTGTTCACCGCGCATAAGCTCTGGCTGGCGCCGGACAGGCTGGCACTGGCGAAGAAGATCGCGCCGGAGATCACCTGCGCCTTCACCTCCGGCCACGATCCGATTCCGAATGAAATCCTGGACGTGCTGCCGAACCTGAAGCTGGTCGCCTGCTTCGGCGTCGGCGTCGACGGCGTCAACGTAGCCGAACTGACCAGGCGCGGCATCACCGTCACCAACACGCCCGACGTGCTGACCGAGGAGGTCGCCGACCTCGGCCTGGGCCTGCTGCTCGCGACCACGCGCCAGATGATCAAGGGCGACCGCTACGTGCGTTCGGGCGAATGGGTGAAGCGCGGAAACATGGAGATGACCTGGTCGCTGACCGGCGGCAAGGCCATCGGGATCGTCGGTCTCGGGCGCATCGGCAAGGCGATCGCCAAGCGATGCGAGGCTTTCAATTTGAAGGTCGCCTATCACGGCCGCTCGAAGCAGGCGGACGTCTCGTATCGCTACTACGCCGACCCGGTCGAGCTCGCGCGCGACTCCGACTTCCTGATGATCGTGACGCCGGGCGGGCCGGGGACGAAGCACCTGGTCAATGCCAGGGTGATCGAGGCGCTAGGCCCGAACGGCGTCCTGATCAACATCTCGCGCGGCTCAGTGGTCGATCAGGCGGCGCTGGTGAAGGCGCTCAAGGAAAAGAAGATCGCCGCAGCCGGCCTCGATGTGTTCGAGGTCGAGCCCTGCGTGCCGGAAGGCCTGGCCGACATGCCGGACAATGTCGTGCTGCAGCCGCACCAGGCCTCGGCCACGCACGAGACCCGCGGCGCCATGGGCGATCTGATGATCGCCAATGTGCAGGCGTTCCTCGCCGGGAAGAAGCCGCTGACGCCGGTGAATTAAGGGACGCTAGGGCTTCTGCCCGATGAAGTAGATGGCGTCGCCGGTATCGGTCATCTTGGCCTCGCCGGTCGTGGTCGTGTATCGGGAGAACACGGTCACGAAGCGTCCGAGGAAAGCATCGACCATTCGGCGATCGGGCCGAAGAGGATGCCCCGTGTCATAGCTGATCTCGATCCCGGCGGCGACCTCGGCGTGATCGAAGTGCTTGTCATGGAAGATGAAGATGACGCCCGGAACCAGCAGATCCCAGACGTTGGCAAGGATCTTCCGCACGTCGTTCTCCGCCAGCAGGCGAAGGCGGGCCTGCTCGCCGGTCAGCGTCTTGAAGTCCCGTGTGACGAATTCGAAGGCCGCGCCGTTCTCCCCTCACGCCGCCCTTACCATGATCTCGCGGGTCGGCACCCGACTTAAGGACGACCGCCGCATCGCGTGGGGTCGTCAACGTCGGGGCTGTTTGTGACTCCGGACCCCATAGCGCAAATCGAATCCGTCTCCGACCGTTGCGCCTAGGACGCTTTGCCGGCTTCCAGCAGCGCGACCCGGGCACCGGGGACGAGCAGATTGCCGGCGACCGCCTTGAACGGCGCCTCCCCGCTCTGCAATGCTAGACTGCGGAGCCGAATCAGCACTCGTCCAAGCACAGTATGTTCCCAAAGCCAGTCGGCGAGCTGCCGGCTCGACGGTCGGCCGGCTAGCGACGCAGCCTCGGTCCAGGCCGCCTTCAGATCGTCGGCGATAAAGCGAAGCGCCTGCGCGTCGGTGAGCGCCGGTGTCGGGCTTGCCGCGAGAGTTCCCGACAGGCATGACGCGACGAAACCGACGCCCTCCGGTAGACCGACGCCCGAGAGGCCTACCGTGGTGCGGCCTCGTGCGGCGACCACCCGTCGGTAGAGTGGCAAGAGTCGTTCGAGCTCGGCGTTCAGCATTGCGCCGTCTGCGTCGCCGGTAGACGGCGAGGCGAGGGGCGGTGTCCAGTCGGCGTCGTCGTCGGTCCTCGGCTCATCGTCGGCGAAGTCGTCGAGCAACACGGGACCGTCGTGCCGTTCGAGGAGCGCGAGGGCCTGGCGCAGAACCCTGAGCTGGAAGTCGCGCGCATGCGGCGAGCCGAGCGGCCGTCCGAGTTGGAAAGGAACCCAGAGCGCACGCGGAGGACGTATTTTCTCCACATGCGGACGGATCAGGCCGATGAGGACGGTCGCGACGCCGTGACTCTCGATCATGTGGGCGAGCGCGCTCACGGCGCGCGTGCAGAAGGGTCAGACCGGAACGAGGATCGCCGCGTCGATGCGCTCCGCCTTCAGTCGGCCGGCGATATCGCGGGCCGTTTCGCCAAGGACATTCGGATCGTTGGACCCCATGAACGTGTAGTGGGTTGTGCCGACGGCTCCGATCACGCCGGCCTCTGCAAGCTCGTCGAGGCGCCGGCGAGGCAGCACCACCTCGGGGTCCTGCTGGAAGCCGGTACGGTCGAAGTTGATAGAGACGTGGCTCAGCAGCATCTCGTTGTCCAGCAGATCGTGCGGGATCGGCCTCCAGCCTGCATCGGTCGGCAGGAACACGGGGTCGCCGCGCCGGATCAGCGCTGCCGACGAGACGATCGCGATCCGGCTCCGTTCGAGAGCCCGAGGCTGCACCCAGGGTTGGGTTTCGTACGAAGGGCATTCAAGCCCGCTCAGGCGCGTGCGCGAAGCCTCGTGCAGATCTGTCAGGCGAGCCATGAGGCCTCGTCAATTGGGATGGGCAGTGTCTCTACACCACACTCTACCGGGCCTGGCGTACGCAAGGATGACAACGCCGTGATCCACGAGCATACCGTCTTCGATTCAGGCCGCCTTCACCATGTCCTCGTCGATGAAGGCCTTGATGATCTCTTCGATGTTGGTGTCGGCCTTGAAGCCGAGCTTCTTCGCCTTCTCCCAGCCGACGGTGCCGGGCCAGGTTGCGACGATCTTCTGAATCACCGGATCCGGGACCCAGTCGATGCGGCTGACCGGCTCCGGTCCCGCCAGCTTCTCCATCGCCTTCACGATCTCGTCGATCGAATAGGTGATGGCCGGCAGGTTGCACGACCGCCACGGACCCCAGGCTTCGCCCGGCAGCTCGTGCGCGTGGATGAAGGCGTCGATCGTGCGCCGAGGCGACAGGAACGCCATCTTGACGTCGCGGGTCACCGGGCAGACGGCCCGCGTTCCCTGCAGCGGGTCGCGGACGATCGAGGAGGCGAAGGTCGAGGCCGCCTTGTTGGGTTTGCCGGGGCGGACGAAGATCGTCGGCAGCTTGAGGGAGCGGCCGTCGATGAAGCCCTTCCTGGAGTAGTCGTTGATCAGGAGCTCGCCGATCGTCTTCTGCACGCCGTAGCTGGTCTGCGGCGTCTGCGGCGTCGCGTCGTCGATCGACTTGTTGAACTCGCCGCCGTAGGTGGCGAGGCTCGAGGTGAACACGATCCGCGGCGTATGCGGGAGCCGGCGCATCGTATCCAGCACGGCGAGCGTGCCGTCGAGATTGACGTGGTAGCCCAAGTCGAAATCAGCCTCGGCGCCGGCGCTGACGACGCCGGCCAGGTGGAAGACGCTGTCGGTCTCCGCGTCGATGAGCTTGTCCATCAGGGATTGATCGGCGACGTCGCCGGTGGCCGTGGAGAAGCGCTTGTCCTTCGGCGCCTCCGGCTCGACCACGTCGAACAGCGTGACCTTGGTGATCGCCTCCGGCTTGCCGGAGCGCCCGGTTAGCGTGACGTTGCCGGCAAGGCGATGCGAAAGCTTCTTGCCGAGAAAGCCGGCGGCGCCGGTGATGACGACCTTCATTTAGCTTCTCCTCGTGAACCAGTCGGCGATGCCGGCCTTGCCCTCGGCCGACAGATGCAGGCCGAGCTTCGACCTGCGCCACAGCACGTCGTCCGGCATCCTCGCCCATTCCCGCTCGACCAGGTATGCAAGCTCGCGCTCGGTGAAACCGAGGCCGAAGTCGCGCCCGAGGTCGTCGGCCGACCTGGCGTCGCCGATCAGCCGGTCGACCTCGGTGCCGTAGGCGCGGGCGAGGCGGCGCGGATTGGGAAGCCACGGCAGGCGCCGCTGCAGGTCGGCGAGGAAGGCCTCGAAGTCGGCATTCTGTATCGCGCCGCCCGGGAGAGGCGCGCTTTCGGTCCAGGCCCGCTCGCCGCGGCGGAGATGCGGCAGGAGCCGCTCGAGCGCGTGCTCGGCGAGCTTCCGGTAGGTCGTGATCTTGCCGCCAAAGATCGACAGCAGCGGCGTGCCGCCGGTCGAATCCAGGTCGACGTCGAAGGCGTAGTCGCGGGTCACCTGCGAGGCGACGACGTCGGCATCGTCGTAGAGCGGGCGGACGCCGGCATAGGTCCAGACCACGTCCTCGGGCGCCACGCGCGTGCGGAAATGACGGGTCACGACATCGCAGAGATATATCGTCTCGGCTGCCGAGATCGCGACCGACGCGGGGTCGCCGTCGAACGGCTCGTCGGTGGTGCCGATCAGGCTGAAGCGACCCTCGTAGGGCAGCACGAAGACGATGCGCCGGTCCTCGTTCTGAAGGATGTAGGCCTGCTCGCCGTCGTGGATCTTCGGTACGATCACGTGGCTGCCCTTGATCAGGCGCAGCCGCTTCGGGCTGTTGGCACGGACCACCTGGCCCATCACCTCGTTGACCCAGGGCCCGGCGGCATTGACCAGCGCGCGGGTCTCGACCTCGGTTGTCGTGCCCGACTCGTCGGCAAGGCGGACACGCCAGGCGCCGCCCTCGCGCCTTGCCTCGACGCAGCGCGTGCGGGTGCGGATTTCGGCACCGCGGTCGGCCGCGTCGCGGGCGTTCAGCACGACCAGGCGCGCGTCGTCGACCCAGCAGTCGGCATAGACGAAGGCGCGCGAGATGTCGGAGGCGAGCGGCGTGCCGAACGGATGGGTGTGCGTGTCGATGGTGAAAGACCCTGGCAGGCGCTCGCGGCCGCCGAGATGATCGTAGAGGAAGAGGCCGAGCCGGATCATCCAGGCGGGTCTCAGATGCGGGCGGTGCGGCAGCACGAAGGAGAGCGGACGGACCAGGTGCGGCGCCAGCTTCAGCAGGACCTCGCGCTCGATCAGCGCCTCGCGGACCAGGCGAAACTCGTACTGCTCGAGATAGCGGAGCCCGCCATGGATCAGCTTGCTCGACGCCGACGAGGTCGCCGAGGCAAGGTCGCGGGCCTCGACCAGGAGGCATTTCAGGCCACGGCCCTGCGCGTCGCGGGCGATGCCCACGCCGTTGATCCCGCCGCCGATGACCAGAAGGTCGTACAACGATTGCCCCTGCAAGAAAGCGCGCAGCATAATCGCCCGTAATGAAAATGCCACGGTGAGGACTTGAGAATGGCGGCGAAGGCGGTCCTGGCGATCGATCAGGGGACGACCAGCACGCGGGCGATGATCTTCGACGCCCGGGGCGGGGTGCTCGCGCGCGCCCAGGCCGAGCTCCGCCAGCATTTTCCGGCCGAGGGCTGGGTCGAGCACGACCCCGAGGACATCTGGCGCGATACGCTCCAGGTCTGCCGGGACGCCCTGGCGAAAGCGGTGCTGGAGGCGAAGGAGATCGCCGCGATCGGCATCACCAACCAGCGCGAGACCACGGTCGTCTGGGAGCGCGCCACCGGCAAGCCGATCCATCGCGCGATCGTCTGGCAGGACCGCCGGACCGCCGAGGCCTGCCGGAAGCTCGAGGCGGTGCACGGAATGGCGGTCGCGGCCAAGACCGGCCTCGTCATCGACGCTTATTTCTCAGCCTCCAAGATCGCCTGGATCCTCGACCAGGTGCCTGGGGCACGCGCCCGCGCCGAAGCCGGCGAGCTCGCCTTCGGCACCATCGACTGCTTTCTTCTCTGGCGGCTGACGGGCGGCAAGAGCCACCGCACGGATGCGACCAACGCGGCGCGGACTCTGCTTTACGACATTAGGGCGCAAGCCTGGGACGACGGGCTTCTGAAGCTGTTCGGCGTGCCGAAGGCGGTGCTGCCGGAGGTGCTCGACAATGCCGCCGATTTCGGCACGACCGATCCGGCGCTGCTGGGTGCCGCGATCCCGGTCGCCGGCATGGCGGGCGACCAGCAGGCGGCGACGGTCGGTCAGGTCTGCTTCGAGGCCGGCCAGATCAAGTCGACCTACGGCACCGGCTGTTTCGCGCTGCTCAATACCGGTGCGACCTTCGTTCCGTCGAAGAACCGGCTGCTGACGACGATCGCCTACCGGCTCGGAGGCAGGGCGACCTATGCGCTGGAGGGCAGCATCTTCGCCGCCGGATCGACGATCCAGTGGCTCCGCGACGGGCTCAAGCTGATCAAGTCGGCAGGCGAGACCGAGGCGCTGGCCCGCGGCGGCGCGGGCACGGGCAGCGTCTACCTGGTGCCGGCCTTCACCGGCCTCGGCGCACCCTACTGGGATCCGTTCGCGCGCGGCGCGATCATGGGGCTGACGCGCGACACCGGCATCGCGGATATCGTCCGCGCCGGCCTCGAAGCCGTCTGCTATCAGACCGGCGACCTGATGGGGGCGATGACCGACGACTTCGGCAAGGCGCCCACGACGCTGCGGGTGGATGGCGGCATGACCGTCAACGACTGGGTGATGCAGCGGCTTGCCGACCTGCTCGGCGTTCCGGTCGAGCGTCCTGTCGTGACCGAGACGACGGCGCTCGGCGCCGCCTTCCTCGCCGGCCTCCAGGTCGGCGTCTTTCCGTCGCTCGACGCGCTGACGAAGATCTGGGCGCGCGATCGCCGCTTCGAGCCCGACATGGCCGTCGAGGAACGCACCCGTCTCCGCCAGGGTTGGATCGATGCGGTGCGCCGCGTCAGGAGCGAGAGTTGAGCAAGGCCTTCACCAAGGAAAACGAGAACGCCGAGGACGACGAGCTCGAAGGTTCGGAGCCGCTGCCCGCCGGCGTGAAGAACTACATCACGCCGGACGGTCTTCGCCGATTGCAGGACGAGTTCAGGCAGCTGAAGCAGGTCGAGCGGCCGAAGATCGTCGAGATCGTGTCGTGGGCCGCCGGCAATGGCGATCGGTCGGAGAACGGCGACTACCTCTACGGCAAGAAGCGGCTGCGCGAGATCGACCGGCGCCTGCGCTTCCTCACCAAGCGAATCGAGATCGCCGAGGTGGTCGATCCGGTGCGCCAGACGAACCGTGCGCAGGTGTTCTTCGGCGCCACCGTTACCTATTCCGACTCGAAGGACCGCGAGCGGACGATCCGGATCGTCGGCGTCGACGAGGTGCGCCACGAGCAGGGCGAGGTGAGCTGGCTCGCGCCGGTGGCGCGGGCGCTGCTGAAGGCGAGGGTCGGGGATTCGGTCGAGGTCCGGACGCCGGCGGGCCTGGAGCCGATCGAGGTCATTCGGATCAATTATGACAATGCTTGACCTATTGGGAAGGTTTAGGTCTTGCGCAAGTGCCTCAGGTGATATCTTCTGGACGGGATATTACTGCGGACTGGGTCTGAGGCCGAAATCCCGGGCGCTCCAAAGTAAAGTCCGCTGCAGAGCAAGCAGCGCTAGTCCCACGATCCGGAGTCAGCCATGCCGACCGGCACTGTTAAATGGTTCAACAGCACCAAGGGTTACGGTTTCATCCAGCCTGAGGGCGGTGGAGCCGATGTCTTCGTCCATATCTCGGCCGTCGAGCGCGCCGGGATGCGGACACTGTCCGAAGGGCAGAAAGTCTCGTTCGAGGTCCAGCAGGACCCGAAGCGCGGCAAGTCCTCGGCTGAGAACCTCAAGGCCGTCTAAGCCGTCCCTCGTCGATCAAGACGAGCGTCGTTTCAGGCGGGCCCGAGGCTGCGTGATCGCGGCCTCGGGCCCGTTTTGCTTGTGGATAGCAGTCCGTCATGGCGAAAGCGGGAGGGCCGTTTAGGAAGCGGTGCGGGTGACCTAAATCTTGTTAAATCAATATTTTGAAGACATTTTCTTAAATTACTGTATCATGAAAATTAGGAGATTCTTAACGGCGGCCGGATGACACTGGTGCTGTGGATGGATTGAGCCTCGAGGAGGCTGAGGTCATGTTCGGTTCGAAGAACAAGGCGGCCGACGACAAGAAGCAGAAGGAAGCCGAAGCCGAGGCCCGCAAGGTCGAGGCGATCAAGGTCTCCGTCACGCAGGCCGTCGAAGGCATGCGGGCCTTCGCGCTGGCCCCGGCGCCGGACAAATGCGAGGCCGCCGCCAAGCGCGTCACCGAGATGCTCAAGAACCCGAAGGCGCCGAAGGACTTCGTCAAGCTGATGCGGGATCGCTCCGACGATCTGCTGAAGAGTTGCTTCATGAAGGCCGCGAGCGACGCCGCGGCCGGCGCCCTGAACGCGGCCCATCACGACGACAAGGAACTGCTGACCAAGAAGATCGGCGAGGCGAAGACCCATCTCGCCCGCGCGATCCAGCTGAAGGCCCCGCCCGAATTCAAGATGGCCTGCAACCGAGCGCTCGAGGCGGCCTCGATGACCGGCTTCGTCCATCACGACGGGCCGACCAAGGCCAAGCCCGCCGACCTCGCGCCGAAGCCGGTCGATCGCGCCCATGGCATCGCACCGATGAAGTTCGAGCAGCCGAAGCCGGAATCCCCGCAGGGCG
>JAEULB010000121.1 GCA_016792585.1 Rhodospirillaceae bacterium
CCGAGGAATTGGCGGAAAAGCTGCTGATGCCGCTGGAGAAGGTGCGCAAGGTCCTGAAGATCGCCAAGGAGCCGATCAGCCTCGAGACGCCGATCGGCGACGAGGAGGATTCGCATCTCGGCGATTTCATCGAGGACAAGAACGCGGTGCTGCCGCTCGACGCCGCGATCCAGTCGAACCTGCGCGAGACCACGACCCGCGTGCTCGCCAGCCTGACGCCGCGCGAGGAGCGCGTGCTGCGCATGCGCTTCGGCATCGGCATGAATACCGACCACACCCTCGAGGAGGTCGGCCAGCAGTTCTCGGTGACGCGCGAGCGCATCCGCCAGATCGAGGCCAAGGCGCTGCGCAAGCTCAAGCACCCGAGCCGGTCGCGGAAGCTCCGGAGCTTCCTCGACACCTGATCCCCGATTCCATCGGGACCACCCGAAAGCCAGAAGTTGCGGTTCAACCCGACTTCTGGCTTTCTCGCTTTCAAGGGCCGGTAGTTCAGCGGTTAGAACGCGCCGCTCATAACGGTGTTGTCGCAGGTTCGATTCCTGCCCGGCCCACCAGCCTTCGTCCGCGAAGCGGGCGAAGGCTGCAGCACGGAGAGCGGTCTTGCTGATTTCCCACGCGACGGTTGGGCGGCTGGAGATCTACGGCATCGCCGATGCCAGGCCGGCGCCGGTCGACCCGACACGCTCATATCCTGAAGTGCCGCGTGAGAACTGGGCGCCGCATCGGCGTTGGCTGACGGATGAGGGGCAGTTCCAGCCTGACCTCGGCTGCTTCGTCGTGCGCTCGCCGGATGGTGTCGTGCTGATCGACGCAGGCATCGGGCCAGGGCCTGTACCTTACCTCGGCGATGCGCGCGGCACGCTCCGCGACAGCATCGGCGAACTGGGCCTTGCCTTCGACGACGTCACCGCGGTGATCTTCACCCACCTGCATTTCGATCATGTCGGCTGGGCAAGCATTCCCGACGCGAAGGGCGTCATGCGGCCGAGCTTCCCTCGTGCGCGCTATTTCGTCGGCGCAACCGAATGGATGTTCTGGGATCGAGGGCCGACCAACGTCATGGCGCATCACGTCGACGCGTTCGCCCGGATCGTCCGCCCGGTCGAGGAAGCGGGACTGCTGACCGTCGTTCCGGATGGGACGTCGCCGGTCGAAGGATTTGTCTATCGCTGTCTCCCCGGTAATACGCCGGGGCATCAGGGTGTGCTTGCGACCTCGGGCGGCCATCGCTGCCTCTTCTGCGCGGATATCTGCCACTGTCCGGTGCAGGTCGAAGAACCGTCCTGGAGCCATCGCTCCGACGCGGATCCGGCGACCGGCAAGGCGACGCGGCAGTCTGTCTTCGCCGAGTTCGCCGATACCGGCACGCTGCTCGCCTTCGGCCATTTTCCGCGCAGCGCCGATCTTGGCCACGTCACGCGCGATGGCGCCGGGTGGGCATGGCGGCCTCTCGGCACTGGCAATTGACAGCGGCCGGGCCTCGCCCGAACTTAAGAGCCAAGTTTCCTTCGGGAGGATTGGTCGATGAGAGAGATGTTCGCTACCGTGGCGGCTGCCGCGCTGTCGCTCTCGATGAGCGTCACGGCGAAGGCGCAGACGGTCGAGATCGAGTACTGGCAGTATTTCTTCAAGGAGCGCGTGACCGCGATCGACGCGCTGATCAAGACCTTCGAGGCCGCCAATCCGGGCATCAAGGTCAAGCACACGCACTTCCCCTATGCCCAGTATCAGACCAAGGTCGCGGCCGCCGTGCCGGCCGGCGAGGGTCCGGACGTCGTACAGCTCTACTACGGCTGGCTCGAGGAGTACCGGAAGGCGAACCTGCTGGCGCCGCTGCCGAAGGACCAGTTCGATCCCGCCATGGTCGAGAAGGAGTTCTTCCCGATCGTGAAGGCGATGAAGGCCGAGGGCTCGTACTGGGGCCTGCCGACGGCTGTGCGCTCGATGGCGCTCTTCTACAACAAGGCGCTGATGAAGGAGGCCGGCCTCGACCCGTCGAAGCCGCCGGCGACGCTTGACGAACTGATCGCCCAGGCCGGCAAGATCGTGAAACGCGACGCAGCTGGCAACACGCTGACCGCGGGCTACACGATGGGACCGGTCGGCCAGGACCATCACTGGTGGCGCGAGATCCTGGTGCGCCAGTTCGGCGGCCAGGCCTACAGCGACGACGGCAAGAAGGTCATGTACGACCAGAAGGGTGGTGCTGCCGGCCTGCAGTTCTACGCCGACATCGCGACCAAGCATAAGCTGACCAGCTACGGCTTCATGGACGAGACCCAGGCCGCGTTCAAGGCCGGCCGCGCCGGCTTCCACATCGACGGCTCGTTCCGCATCGGCACCTTCCAGGGCGTGCCGAACCTCGACTGGGCGGTGGCCGAGCTTCCCTCGCACAACGGCGTCAAGTCGAACTTCGCCTCCTACTGGGTGAACGGCGTCTCCAGCAAGTCGACCGGGCCTAAGCGCGACGCGGCGATGAAGTTCATGAAGCACCTGACCAGCGACGCGGCGATGCAGCTCTGGCTCAAGACCACCGGCGAGCTTCCGGCGAAGCCGAGCGTCGGCCTGTCGGCCGAGAATAAGAACGACCCTGTCTACGGGCCGTTCATCCTCGGCCTCGCCTACTCGCACACGACCGAGTTCGTGAACGAGGCGAAGCAGCGCCAGATCTTCCTCGACATGATGGATCGCGTCAGCCTGCAGAAGATGCCGGTCGCCGACGCGATCAAGATCGCCGCCAAGGAAGAGCAGCAGCTGCTCGACGACCACTTCAAGAAGTAGGGCTTCGAGGCCTCAAGGCATAGCCGGCCGTGCGGGCCTGGTATCGCTCCCGCACGGTCGGGCAGAAGCAGGCGGTATGGGCGTGGATCTTCCTCGCCCTGCCGCTCTTCTTTTTCTGCGCGATCCGGTTGTTCCCGACCAGCTACACGGCCTACGTGTCGCTTACCGACTGGAACCTGCTTAGGCCCAAGAACTACATCGGCTTCGCCAACTACCTCCGGCTCTGGAACGACCCGGTCTTCTGGCAGGTGTTCTGGAACACCTTCAAATACCTGGCGATCGGCATGCCGATCAGCCTGGTGCTGTCGTTCATGGTGGCCTACTACCTGGACCAGGTGCGGTTCCTGCAGGGCACGATCCGCGCGCTCTACTTCATCCCGTTCCTCACCACCGCCGCCGCGATGGCCTGGGTCTGGCGCTGGTTCTACCAGCCGGTGCCGATCGGCATCTTCAACCTGATGCTGGTCGACATGGGCTTCAGCCAGCAGCCATTCCTCCGCTCCACCACCCAGGCGTTGGGATCGATCCTCGCGCCCGCGATCTGGGCCGGCCTCGGGTTCCAGGTGGTGATCTTCCTCGCAGGACTTCGCGCGATCCCCGAGACCTACTACGAAGCAGCCCGCATCGACGGCGTCGGGCGCTGGACGATCCTCAAGGAGATCACGCTGCCGCTCTTGAGGCCCACCATCCTGTTCCTGGTGGTGGTCAGCTCGATCGGCTTCCTCCGGATCTTCGACAAGGTCTACAACATGACCGTCGACGGCAAGGGCGGGCCGCTCAACACGACACGGCCGCTGGTGCTGAACATCTACCAACTCGCCTTCACCGACTACCGCATGGGCTACGCGGCGGCGCAGACCATGGTGCTGTTCGTGGTCCTCCTCGCCGTCACCGCGATCCAGCTCCGGGCCCTGAGGTCGAAGTGATGCGGCTGGGATTCGATCCACGGCGCGACCCGCGCAAGATCCTGATCTGGACGCTGGTGGCGCTCGGCGGGATCGTCATGATCATGCCGTTCCTGTTCATGATCTCGACGTCTCTGAAGGGCAGGGGCGAGGTCTACGACCTTCGCCTGATCCCGCTGGCGCCGACCTTGGAGAACTATGCGTATCTCTTCCGCGAGAGCCGGTTCCTCCGCTGGTTCCTCAATTCCTTCGCGATCGCCTCGATCTCGACGGTCTCGGTGCTGTTCTTCGACAGCCTCGCCGGATACGTGCTCTGCAAGTACAAGTTCAAGGGACGCCAGGTCGTGTTCGTGGCGATCCTGTCCACGCTGATGATCCCGACCGAGATGCTGGTCATCCCCTGGTACGTGATGAGCAAGAATCTGGGCTGGCTCAACACCTACTGGGGGATCATGTTCCCCGGCATGATCACCGGCTTCGGCGTGTTCCTGATGAAGCAGTTCTTCGAGACGGTTCCCGACGCGCTGATCGACGCGGCACGGATCGACGGGCTTTCCGAGTTCCGCATCTTCTGGGAAGTCGCCCTGCCGCTGGTCACGCCGGCGCTGTCAGCGCTGGCGATCTTCACCTTCCTTGGCAGCTGGACCGCGTTCCTCTGGCCGCTGATCGTCACCAACAGCGCGTCGAACTATACGGTGCCGGTCGGTCTCGCCTCGTTCTCCGGCGAGTTCTCGACCGAGTGGAACATGATCATGACCGGTGCCGCGGTCGCGACGATCCCGACGCTGGTGGTCTTCATCCTGCTGCAGAAATACATCATCCGCGGGGTCATCCTGTCGGGCGTGAAGGGCTAGAGCCGATGGCGTCCGTGACCCTCAGCAACATCGTCAAGCGCTTCGACCGCACCGAGGTCGTGCATGGCATCGACCTGGCCATTTCCGACGGCGAGTTCGTCGTGCTCGTGGGGCCGTCGGGCTGCGGCAAGTCGACGACGCTCCGGATGGTCGCCGGCCTCGAGGACCTGACTTCGGGCGAGATCCGGATCGGCGACCGGGTGGTCGACCGCCTGGAGCCGAAAGACCGGAACATCGCGATGGTGTTCCAGAACTACGCGATCTACCCGCACATGACCGTGCACAAGAACATCGCGTTCGGCCTGCGCATGGCGAAGCTGCCCAAGGCCGAGGAGGAAAAGCGTGTCCGCGAGGCCGCCCAGATCCTGGGCCTGACCGACCTGCTCGACCGGCGGCCGGCCCAGCTCTCGGGCGGCCAGCGCCAGCGCGTCGCGATCGGCCGCGCCATGGTCCGCAATCCCGCGGTCTTCCTGTTCGACGAGCCGCTCTCGAACCTAGATGCTCAGCTCCGCGCCCAGATGCGCCTCGAGATCAAGAAGCTGCACCAGACACTCGGCACCACCGTGATCTACGTAACCCACGACCAGGTCGAGGCGATGACGCTTGCCGACCGCATCGTCGTGATGCGCGACGGCCGCATCGAGCAGATCGGCACGCCGACCGAGGTCTACCGGACGCCGGCGTCGATGTTCGTCGCCCGCTTCATCGGCTCGCCGTCGATGAACATGATCCCGGGCCGGGTCGAGGCGGGCGAGATCCGCTTCGACGGATTGCCGCCTCTGCAGCGACCCGGCGGCCTCGAGTCCGCCGGTGGAGCCGTCTTCCTCGGGGTGCGGCCGGACGACCTCAAGGTCGCGGCCGATCGCCCGGCGGGCGCCTTCGCGATCGAGGCGCGGGTCGAGGTGATCGAACCGCTCGGACCCGACACCCTGGTTTATGCCCTGGCCGGCAGCCGCGAGCTCGTCGCCAAGGCCGACAGCAAGGTGACATTGCATCGTGGCGACGTCGTCACCCTCGTCGCCGACTCCGGCGCGCTCCACGTCTTCGACGCCGCGACCGAACAGACACTTCGCCGGCAGGAAGCCCGATGAGCCAGACCCGGCCTCAGCTCAAGGTCGCCATCGCCGGTCTCGGCGCGATCGGCTCGGCATTGGCTCAGAAGCTGAAGGCCGGCGTCCTTCCCGACGCGACCCTGGTCGCGGTCGCGGCGCGAGACCGCGACAAGGCGCGGGCGACGCTCGGACCCGAGCTTGGACATGTCCCGGTGCTGGCGCTTTCGGAACTCGCATCCGTCGCCGATATCGTCGTCGAATGCGCGCCGGCGAAGGTGTTGGGGGAGATTGTCCGCCCGGTGCTCGAGGCGCGGAAGAAGGTCATGGTCTTGAGCGTCGGCGCGCTGCTCGGGCATCCCGAGCTGATCGATCTCGCGCGCGAGACCGGCGGGCAGATCATCGTGCCGTCGGGAGCCCTGCTCGGCCTGGATGCGGTCTCGGCCGCGGCTGAAGGCACCATCCATTCGGTCCGCATGGTGACGCGGAAGCCGGTAAAGGGTCTTCTGGGCGCGCCCTACCTGGTCGAGAACAAGATCGACATCGAGCGGATCACCGAGGCGAAGAGGGTGTTCGAGGGAACCGCGCGCGAAGCGGCGAAGGGATTTCCAGCGAACCTCAACGTCGCGGTCGCGCTCTCGCTTGCCGGGATCGGCCCGGACAAGACCCGGCTCGAGATCTGGGCGGATCCGAACCTGACCAGGAACACGCATAAGATCGTCGTGAACTCGGATGCGGCCAGCTTCGAGATGACGATCGAGAACATCCCGAGCGAGAATCCGAAGACCGGGCGGATCACCGCCCTCAGCGTGATCGCCGCCCTGAGGAAGCTGACCGCTCCCCTTCGCGTCGGAACCTGATCAGTCCTCTTCGCCGCCGGGGATCCGGACGCGCGCGTTCCGGACCGGCGTCTCGGCGGCAGGAGCTGCCGTCGGCTGCGCCGATGCGGCCGGAGGAGGGCGTGTCGCCGTCGCTTCGCCTTTCGGCGTGCCGTCGTAGACGCCCTGCATCTGCTGGGCGATCCAGGTCGCGGTGTACTTAAGGTCGCCACGCGTCAGCACGGGCTCCAGCAGGTTCAGGTTCTCGGAGAGCTCGTTGAGCCTCGTCAGCTTGTCGCGCGCGATCGGCAGCGTCGTGATGTCGGTCATCTGCCGCTTGACCTTCTCGAGCGCGGTCCGGCGCAGCTTCTGCGCATCGCGCACGATCTGCTGGAATGCCGGCTGCTTGTCCTCGGGTACGATGTCGGAGCCCGCACCACAGCGCTTCGACAGGGCGGCGATCTCGGCGAAGTCCTCCTCGGTCAGCTCGGCGAGCGGCTTGCTGAAATAGACGAGGTCGAGGTCGCGGGGCGAAAGGCCGGTGGTGAGGGTGGCGATCTTCTGTACCGGCGCGCGTCCGCCGGGAAGCGCTGCGCATTCGCCGGTGCGTGCCGGCGCTGCCGGCGTGCTCGGCCGCGCCGCTGCCGGGCTCGGCGGACGCTGCGCACCCTGGGCGAATGCCGGAGAAGCGCCGACCGTCCATGCGAGAAGCATGGCGAGCGCGCCGCAGCCGAATGCCTTGACCGAACCAACGACCACGGACGCTCCTTCCAGCCCGACCTCGGCTTTTCCGAGGCGCGAACCTTCTGGCGGCGCATCCTCCCCCTGCCGGCGCGGACTATGCCGCGCGCGGATCGCGAAGCCAAGAACGCTGATGCCCGGCGAATCGTCAGATTGTTTCGCGACGATGGTCTCCAGCCGCGGGAAGGCTTCGTAAAAAGCCTCGCGGAACCAAGGGTGTCCGGATCGCGTTCCCACCGACGCCGGCCTCCCTCGCAGCGGACCATCGCTGGAGGGCCCGAGCATGGTGATCCATGGCAGCGACCGCCCCCTTCCTCGATCGGATGATCCACCGGGCCTGGCCGGTCCGCGACGTGCTGGCCATGGCGGTCAGGCGCTGGATCGACGACCAGTGCATGAGCATGGGCGCCGCGATCGCCTTCTACACCGTGTTTTCGCTTGGACCGACGCTGTTCCTGATGATCACGGTTGCCGGGCTGGTGTCGGGCACCGAGCGTGTCGAGCACGCAATGATCGAGGAGTTCTCCAGCCTGATCGGAGCGGAGGGTGCCAAGGTCATCGCGACGATGATCAAGGGCGCGGCCGATGCGGAGAGAAAGGGACTCGCGGCGGTGATCGGCACTGCCCTGCTGCTGGTCGCGGCTACGACCGTCTTCGCCGAGATTCAGCACTCGCTGAACGTCATCTGGCGCACGCCGGCCTCGACGCGATCCATCGTCCACGATCTCGTCAGGGGGCGGCTCACCAGCCTCGCGCTGATCGTCGTCATGGGCTTCATCCTGCTGGTGGCGTTGATCGTCAGCGCGGCGCTGGCGGCGGCCAGCGAATGGCTGTCGTTCTGGATGCCGGGTGTGATGGTGACGCTGACGATCGCCAACGCGGTCATCTCGTTCGTCGTGGTGACGGTGCTGTTCGCCGCGAACTACCGGATCCTTCCCGACACCTATGTCTCCTGGCGCGACGCCTGGATCGGTGCAGTGATCGCCTCGCTGTTGTTCGCGCTCGGCAAGTTCCTGATCGCCGAATACATCGGCTCGACCGGCGTGGTCAGCGTGCTGGGCGCCGCTGGCACGCCGATCGTCGTGCTGATGTGGGTCTACTATTCGGCGCAGATCTTCCTCTTGGGCGCCGAGGTGGCCAAGTCCAACGCCGACTATCGCGGCGAGCCCGGCATGGCGTTTCTGTTCCCCGAGCTGAAGGTTCCGCGCGAAACCGGCGATATCTCGAGTCGTAGGGACGCCGCCTAAAAAGGGCACACCCCCTTACCCTGCAACGACCGGTCGCGGCCCGCGTTGTGTACCGCGGACGATACCGGAGACGCTCCATGAAGCGCGCAGCCTTGGCTCTGATCGGGCTCCTGTTGTCGGCGACTTCGCCGTCGGCCGGCGAACGCCGGCCCGTCGACGTGGCGCTGGTCCTGGCGCTCGACGTCTCCGGCAGCATTTCGGACGATGCCTGGAAGGTTCAGCGCGAAGGCATCGCCAGCGCGGTCGGAAGCGACCAGTTCGCTCAGGCCGTGCGCCGCGGCCAGATCGGCCGGGTCGCCATCGCCGTCGTGCAATGGGGCACCTCGGCCCGGATGGTGATGGGCTGGCGCGTGGTCGAGAGCGCGAACGAAGTCCAGGCGCTGGCCCGCGACATGCGCGCGATGCAGCGCGCCGAGTCTGGCGGAACCTGCATGGGCACTATGCTCAAGATGATCACCGCCGAACTCGTGCCCTGGGATGACTATGCCAGCCGCCGAATCGTCGACGTTAGCGGGGATGGTGCCAGCAACTGCGGCATGGACCTGAAAGAGATGCGCTCCGCCGCCCTGAAGGAAGGCATCACCATCAACGGACTTCCGATCATCACGCCGGTCGAGCCGAAGGTCGCTGACTGGTATGCCGACAACGTCATCGGCGGACCCGGCGCCTTCACCGTCGTCGCCGACGGCAATGGCGGCTTCGCCGAGGCCTTCCTGCGCAAGCTGACGGTCGAGATCGCCTCCAACTACGCCGGCGACATGCCGGCGCGGATGGTAGCTACCTACTGAACCGTCCAGCCGCCGTCGACCGGCATCGCCTGGCCGCGGATCTGTGCCGCGGCAGGCGAGCAGAGGAAAACCGCGAGTCCCCCCAGCTGCTCGGGCGTCACGAACTCCTTGCTGGGCTGCTTCTCGCCGAGAAGCCGCATCTTGGCGGCTTCGGGCGACAGCTTCTCGCGCTCGGCCAGCGCGTCGATCTGCTTCTGCACCAGCGGCGTCAACACCCAGCCGGGGCAGATCGCGTTGCAGGTGATGCCGGTCTCCGCAGTCTCGAGCGCCGTCACCTTGGTCATGCCGACGACGCCGTGCTTGGCCGCGACATAGGCGACCTTCTGCACGGAGGCGACCAGGCCATGGGCGGAGGCGATGTTGATGATCCGCCCCCAGTTCTTCGCCTTCATGTCCTTGAGGACGAGCCGGGTGCAGTGGAAGACGGCGGAAAGATTGATCGCGATCACCGCGTCCCAGCGGTCGGTCGGAAAGTCCTCGATCAGGGCCGTGTGCTGGATGCCGGCGTTGTTGACCAGAATGTCGGTCGACCCCAGCTGCTTCCTGGTCTCGTCGATCAGCGTCTCGATCTCCGCCGGTCTCGAGAGGTCCGCGCCGGAGAAGCCGACCTTGGCGCCGGAGAGTCCCGCGATCTCCTTCTTCACCGCCTCGATCGTGGCCGCGTCGCCGAAGCCGTTCAGCATGATCGACGCGCCTGCCTTGGCCAGCTCGCGCGCGATGCCGAGTCCGATGCCGCTGGTCGACCCCGTCACCAGGGCGACTTTCCCCTTGAGCGTCATGACGCCTCCTTGGCTCTTGCTTCCTTGACCAGCCGGACGAGCTCGCGTCGAGCCGCCTCGGCGTCTTCCACCCGTGTCGAGAACTCCAGCCGTGTGACCTCGCCCTCTCGCCGGAGGTCGGCGCCCTCTGCATCGATGCCGGACATCCGCCAGCCGTCGCCGCCGCGTCCGAGGAGGCGCGCGGCGTAGAGTCCGACCGCTTCGGCGTGATCCTCGTTCATGTGCTCGACGATGTCCGTCTCGCGTTCGACGAGCGCCTTGGGCGGCGCCTCGATGATTTCGCCCGCATCGATCCAGTGTATGCGCCCGAACCCGGCGACCAGGTGCGCCCGCGCCGCCTTGAGCGCGTAGAAGCGGAAGTCGCCGAAGCTTACGTAGGCTTCTGCGGACGGGTGGCGCGCGAGGTAGCGGGGCTGGGCGAGAGACGCGTCGACCTCCTCGAGCCGGCCGACCAGGGTCGCGCGGGCGCCGGTCAACGGATCGGCGAGGCCCGCGGTGCCGTCGACCAGAAGCGAAGCGCGCGGGTCGGCCTTCAGGTTCTTGGTGTGCTCGGCGAGGTTCGAGAGCAGGAGCACCGGCGTCGCGTCCGCCAGCGTCGCGTAGAGTACGAGCGACGCGTAGGGGGTGCCGTCGCCGGCGAGCACGGTCGCGAGGCTGGCGCGGTCCTGGCCGCGGATCAGCCGACGGACGGAGGCTCCGATCGTACTCATACCTGGGGCGCGCTCACTTCGGCGCCGCCATGGCACCGGCCCGGCCGACCGGCACCTCGACCTGGATCTCGCCCGCCTTGGCGAAGCGGAGGATCAGCTGAAAGCGCTCGCCTTCCTTGAGCGGCGCCTTCAGGCCGACCAGCATCACGTGCAGGGAATCCGGCTTGAAGACGACCGTCTGGCCGGCCTTGACCTGGACCTCGGCCACCGGGCGCATTTCCATCACATGGCCGGCATGCCCGGTGGCGGCCTGGTGGCCGTGCAACTCGGCCTTGGCGGCCACCGGCGAGGCGGCCCCCAGCAGCCGGTCGTCGTCCTTGCCGCGGTTGACCAAGGTCAGGTAGGCGGCGCCGGTCGGCGCCCGCCCCGGGGTCGCCCGGGCCCAGGGTTGCTCGACCGCGAGGTCGGCAGCTTTCGCGGGGGCATCGAAAGCGAAGAGGAAAATGACCACATAAAGGAGGAGGCGACGCATGGCCCAGAGCGTATACCAGGGTGGCGGCGCCGCAACCAGTTGGCGTGCGCCGTATTCTTGCCCAGAATCTGTGGCAGAACAGCAGCGTCCCGCCCCGGGGAGAGCCAGAAGCCGTGCGTCATACCATCGCCCTTGTCGACGACGACCAGAACATCCTGACGTCCATCTCCATGGCGCTCGAGGCCGAAGGCTTCGACGTCAAGACCTACGGGGATGGCGA
>JAEULB010000159.1 GCA_016792585.1 Rhodospirillaceae bacterium
GGCTTCAAGGCGGCGCACGAGGCCGGCGTCCTCACCATCCTCGACGGCGAGGTTGCGCCGCCGGGCGTCGTCCACCGCCTCGCTCGCTTCGCCCGCCACATCGTCTTCTCGCAACCGGGGTTGCTCCACTACGGCGAGGAGGAGGACCGGAAGACCGCGCTGCTGAACGCGCGCAGGCGCAGCGGCGCCGAACTCGTCGGCGTCACCGCCGGGCCGGACGGCTTTCACTGGCTCCACGGCGACGATCTCCGCCACGTGCCGTCGCTGAAAGTGGACGCGGTCGACACGCTGGCTGCCGGCGACGTCTTCCACGGCGCCTATGGCCTGGCGCTGACGGAAGGCAAGAGCGTCGCCGAGGCCGGCCGCTTCGCCTGCGTCGCCGCCGCGCTCAAGTGCCGGCATTTCGGCAGCCGCTCGGTCGCCCCCCGCCGCCCCGAGGTCGAGGCCGCACTTAGGTGATAGACTTGGAGGCGATGAAGCCCGTTCACGTCATCGGCGGCGGCCTCGCGGGATCGGAAGCGGCCTGGCAGCTCGCACGTGCCGGCGTGCCGGTGGTGCTGCACGAGATGCGCCCGGTGCGCGGCACCGATGCGCACAAGACCGATCGCCTGGCCGAGCTGGTCTGCTCGAACTCGTTCCGCTCCGACGACGCCGACTACAACGCGGTGGGATTGCTCCATGCCGAGATGCGGCGCATGGGGTCGCTGATCCTGTCGTCCGCCGACGGGCACACGGTGCCGGCCGGCGGCGCGCTCGCGGTCGACCGCGACGGCTTCTCGGAGGCCGTGCATGCGGCGATCGAGGCCGAGCCGCTGATCCAGATCGAGCGTGGCGAGGTCGCTGGCCTTCCGCCGGCCGACTGGGACTCGGTGATCGTCGCGACCGGCCCGCTCACTTCGCCAGCGCTCGCCGAAGCGATCCGGTCACTCTCCGGAGAAGAAGCCCTCGCCTTCTTCGACGCTATCGCACCGATCGTGCACAAGGAGTCGATCGACCTCTCGAAGGCGTGGTTCCAGTCGCGCTACGACCGGGTAGGCCCGTCGGGAGACGGCTCCGACTACATCAACTGCCCGTTCTCGAAGGACGAGTACCTGGCATTCCTCGATGCGTTGCTCAAGGCCGAGAAGACCGAGTTCAAGGAGTGGGAAGCGACCACACCCTACTTCGAAGGCTGCCTGCCGATCGAGGTGATGGCGTCGCGCGGGCCCGACACGCTCCGCTACGGGCCGATGAAGCCGGTGGGCCTGCGCGATCCGCGCACCGAGCGACGTCCTTACGCGGTGATGCAGCTCCGCCAGGACAACGCGCTGGGCACGCTCTACAACATGGTGGGATTCCAGACGAAGCTGAAATACGCCGAGCAGGTGCGCGTGTTCCGGATGATCCCGGGGCTCGAGAATGCCGAGTTCGCGCGCCTCGGCGGGCTGCATCGCAACACGTTCCTCAACTCGCCGCGCCTGCTCGACGAGAGCCTGCGTCTGAAAGCGATGCCGCGGCTTCGCTTCGCCGGCCAGATCACCGGCTGCGAGGGCTATGTCGAGAGCGCCGCTGTCGGTTTGATCGTCGGCCGCTACGCCGCGGCCGAGCGCCAGGGCCGGACGCTGACGCCGCCGCCGAACACGACCGCGATCGGCGCGCTGCTCGCCCACATCACCGGCGGCGCCTCGGCCGAGACGTTCCAACCGATGAACGTCAACTTCGGCCTGTTCCCGCCGATCGTGACGAACATCCGGGGCCGCGAGCGCAAGAAGCTGCTCTCCCAGCGCGCGCTCGCCGATCTCGACGCCTGGCTCGGCACCGCTGCGGCAGAAGCGGCCTAGAAAAAGCTGGCGATCTCCTCGAGCGGCTTCTTGATGCCGCCGGCGCGCGGCACCGTGCATCCTGGCGCCGGATATCCGGCGACCAGCAGTACATAAGCCTTCTCGTGGCTCGGACGGCCGCAGATGCGATTGAGGAAACCCATCGGCGATGGCGTGTGCGTCAAGGTCGCGAGCCCGGCTTGATGGAGCGCCGCAATCAAAAAGCCGGTCGCGATACCCACAGACTCGGGCACGTAGTAGTTCTTCTCGCGCCGACCGTCGGCGTCGACCGCGTAGCGCTGAGCGAAGATCGCGATCAACACGGGCGCGACCTCGAGGAACGGCTTCCGCGCGTCGGTGCCGAGCGGCTTCAATGCGGAAAGCCACTCCTCGCCCGCGCCGCCGGCGTAGAACTTGCGTTCCTCGGCCTCGGCTGCCTCACGGATCTGGCGCTTGATCGACGGGTCGACGACGACTGCGAAGTGCCAGGGCTGCTGGTTGGCCCCAGACGGAGCGGTACCCGCGGCGAGCAACGCCGACTCGATCAGCGCACGCGGCACCGGCCGGCTGGAGAAATCGCGGACCGTGCGCCGACGCTTCATCGTCTCGTAGAACGTTCGCGCCCTGTCCAGCATCTCGGCCTGCGGCAGCTCCCGCCAACCACGTAACGGCTCCTGGAGATCGTCGGCCATCGTTCCTCCGGCTTTCCGCGAGCTTTAGCCGATCCGGGCGCCGATGTCAGGCGAGGAGATCGTGGTACTCCGGGTGACGCCTTATGTAGATCGCGACGAAGCCGCAACGCGGATTGACCTTGCGGCCGCTGGCGCGGATCAGGTCGAGCGTTCCCTTCACCAGGTGATCGCCGAGGCCGCGACCGCGCAGCGCGGCCGGCACCTCGGTGTGGAAGACCGTCACCACCTTGTCGTCGGCGCGATAGTTGGCGACGGCGGTACCGCCGTCGACGTCCATCTCGTAGCGATCGTGAGCGGGATTGTCCCTGACCTGGAAGCTCATCTCTCAAGCTCTCTTCAGAAGCGACGCGCCGACCAGCGCAAGGACCGCACCGGCGCCGGGCTCCGATGCCAGCGACGGATCGTAGACATCGTATCTAACGCGCCGGAGCGTCGCGAGATGCCTTCGCGCCAGCACCGCCGGCGCCAGCGCCGGCCATGCGCCGGAAACGACGCGTGCCGGAGCCAGGAGGGCCTCCGCCGCCGCCGCAATCTCGGCGACGGCGGAGGCGAGCGCCGGCGACGGTTTCATCTCCAGCACCGCGCCCCGGTCGGTGCCGTGCTTCGCGAGGATTTCTTCCGGCAACAGGCAGCGATGCTGACGCGCCAGGAACGGCGTCGCACGCAGCAGGCCCGCGAGCGCATAGCCGCGACCGACCTGCCGACTGCGGGCGAGCATCCCGGCGTCCTTCACGTCGAGGACCAGGAGGGCGAGCGCGATCAGCGCCGCCGAGGTGCCGTCGGCATAGGCCTCTAGTTCCGCCAGCGTGTGGAACGGCGTGTCGTCGAGATCGCGTTCGCGCGACAGCAGCAGCCGCTCGAATGCATCGCGCGGCAGGTTGTGCCGCCGGATCGCCTCCGCCAGCGGCTCGACCACCGCGTGGCGGCGCGGCGGCTTGCCAGCCTGGATCTCGTCCAGCGCGTCCCGCCACCATTGCAGGCGGATCTGGCCCAGCATCGCCTCGCGCACGCTCTCGCGCGTCCGCGCCACCTCGAGATTGAAGGCGTAGAGCGCGAGCAGATCCTCGCGGCGGTCTGACGGCGCGAAAAGCGCGGTGAGGTAGCGCTCGCGGTCGTGGCGGCGGACCGCCTCGCCAGGGGCGCTCAAGGGCTCGGGCATGCGCCTGAGATTAGTCGGATTCGACCCGGTTGCGACCGCTTTGCTTTGCGCGATAGAGCGCCTCGTCGGCACGCGCCAGCGCCGGGTCGATACGGTCCTCGCTCGGATAGAAGCTCGAGATGCCAAGGCTGGCGGTGATCGAGAGCCGCCCGGCGGTGGTCTCGATCTCGAGCGCGGCGATGCCGCGGCGGAGCCGGTCGGCGGCGAGCTTCGCCTCCTCCGCCGGCGTCTCCGGCAGCAGTGCGCCGAACTCCTCGCCGCCGGTGCGCGCGATGATGTCGGTGATGCGGAGCTGCGAGGAGGCGTGGCGGGCGACGCTCTGGAGCACGACGTCGCCGACCGCGTGGCCGTAGGTGTCGTTGATCCGCTTGAAGTAGTCGAGGTCGAGCACGAGGACGGCGAGCGGCGGCCCGTAGCGCCGCGCGCGCTCGACCTCGCGCTGGGCATGGGTGAAGAAGCTGCGGCGATTGGCGATGCCGGTCAGCGGGTCGGTGGTGGCGAGCCTCGTCAGCTCGGCCTGCTGGCGCTCGCCCTCGGTGATGTCGGTGATCAGCGTCGCCGAGCCGCCGTCGGGCAGCGGGAAGTAGCGGTAGAGCGCCCAGTCGCCGCCGGACCGAAGCCGTTTGAAAGTGCCTTCGCCGCGCTTGTGCTGGGCAACCCGCTCGGCGATGAGCGCCTCGATGTCGCCCGGCTGCTCCGGATACTGACCACGCGAGACGCTGGTGCGGAAGATCTCCTCGAAGCTGCGGCCGGGCGCCAGCATGTCGGCGATCGGCGCGTTGTGGCGGCGATACGCCTCGTTGAAGGTGACGAGGCGATGCTCGCGGTCGTAGACCGCGGCGGCGTCCGGCAACCTGTCGAGAACGCCCTCGACCAGGCCTATGCGCCCGCGCTCCTCGTCGATGTCGATCGCCATCCCGAGACGGCCGCCCTCGGTCACGGCTCCGCCGATCCGGGTCCAGCGCCGGGCCGGCCAGAAACGGAGCGAGAGATCGCGGAAGGATCGGGTATCCGCGAGCGCTTGGGTGAATTTCCGCTTGTCGGCCGGGCCTTCGATCAGGTCGACCAGCGGCCGCCCGATCGCTTCCGCGATCGGCAATCCTGCCGTCTTCCCGAATCCCTCGGTTGCCGCCGAGAGACGCCCCTCGGCATCGGTGCGCCACAGGAAGCCCGACATGGTGTCGGCCAAGAATTCCGCCGAGGGCCAGAAGTTGGGCGCGTGCGTCACCCCTTCCTCCCGTCCGGCCTGTCGATGCAATTCTGCATGGACGCTCACGTCCCCCCCTTCTGGAGAAACCGTCCCAGTCACTTGTATCGAACGTGCCAGAGGCGGCGCTGGCAGCGGACACGAGCCAATGCCATGCTTCGCCATGGCGAACGAGTCGCCTCGACCGGTCTATGACCCAGATCACAGCGGGACGCGGACCGATCCGTTCCCGCTTTTCGAGCGGCTCAGGGCCGAGGACCCGGTGCATTGGAGCCCGGCCCTCAAGAGCTGGGTGCTGACGCGCTACGAGGATTGCCGGCTGGCGCTGACCTCGCCCTCGCTTTCGGCCGAGCGGGTGCGCGCCTTTCTTGCCCGACGCAGCGGCGACCCGGCCGATCTTGCCACGCTCCGCGATCAGATGGACCGCTGGATGGTGTTCCGCGATCCGCCCGATCACACGCGGCTTCGGGGCCTGGTCAACCGCGCCTTCACGCCCCAGGCGGTCGCGGCGCGAGCGCCGGCGATCGCTTCGCTGGTCGACGAGCTGCTGGCTCCTCTTGCGGAGCGCGCCGAATTCGACCTGATCGCCGACTTCGCCGAGCCGCTGCCGGCTTATGTGATCATGGACATGCTGGGCGTGCCGCGCGCCGACCTGCGGGCAGTGCGTCGCTGGTCGGACGAGCTGGCGCTCTTCGTCGGCGCAGCGCGCGGCACCGGCGAGGCCCGCTACGACCGCGCCGAGGAAGGAGCGAAGCGGCTTGCCGAATACTTCCGCCGCCTCGTCGCCGAGCGCCGCGCCAGGCCGGCTGATGATCTCGCCACCGCGATGCTGAAAGCCCGCGAAGCCGGAGAGGCCCTCGACGACGAAGAGGTGGTCGCGACCGCCGTGCTGCTGCTGTTCGCCGGGCACGAGACGACCACCCACCTGATCGGCAACGGCATGCTCCACATGCTCGGGCAGCGGGCCCCATGGCGGCGGCTGGTCGCCGATCCGACCCTGGCGGCCTCCGCGGTCGAGGAGTGTCTGCGCTTCGAGGGGCCGATCGGAGCGATCGGCAGGGTGGTGGCCGCGTCGATCGAGATCGGCGGCCAGCCGATGCGCGAGGGCGAGCGGGTCTTCGCGCTGCTGAACGCCGGCAACCGCGATCCGGCCGTCTTCCCGGAGGCGGATCGTTTCGATATCGGAAGGAACCCCAACCGGCACCTGACCTTCGGCCACGGCATCCACTTCTGCCTGGGCGCCCCGCTGGCCCGGCTCGAAGGGGAGATCGCGCTCGGCCGGCTGGCCCGGGCGTTCCCCGATCTCGCGGTCGTGAGCCGGCATACCGACTGGCTGGATTCGTTGGTGTTACGGGGTCTTTTGAGCCTTCCGGTCGTCCGGGACCGGGGCTGACGATCGCCTCCCCTTCGCGAACGCGAATTGCGCGCCTATCTTACGGGGACAAATGAGCGACAACACCGACTGGGAAATTCCGGAAGAGGCCCGCCCCCTTCCCTCCGACTATCGGTTCGACCTCGACCAGGCCCTGTCGAGCGTCGTGGCCCTGCGCGCGCGGATCCCGGAGGACGCCTTCACCGCGTCCATCCTCGGCACCGAGCGCGGCGGCAACGGCGTGATCATCCGCGAGGACGGCCTGATCCTGACGATCGGCTATCTGATCACCGAGGCCGAAACGGTCTGGGTCACCACCGCCGGCGGCAAGGCGCTGCAGGCCTATCCGATCGGCTACGACCAGTCGACCGGCTTCGGCCTGGTCCAGGTGCTGGGCCGGGTGAAGCTGCCGGCGCTCCCCTTGGGCAGCCTCGCCGAGGTCAAGATCGGCGACGACGTCGTGGTCGGCGGCCATGGCGGCCGCAAGCGCTCGCTCGCTGCCCGCGTCACCGGCAAGCGCGAGTTCGCGGGCTACTGGGAATACGTGCTGGACGAGGCCCTGTTCACCGCGCCGGCGCATCCGAACTGGGGCGGCACCGCGGTGATCGGCCCGACAGGCAAGCTGATTGCGGTCGGCTCGCTCCATGTGCAGGAGCGCCAGGGCAAGTCGCAGATCGACGTGAACATGTCGGTGCCGATCGACCTCCTGAAGCCGATCCTCGACGAGATCCTGCGCCAGGGCCGCCCGATCGCGCCGGCTCGGCCGTGGCTTGGCATGTACACGATGGAAGCCGAAGGGCACTTGGTCGTCGCGGGCTTGGCCGGCGGCGGACCGGCTGCACGGGCCGGGGTCAAGATCGGCGATCTGGTGCTGGCGGTGGCGGGCGAGCCGGTGAAGAACCTGGCGCCGCTGTTCCGCCGGGTCTGGGCGCTGGGGCCGGCAGGGGTCGAGGTGCCGATGACCCTCTCGCGCGACGGCAAGACGATGGAGACGAAGATCCGCTCGGCCAACCGCTCGGACTTCCTCAAGGCGCCCCGGCTTCACTAGCCGAAACGCCCCGGCGAAAACTTCCTAGCTGTCCTTCTCGGTCGTGAACGACACCTTGCGCGCGATCGGCTGCCAGGCCTCGCCCGTGCCCATCAGGCAGGTCGAGCCTTTCGGCATGGTCACGAGCAAGGTCCAGCTGCCGCTGCTCGAGGTCAGAAGCTCGACGACCGCGCCATTGCTGGCGAGGCCGATGCCCACGGGGGCTTCCTGATATTCGGAGGCGAGTTGCTTGAGGACGCTGTCGCGGCTGCCGCAGAGGGTTTCGGCGGCGATGGCCGGGGATGCCGCGAGCATCACGGCGATCGGGGCTGCGAGGATCAGGCGGGTCTTGGTGAGCATCCAACTCTCCTTCGACTGGCGACGTACCCTGTTACTGCAGGCTACATGCCAACCCCTGATTTCCCGTTAACGCCACAAGGCCGGAAATTAACTTCCACGCGCCTCCGGATAGTCTTCGGCGCCGCTTTTCCGAATGCGGACAAAGACATCAGACCGCCGAACATGATGAAAATCCGAACGTAAGATTGTTACAAAATAAGATCTACACGATCAGGATCCAGGCACCACCCGATCCGGACAAGCGGTTGATCGGCTTAACCAAGTTGGCGACTGGCTTTGTCTTGGGATCCCATGGTAACAAGCCAGAAGAACCAATAAGCAACGTGGGTGGGCGCGTTCTTTCGGAATGACGACTTCTTTCGCAACGTCGGAGAAGTTCTGGCCGCTGACGTTCGGGGAACGCGGCGTGCTGGTGCCGTTCACGACGCCGATGCTGGCGGCGAGCCGCATCCGCGGACCTGAGATCAAGAAGGCGGAGATCCTGGTTCCCGGCCTGTCGGGCGGTAAGGGCACCTACATCATTCCGTGGAAGTCGGTGCCGGAGATGTTCAAGCTCACGGTGCACGACCGTGCGCTGCACGAGTCGATCTGCGAAGCGCCCGACTTCAGCCCGCGCCAGATCCGGATAGCCGCGCTCGGCACCGCCCGTCTCGGCCTCGCCGGCCGCGACGCCTGCGCCGCCGCGCGTGCCCATCTGCAGCGCGACGACAGCCTCCAGGTCACCGCGCGCTTCTTCCTGACGCTCCGCGTCGTTGAGCGCATGGCGACCGACGGCGCCTCGCTGACGCTGGCCGAGCTGACCTCGGTCGCCGGCCAGCAGAAGGCGCACAAGATTCTCTCCTCGATCGCCAAGACGCTGGGCTGGGACTTCGACACGCTCTACGACCACCTGGAAGTCTGGTCGAAGACGGTGGCGCAGATCGGGCTAACCGAGATGCCGGCCGAGGCCCCTGCCCGCCGCCTGATCAACCGCCTGAAGCCGCTCGGCGAGCACTTCGCCGAATGGCGCAAGGGCGAGACCGAGGACCAGATGGACAGCTCCGCGGACGCCCAGCTGGCCGCGGATTTCTGCCGGGAGACCTGGCGGCTCGCGACCGAGTACGCGACCGACATCGACCTCACCGTCAAGCAGCCGGCGGAATCATTGCGCAACTGGGACGGGACCATCCGCAGCGCCGAGAAGGTCGTCCACAAGCTGCTCTGGATCCTGGACGGCTGGGAGCAGGTGGTGAAGCTCTGGGACCAGACCGCGGGGCGTCCGCGCGAAGAGCAGCGCTCGGCCCTGAGGGACGTCATCCGCCATCTGCCGATCGTCCCGCGTGACGAACTGCCCGCGACCAGTCAGGATACGTGGTCGGGCTTGGTCAACAGCCTGCGCAAGCAGATCAAGCCCGTCAGCGGCGAGGGAGCGGCGACCATCGGCATCGACTTCGACCATATGCTCCGGCTGGAGAAGCTGAAGGGGGCGCCTCTGTGACCGGGGCCGAGGAAAATCTCGCGGACCTCGAAGGCAAGCTTTTCGAGATCCCGGAAGCCAAGTTCGTCCAGCTCGTGGGATTCCTCGAGAAGAACCTCGAGCGCGGCGGCGACACGACGCCGTTGCGCCTGCTGCTCGCGAAGATGCGCCCGCGCATGGTCCAGGTGCGCCCGCCCCGGCGCAACACGGTCAAGCGCCAGTTCTGCCGGCCTTTCGAGGAGCTGCTCTACAACACCAAGAGCCTGGTGCCGGTCGACGGCCGCATCCCGCGCAACGCCATCGATCCGATCTACAAGCTGTTCGAGGAAGAGAGCGACAAGACCGATCTCGGCGCGATGGAGCTCGAGCTCTCGGGCATGTCGGTCGACGATCCGCTCTGCGATGCGATCGGCTCCAAGATCTGGGCGGAGGCCGCGGTCAACCTCCGCAGCGTCATGGTGCGCTCGCAGCGCGACAGCCTCAGCAAGCGCGACCTGATCGACAAGCTCAAGGGCGAGCACATCTACAAGGCCCTCGGCGACGTCGTCGATATCCTGGAGATCGCCGACATCGTCCAGTCGATGCGCAAGCAATTGCCGCCGCGCCCGATCCAGACGCTGTCGACCGGCGTGATCAAGATCATCGGCGAGCACATGGACAAGGCCATCCGGTTCGCACCGAAGAAGGCCGAGACCCTGCTGCTGGTCGCGATGGGCTGCCTGGAGAAGCCGTGGGAGATCATGGAGGCGCTGGAGAAGCTGGCGCTGGAGCAGAAGAAGTCGATCGACCCGACGCTGTCGGCGCTCGCCGTCCGGGCACTGGTCACCGGCGCCGAGCAGCGGCTCGAGACGATGCGCCTCGACCTCGAAGGCGGCGACTACAAGCCCGACTCAGAGACCCTCGCCCGCCAGATCGCCGACCTCGCCAAGACGATGCTCGGCGCCAAGTCGGCGGTGCAGTCGAGCGGCCAGGGCAAGGGCCTCGACCGCCAGCTCGACCGCGCGCGCAAGTCGCTGCGCGACATGGTGACGGTCAACATCCTGAACGGCGCCGACCAGTCGATCGTCAGTAACCTGCTGCTGAGCGACGCCGGCGCCTTCGTCACCGGCGGCGCCGGCATCGGCAGCTGGGACCTGCCGCCGGACGAGCAGAAGCTGCGCGAGGCCGAGCAGCGGGCGGTGGCGCTCCGCCTGTGCGCCCGCTACGCCGAGGAGCTCGGGCTTGGCGGCGAGGCCGAGGAAAAGCTCTCCGTTCTGCAGGGGCAGCTGACCAGCCTCACCACGAACATGATCGAGTCGATGCACGGCCGCTTCCTGTCGACCAAGCAGCGCAACTCGGCCGAGGCCAATCTCTATGCCTCGGTCCGCCTGGTCGAGCTGCTCGCCGGACCCGACGTCGCCAACGACCTCCGCCTCAAGGGCGTCGAGGCGCTCGAAGCCTGACGTCGTTTCGCCGCGTCGTCGGCGCCGTCCCAAATCATCCCGTCTTCGATAGACTTCTGTCCGCATGCCGCGGGAGGGAAAGCAGATGAAGAGCCTCTATATCGGCGGCCTCGTCTTCGACGGCCGCGCCGAACCGAAGGAAGGCCTCGGCGTGGTGGTCGAGGATGGCAAGATCGCCAGGATCGCCCCGGCCGGCGAGTTCTCGGGCTTCTCCGGCACGCGCATCGACACGTCCGGCTGCACGCTGATGCCGGGTCTGATCGACTGCCACGTGCATCTGGTGCTTCCCGGCGAGCCCAGCGTGATGGCGAGCATCCGCTCGCATTCGGTGCAGGACACGGTGATGCGCGGGCTCGAGCTGGCGCAGTCGACCTTGCGCGGCGGCTTCACCGCGGTCCGCGACCTGGGCGGCCGCGACTACATCGAGATCTCGATCCGCGAGACGATCAACGCCGGCTTCCAGCTCGGCCCCACGATCCACTGCGCCGGCAAGGTCATCTGCATGACCGGCGGGCATGGCTGGTTCCTCGGCCGCGAAGCCGACGGCCCGCTCGACGTGGTCAAGGCGGTGCGCGAGAACATCAAGGCCGGCGCCGACCACATCAAGTTCATCGCGACCGGCGGCGTTGCCACGCCCAACGTCGATCCGATGCTGGCGCAGCTTACCCTGGAAGAAATCTCGGCGGGCATCGCCGAGGCCCAGCGTTTCGGACGAAAGTCGACGGCGCATGCGCAGGGCGCGCCGGGCATCCTGAATGCGGTCCGCGGCGGCATCCACTCGATCGAGCACGGCTTCCAGATCACCGACGAGGTGATGGCCGAGATGATCAAGCGGAACGTCTACCTGGTCGCGACCCTCGCGGCGCTCGACCGCACGCTCTCGAAGCCCGGCGCGCTTCCCTACTACATCCTCGACAAGGGCCAGCGCTTCTACGAGATGCACCGGCAGTCGACGCTGAAGTTCTACAAGGCCGGCGGCAAGCTGGCGCTCGGCACCGATGCGGGCACGCCGTTCAACTATCACGGCGAGAACGCGCAGGAGCTGAAGCTGCTGGTCGATCTCGGCATATCCCCGATCGACGCGATCCGCGCCGGCACCGGCAATGCCGCCGACCTGATCGGCTTCACCGACCGCGGCTATGTGAAAGAGGGTTACTGGGCCGACCTTCTGCTGGTGAAGGGCAACCCTGCGAAGGACATCGCCGCCGCCGCCGACCGCGCCAATCACCGTCAGGTGCTGAAGAGCGGCATCGACGTGCATGCCACCCTCGGCCCGCCGCTCAAGCCGCAGGCGCCCCGCTTCCCGCAGCTTGCGCCCCCTACGTTCTAGGCGGCGTTCTCGGCGAGGATCGGGCAGCCGCCGTTTCCGGACGATGGCTGATACGCCATCACCTGGGTCACGACGTCGATGCCGGTGAAGTAGCGGCAGACCAGCGAGGGCTGCTGCGACTTGCCCAGGTCGTTGCCCTTTACGACATAGGTGTCGCCGGGGGTGACCTTGGTCTCCCACACCAGCAGGCGCTGGTTGGTGGAAACCAGGAACACGGCGGCGATCGCCGCGGCGACCGCCAGGATGACTAGCCGTCCGAGCATGACGCATCTCCTCTGTCGGCACGAACGCCGGACCGTGCTACCCGTTGCGTGACCAAAAAGGAGCGCAAGGTGAAGCGGATAGCCTATGGCGCGTTCGGCGACCCGGCGGAGGTCTGCCGCATCGAGGACGTGCCTGATCCGGCGACGCCCGGTCCAGGCGAGGCGCTGGTCGAGGTCATCGCCTTCCCGATCAATCCTTCGGACCTGCTCCGGATCGAAGGGAAGCATCGGTTCCGCCCGACCTTCCCCGCGCAGCCCGGCAGCGAGTCCGTAGCGCGCGTGCTCGCCGTCGGTGCGTCAGTGACCTCGGTGAAGCCCGGCGACGTCGTGGTGCCGACGGTCGGCGAGAGCTGGGTGCAGCGCCGGACGCTTCCTGTCTCCTCGCTTCTCTCCGTCGACCCGAAGGCCGATCCGCACCAGCTCTCGGTGCTGCGCGGCCTGCCCGGCACCGCCTGGTACATGCTGGAGGATCACGGGCCGCGCGAGCCGGGCGGCTGGGTGCTGCAAACGGCGGCGAATTCCGGCGTCGGCCTCTCGCTCGCGATGCTGGCGCGCGACCGCGGCCTGAAGACGGTGAACATCGTCCGGCGCAGAGACGCGATGGATGCGGTGAAGCGCGCCGGCGGCGACGTCGTGCTGCTGGACGAGCCGCACGCGACGCTGGCCGAGCGCGTGCTGGCGGCGACCGGCGGCGAGCGGCCGAAGGCGTGCTTCGATGCGGTCGCCGGCCCGATCACGCGCGCGATCGCCGGCTGCCTCGCCGATCATGCACCGATCGCCGTCTACGGCGTGCTGTCGGGGAAACCCTGCGAGGTCACGCCGCAGCAGCTGATCTTCCACGGCATCTCGATGATCGGGTATTCGCTGCCGGCATCGATCGCCAGGCGCACGCCCGAGGTGGTGCAGCGCGACTACATGGCACTCTCCCGCTTGGTCGCGGCAGGCAGGCTCGCGGTGCCGATCCTCGCCACATACCCGCTGGCGGCGATCGCGACCGCTCTCCGGCATGCGGCGCAAGGCGGCCGCGACGGAAAGATCCTGGTTCTGGCGAACGCCTAGGCCAGGCGCCGCGCGACCTCGTCGGCGGCGAGGCGCGCGAGATCGCCCGTCGCGAGCACCTCGGCGAAGGGACCGGCGGGCGCCCAGACCTTCGGATCGGTCGGCCCGAACAGGGCCAGCGTCGGACACAGATAGCTCGCGAGATGGCTGACGCCGGAGTCGTTGCCGACAAAGGCGCGGGCGGCCGCCAGCGTCGCTGCGACCTTCCGGAGCGGCCAGTCCTTCCCCACCGGCAATCCTTCGAAATGCGAGGCGAGATCGTCTTCGGCCGGTCCGAGCAGCACCAGCGGCGACGTGGCGCGGCGCGCAAGATCGGCGAAGCGGTCGGCACCCCAGCACTTCGGCTTGCCGCCGCTGCCCGGATGCACGACGAGGTCGTGGCGGACGCCGCCGATCTCGGGCGCGATCAGCGCGCGCACCGCCTCGGCGTCGATCCCGGTGCCACCGACCGCGGCCAGAAGCCGCTGCGCCGCATGCTCGCCGCCCTCGCCGGGCTTCATCGGCGGTACATGCGTTGCGGCGATGCCCGCGCGCGCGATCACCTCAGCGATGTCCGGCTTGCCGAGCATGACGACGACGCGATCGAAGCCACGGACATCCTCGGGGCAGTCGCCGGAGAACAGCGCGCGCCACCATGCGGACTCGACATCCTCGATCTCGACCGCGCCGCGCGGCGGAAGGAAAGCCCAGGAGGCGCGCACGCCGAGCACGGTCACGCGCTCGCCCTGCGCGACCAGATGGGCCAGTGCCGGCAAGGTCAGCACCGCATCGCCGAGCGCGCCGAGGCGGATGACGAGCGTTCGCGTCACGACGGAGGGAAAATCGTCAGCTTGCCGCCTGCTTCGCGAGCTTGGTGACGCCGGCCCAGTCGCCTGACTTCACCAGGTTCGCCGGCATCATCCAGGTTCCGCCGGCTGCGACCACGTTCGGCAGCGCCAGGTAGTCGCGGAAGTCGTCCATCGCGAGGCCGCCGGTCGGGCAGAAGGCGACGTCGGCGAAGACCGGCTCGAAGTTCTTGAGCGCGCCGATGCCGCCGGCCGCCTTGCAGGGAAAGAACTTCAGCGTCGTGTAGCCCCATTCGCGCGCCGCCATCACCTCCGACGGCGTGATCGCGCTCGGGAGGTAAGCGAGGCCGCTTCCCTTCCCCGCCTCGGCGAGCCGCTCGGTCAGGCCGGGGCTGACGGCAAAGACCGCGCCGGCGTCGCGCGCCGCCTTGAACTCTTCCGGCTTCGTCAGCGTCCCGACGCCGACCACGGCCTTCGGCAACGCCTTGGCGATCGCCTCGACCGCCTTGAGAGCTTCCTTGGTGCGGAGCGTGACCTCGAGCATCGAGAGCCCTCCCTCGACCAGCGCCTTGGCGAGATCGACGCCCCGGCCAATGTCGGTCACGGTCATCACCGGGATGACCCGCGCCGACTTCAGCATGTCGCGGACGCTCATTCGTTGGTCCGCCGCTTGGCGATGCCGTCGATCTCGATCAGCGTCTCGAGCACCGACGGCATGTCCTTCAGGTGAATCATGTTGGGACCATCGGACGGCGCCTTGTCGGGATCCTGATGCGTCTCCATGAACACCATGGCGACGCCGACCGCGACCGCGGCGCGCGCCAGCACCGGCACGAAGCGGCGGTCGCCGCCCGAGGTCTCGCCCTGCCCGCCCGGCTGCTGCACCGAATGGGTCGCATCGAACACCACCGGATACCCGGTCTCGGCCATGATCGGCAGGGAGCGCATGTCGGAGACGAGCGTGTTGTAGCCGAACGAGACGCCACGCTCGCAGAGCAGGATCTTCTCGTTGCCGGTGGACGCGATCTTGGCAGCGGCGTGCTTCATGTCCCAGGGTGCCAGGAACTGCCCCTTCTTGATGTTGACCGGCTTGCCGGTCTCGCCGGCGGCGAGCAGCAGGTCGGTCTGACGGCAGAGGAACGCAGGAATCTGCAGCACGTCGACGGCCTCGGCGACCGGCCCGCATTGCTCGGGCGCATGCACGTCGGTCAGCACCGGTATGCCGTGGGTCTCGCGCACCTCGGCCATGATCGGCAGGCTCTTCTTCATGCCGAGCCCGCGCGCGGTCTTGACCGAGGAACGGTTCGCCTTGTCGAAGGAGGTCTTGTAGACGAGCCCGATGCCGAGCTTCGCGGTCATCTCCTTGAGCGCCTGGCTCATCTCGAGCGCATGCTGGCGGCTCTCGAGCGCACACGGACCGGCGATGATCGCGAGCTTGCGATCGTTGGCGACCTCGAAGCCGCCGATCTGCACGGTGCGGGCCTGGCTCACACGAGTCTCGACTGCTCGACCGCCGCCTTGACGAAGCTGGTGAACAGCGGGTGCGGCTCGAACGGCTTCGACTTGAGCTCGGGATGATACTGCACGCCGATGAACCACGGATGGTCCGGGATCTCGATGATCTCCGGCAGCGAGCCGTCCGGCGACATGCCGGAGAAGATCATCCCCGCCGCCTCCAGCCGGTCGACATAGGCCGGATTCACCTCGTAGCGGTGGCGATGACGCTCGCTGATCGATGTGGCGTTGCCATAGATCTCGTAGACCCGGCTGCCCGTGGCGAGCTTCGCCTCGTAGGCGCCGAGCCGCATCGTGCCGCCGAGATCGTCCTCGGCGTTGCGGCGCTCGACCTGGTTGCCGCGCATCCATTCAGTCAGAAGGCCGACGACCGGTTCCGGGGTCGGGCCGAACTCGGTCGAGCTCGCGTTCTTGATGCCGACCAGATGGCGCGTCGCCTCGATCACCGCCATCTGCATGCCGAAGCAGATGCCGAAGTAAGGCACCTCGCGCTCGCGCGCGAACTGTGCCGCCGAGATCTTGCCTTCGGTGCCGCGCTCGCCGAAGCCGCCCGGCACCAGGATCCCATGCACGTGCTCGAGATGCTGGACCGCGTCCTCCTTCTCGAAGACGACGCTGTCGATCCAGTCGAGCTTGACGCGCACGTTGTTGGCGATGCCGCCATGGGTCAGCGCCTCCGCCAGCGACTTGTAGCTGTCGCGCAGGTTCATGTACTTGCCGACGATCGCGATCGACACCTCGCCTTCCGGCTGGCGCACGCGCTGCACGATGCCCTTCCAGCGCGAAAGGTCCGGCTCCTTCTCTTCCAGGCCGAAGTGGCGGACGACCTGCGTGTCGAGGCCCTGGCCGTGATAGGCGACCGGCACCTGGTAGATCGTGTCGACGTCGAGCGCCTGGACCACGTTCTCGGGCTTAACGTTGCAGAACAGAGCGATCTTCTTCCGCGACTCCGCCGGAATCTCCATCTCGGTGCGGCAGACGACGATGTCGGGCTGAATGCCGAGGCTCTGCAGCTCCTTCACCGAATGCTGCGTCGGCTTGGTCTTGAGCTCGCCAGCGGAACGGATATAGGGCACCAGCGTCAGGTGGATGAACAGCGTGCGCTCGCGGCCGAGCTCGTTGCCGACCTGGCGGATGGCTTCGAGGAACGGCAGGCTCTCGATGTCGCCGACGGTGCCGCCGATCTCGCAGAGGACGAAGTCCTCGCCCTCGGTCTCGGCCAGCACGAATTCCTTGATCGCGTCGGTGACGTGCGGGATCACCTGAACGGTGGCGCCGAGATAGTCGCCGCGGCGTTCCTTCGCCAGCACGTTCGAATAGATGCGGCCGGTGGTGACGCTGTCCGACTTGCGCGCGGGCACGCCGGTGAAGCGCTCGTAGTGGCCGAGGTCGAGGTCGGTCTCGGCCCCGTCGTCGGTGACGTAGACCTCGCCGTGCTGGTAGGGACTCATCGTCCCTGGATCGACGTTGAGATAGGGGTCGAGCTTCCGCAAGCGGACCTTGTAGCCGCGTGCCTGGAGAAGGGCGCCTAGGGCCGCCGACGCCAGACCTTTGCCAAGGGAAGACACGACGCCGCCGGTGATGAAGATGAAGCGCGTCATGGACCCCGAACCTACACCACCCGCCGGGCTTGGGGCCAGCCTCGGCGGATCAAAACCATCAACGGCTCAATGGAACCGCGGGTTGGGCGGGCTGAGTCGGGGCGGCCGGCGGGTTCACCTCGTCGGCGATCGAGCGCGGGCGATTCGACGGACCCGAGAGCAGGACCAGCGCCAGGCTGGTCACGCAGAAGGCGGCGAACAGGACCGCGGTGGTCCGGGACAGCAGGTTCGCCTGGCCGCGGGTCGACATGAAGTTGCCGCCCGAGCCGCCGCCGCCGCCGAGGCCGCCGAGCCCGGACTGGTCGGTGCGCTGCAGTAGCACGACGCCGATCATGGCGATGGCGATCATGATGTGGATTGTGATCAGGACAACGATCATCGGGTTCCGGACCTTTCAGGACGGCGGGTTTTAGCGCCGAACCGCGGCCGACGCCAGCGGCGGATTGTCGTCATATGGGGTGGAGGGGCCGGATCGCGAGGCCCCTCGCCCGGCTACCGCGCCGAGCAGATGGTCCAGAACTCTTCCGACTTCAGGCTGGCGCCGCCGACCAGCGCCCCGTCGACGCCGTCGATCGAGAGGATCTCGCGCGCATTGTCCGCCTTGACCGAGCCGCCATAGAGGATCTGGACACCGTCGAGCTTCCCGAAGCGGCGCTGCAGCTGGACGATGATGTGGCGGTGCATGGCGCCGATCACCTCGGCCTTGGCGGTGCGGCCGGAACCGATTGCCCAAACCGGCTCGTAGGCCACGACCCAGCGGGCCGGCCGCTTTTCGGGAAGCGAGCCCTGAAGCTGCCTGGCCACCACGTCCTTGGCCCGGCCGCCGTCATGCTCCTCCAGCGTCTCGCCGACGCAGACGATCGTGGTGAGGCCAGCCGCCTCGGCGGCCTCGACCTTGGCGCGGACCAGCGCGTCGCTCTCGCCATGCCCGGCGCGGCGCTCGGAATGCCCGAGGATCACCCAGGTGGCGCCGACTTCCTTGATCATCCCGGGCGAGATGTCGCCGGTGAAGGCGCCGGATTCCTTAGGCGCGCAGTCCTGCGCGCCGAGCCCCACGCCCGAGCCGATCAGCTTCGACTGGACCCGCTCGATGATCGTGAACGGCGGGCAGACCACGACCTCCCGCCCCTTGCCCAGGTTCCCCTTGGCCTTGGCGGCGACCCCGGCCGCCAGCAGCGTGCCGTCGGCCTTTAGGCCGTTCATCTTCCAGTTACCGACGATCAGGGGCACCGGGCGTTCCTCCGCAAGGCGTCAGTTTTCTTGGCTCCGTACCACGCGCCCTCAATACGGTCGAGCCTACCAGCCATATGAATGGTATTTTATTTAAAATCCATCAAATAGGATGGCAAGAGACATGGAGACGGCCATGGGCGGCCGATTTCTCGTTTCCCCTCCCCATTCCAGCCGCCTAGAATGCGTCCCCAAGGGGCCGGGGCTCAGTCGAGCGCCCGGCGCTTTCGTTTTTCCGTCACGGTCAAAGGCTCCATGCTTCAGGCGCTCCGCTCCCGGCTCGGCTCGTACTTCATCAAGATCCTGTTCGCGATCCTGGTCGGATCCTTCGCGATCTGGGGCATCGGCGACGTGGTCCGAACGATCACCAATCCGGACCGCCCCGCGGTGGTCGCGGGCGCGCAGGAGATCAACGCGGTCGACATCAATCGCGCCTTCCAGAGCCAGGTGAGCCAGCTCAAGCAGCGTTTCGGCCCGCGCTTCACCTCCGAGCAGGCGGCGCAGTTCGGCGTCCTCGACCAGACCGTCGAGCGGCTGGTCGAGACCAGCCTCTACGACCAGGAGGCACAGCGCCTCGGCATCGAGGTTGGACCCGAGCTGATCCGCCAGCAGATCCGCCGCGAGCCCGCCTTCAAGGATTCGACCGGCACCTTTACCTCGAACGCCTTCCAGACGGCGCTCCGCAACGCCGGCATCACCGAGCAAGAATACGTGAAGACGATCCGCCGCGACATCGACCGCCAGCTGGTCGCCGGCGCGATCGAGGCCGGCGCGGTGCCGCCGAAGTCGCTGGTGATGGCGCTCGAGCGCTATCGGAGCGAGCGGCGCACGGCCGACATCGTCCAGATCCGCCATGACGCGATGACCGGCATCCCCGAGCCGACCGCGGACGAGCTTGCCGCCTATCACAAGGACCATGCAGCCCAGTTCACCGCGCCCGAGTACCGCAAGGGCGCGATGCTGAGGCTCGCGGTCGAGGATCTGGCGGCGACGCTTCCGGTCGAGGAAGCGCAGATCAAGGAAGAGTACGAGCGGCATTCGGGCGACTACCAGACACCGGAGAAGCGCGAGCTTCTGCAGGCGCTGGTGACCGACGAGGAGGAGGCGAAGAAGCTGGTCGAGGCGGCGAAGTCGGGCGACTTCGCGACCGCCGCCAAGGACATCGCCAAGCTCGACGCCGAGGCGATCAAGCTGGGCGAGGTCGCCAAGTCCGACCTTCCGGCGGAGCTCGGCGACGCGGTGTTCGCCGCGGCCGAAGGCGGCGTCACGGCGCCGGTCAAGTCTTCGCTCGGCTGGCACGTGTTCAAGGTCGAGAAAGTGCTGCCGGCCTCGGTCCGCACGATCGACGAGGTGCGCGACGAGCTCAAGGCGATGCTCGCCAAGGAGCAGGCCTCCGACCAGATCGCCCGCCTCTCGGTCAAGCTCGAGGACGAGATCATCGGCGGCGGCACCTTCGACGAGGCGGCGAAGAAGCTGAACCTGAAGATCGTCGAGATCGGCCCGATCGACCGCAGCGGCGTCGGCCCCGACGGCAAGCCGGCGGAGCTTCCGGCGACCGACCGCCAGCAGCTGCTCACCACGCTGTTCACGACAGAGGCCGGCAAGGCGAGCGGCCTGGTCGAAACCGATCGCGGCGACTTCTTCGTGCTCCGCAACGACGCGGTGACGCCGGCGACCCTTCGGCCGCTCGACACGGTGAAGGACGAGGTCGCCAAGGCCTGGCTCGCCGAGAAACGCGCTGCAGCCGCCAAGGCGAAGGCGGAAGAGATCTTCACCAAGGCCAAGGCCGCGAACGGCGACCTCGCCAAGGTCGCGGCCGAGAACGCGCTCTCCGTCGAGACCACCCAGCCGGTCACGCGCGGCGGGCGCAGCGAGTCCGTGGTGCCGCAGGTCGTGGCCGCGATCTTCGCCAACAAGCCGACCGAGCTCGCCCGCGCCTCGGCGCCCGACGCCGAAGTCCTGGTGAAGGTGAAGGAGATCCTGCCGGCGGATGCGGCGGCAGCGGAGAAGGAGACCACCGAGCTCGGCCAGCGCCTGCGCGGCCAGATCGCGCAGGACCTGAACGCGGCGTTCTCCCAGGGCCTGCGCCAGCGCTATCCGGTCAAGATCGACCAGCAGCAGATCCAGAAGATGTACTGACCGGAACGGCGGGGGGGAGATCCCCGCCGTTCCCCTAGTCGGCCGCCGCGACCGCCTTCTCGGTGACCGGCACCGGCGTCGCATCGCGCCCGCCCGGGAGCGAGAGGCAGGCGACCGCGGCCGCCGCCGCCATCGCCGCCATCACGAAGAACAGCCATTCGAAGCCGCCGGTGGCGCCATAGATCCAGGCGATCAGCGGCACGCCCGCGGCGCTGACGCCGATCGACAGCACGAACTTGGCGCCGAAGGCGGTCGCCCGCCACTTCGCCGGCGTGTAGCGCGCGAGAAGGATCGACTCGGACGGACCGTTGAGCGTCTGCATCACCGCGAGCGAGGCGGTGAACGCGATCGCGGGAATCCCGGTCGCCGCCGCGAGCACGACGCAGACCGGCACCTGCAGCAGGAAGGTAAGGAGATAGATCGACTTGTTCGAGTAGCGGTCGGCGAGGTATCCGCCGATGTACTGGCAGAAGCCGGCGCCGAGATAGACCGCGGCGACCGCGGCGCCGACGCCGATCGATCCGGTGCCCAGCACGTCGCTGGCGCGCTCGGAGAAGACCTTCGGCATCGCCAGCGACAGGCACTGGTAGATCAGGCCCGAGAACACCATCGTCACCGACAGCACGATGAAGGCACGGACGATGTCGTCGCGGGTCGCCGGCGCCTCGACCTTGGCGTCGACCTTGGTCTCCATCATCGAGCCGCCGCGCACCATCAGCGCCATCGCGATGCCGGTCGCGAAGCAGGCGATGCCGGGCAGGATGAAGGCCATGCGCCACGAGATCAGGTCGGCCAGCACGCCCGCGACCAGCGGGCCGGCGGCGACGCCGATCGACCCGTAGACGCCGTTGATGCCGAGCGCCTTGCCTCGGTTCTTGGCGTTCCGGACGAGCCAGGCGATGCCGACCGGGTGGTAGATCGAGGCGAAGAGACCGGTGCCGGCCATGCCGAGGGCGAGTTCCAGCGGCGTGCGGGCGAAGCCGGTCGCGACCGTGCAGGCGCCGGTGCCGAGGAAGAAGATCACCATCATGCCGGACGCGCTCCAGCGGTCGCCGAGCCAGCCGGCCGGCAGGGCTGCGGCGCCGAACAGGATCGAGGCCGCCAGCGCCAGGGGCAGCAGCTGCTCGTAGCCCATCCCCCATTCCGGCCCGATCGACAGGACCAGCGTCGGGAACAGAAGCGTCAGCAGATGCGAGTAGATGTGCCCGACATACGAGAAGCCGAGCGAGAGGCCAGCGGAATGGGTGCTCATCGTGCGATCCCAGGGAGGAAATGGATCAGGGCCAACATGACAGTCGCGGCGACGGCTTACCAGATCTTCGGGTTCAGGTGGTCGGGCCGCTTCACGCCGGGAAGGTTGCGCGGATCGTCGACCGGCTCGCCGGTGACCATCTTCACCGGCAGCACGCCGGCCCAGATCGGCAGCGCGTAGTCCTCGTCGTCATCGACCGGCGGGCCGGTGCGGACCTTGGCCGAGCATTCCTTCAGGTCCATCTTCAGCACCATCGTCGCCTTCAGCTCCTGCTTGTTGACCGGACGCAGCATCTCCCAGCGTCCGGGAAACAGGCGATCGGAGAAATCCTTCAGCGACTGAAGCTTCTCGGCCTCGTCGGTGACCTTGTGGGCCATGCCGAAGGCCATCACCGCGCGGTAGTTGACCGAGTGGTGGAAGCCCGAGCGCGCCATCACGAAGCCGTCGAGATGGGAGACGGTCAGGCAGACCGGCGAGCCGCCCTCGATCGTCTCCAGCATCCGGCTCGCCGACGAGCCGTGCCAGTAGACCCGGTCCTCGTGCCGCCAGAACGAGGTCGGCGTCACATAAGGATGACCGTCGATCACGTAGCCGACATGCGCGATCACGCCGGCATCGAGGATCGCGTGCACGGTCGCGCGGTCGTAGTGGCCGCGGTAAGGCAGCCGCTTCACCTTGGTCTTCTTGGTCGGCGGGAAATCGACGGTGTCGGTCATCGGAGGCGATCCTTCGGCAATCCTGGGCCGAAGGTCGCCCGGGAAGTGGCTCAGGCGGAAGGGCCAGTCCGGCGCTTTCTCTTGGGGCCACTTTCGATCGCGCCCGCGAGGTAGTCGACCGCCTTTCCGAGCATGGCCGGCGTCGAGGCGGCGAAGCCCATCAGGAGCCCCGCCGCGCCGTCCTTCAGGTAGTAGCGCGACAGCGGCATCGGCGCCGCCTCGACCGGATCGAGGCGACGGACGAGGTCGATGTCGTCGATCCTCCGGCGAAAGCGCGCGGCGAGCTGAAGGCCGCCGCCCGGCTCGGGAAGATCGAGCAGGCCGCCGAGGCGTGCCCGGAGACGGTCGAGCAGCGCAGCCTCGCGCTCGGCATAGAGCCCGCGCATGCGCTTGATGTGCGCGGCGAAGGCGCCCGACTCCATGAAGTCGGCAAGCGCCGCCTGGCCGTGAAGCTGCGTGATGCCGTCGAGGGAGGCGCGCACCGAGGCGAAGGCGTCGACCAGGCCGGGCGGCACCACGAGGTAGGCCAGCCGGATCGCCGGGAACATCGCCTTCGAGAAAGTGCCGACATAGAGCACACGCCCGCCGCCCGACAATCCGTGCAGCGACGGCGCGGGATGACCGCGGATCTGGAACTCGCCGTCGTAGTCGTCCTCGACGATCCAGGCGCCGAGGCGCTCGGCGATGCCCAGCACCGCCATCCGGCGCTCGAGGCTCATCGCGACGCCGAGCGGATACTGGTGCGAAGGCGTCAGGTAGATCAGGCGGACGCCGGAGAGCCGCCCGGGATTGGCGCCTTCGCCGTCCACCGGCATGGCCGAGAGCTTGAGGCCGGCGGCGTTGAAGATCGCCCGCGCACCGAGAAATCCCGGATCTTCGATCGCCGCGCCCTCGCCAGGTTCGGTCAGCAGCAGGCCGGCGAGCTGGATCGCCTGTCGCGTGCTGGTCAAAATCACGATCTGGTCGGGCGAGCAGATCACGCCGCGCGCAGGCCCGACATGCGCGGCGATGGCGGCGCGCAACGGCTCGAAGCCGCGGCGGTCGATGCCTTGCAGCAGGGCGAGACGCTGCCTGCGGGCGCTTCTCAGGATCGAGCGGTGCCAGAGATCCGTCGGGAACCGGTCGAGAGCCGGCACGTCCGGCGCCAGCGGCCGGTCGCCATGCTGGCCGCGCAGCAGCGCTTCGGCGAGCGCGGCGCGGCCGCGCACGGATAATTTGCCGGGTACCGTGCCGCCGGAGGCGGCCTTCGCGGGCACGCGCCTCGCCCCGACGACCTCGGCGACGAAGGTGCCTGAACCGCGCCGGCTCGAAAGCAGCCCCTCGGCGATCAGGCGGTCGAGCGCGCCGACCACGGTGTTACGCGCCACCCCCCAGGCCTCGGCCAGCGCCCGGCTCGACGGCAGGCGCGCGCCGGCGGGCAGCACGCCCTCCAGCACCATCGCGCGCACGCCAACGTGAACCTGGCGGGCGAGCCCCTGCGGGTCGGTGCGATCGAGCGCGAGCGCGTCGAGAAGGACGGAACGGCGGCGGGTCATCGCCACGAGCCTAGCAGCTTCGCTATCGTTGCGAGACGAGCCGGCTTGCCCAGAGGGAGATCTGCCTTGCTGTTCATGATCATCGAGCGCTTCAAGAACCAGGACGCGATCCCGGTCTACCGCCGCGTGCGCGACAGCGGCCGGGGAATACCGGACGGGCTGAAATACATCGACAGCTGGGTCGAGCCCAACTTCGACCGCTGCTTCCAGCTGATGGAGTGCGACGACCTACGCCTGCTGCAGGAATGGATCCTGAACGCCGAAGGCCTGATGTCCTTCGAGATCGTGCCGGTGGTGACGAGCAAGGAGACGCGCGAGGTCGTGGCCCCCTTCCTCGACAAGCCGCCGGCCGCCCGGCGATGAAAATCCCCCCGGTGAAAATCAAGGGGTCAAGCGCCTTCCGCCGTTGACCCGAACCCGTGGTTCATGGTTCGGTGAAGGCGATTCGGGGGTGGGGTCGACGCTTGGGGGGAACGGATGTCACGGCGACGCGACGCGACGCTGACGGTGGTTAATTTCGAGCGCCAGACTCCGCGGCCGACCGCCGCCCAGATGAGCTGGCTCAAGCGCGGGCTCGACCAGCCCGGCGGCAAGCTGCCGCTGTTCGACGTTGATGGCCAACGCATCAATCCGCGCACGATCAAGGCCTGCACCGAGCAGGGATGGGCCGAGCCCTGGTTCGACAATCCCGTCAAGCCGGACTGGCTGGTCTGCAAGCTGACCGAGGCGGGGCGCGCCGCCGCGCTCGCCGGTCACATCGACCCGACGCCCGACGCCGAAGACGACTGACCCGGCTCCGCCGCGATGCGCCTCGACGAGTATGTGGTCCTGGTCGCCGGCAGCCAGCCGGCCGACTGGCGCGTCCACAAGTCGCCGACGTTCCACTATCGCGTGGTTCCGGTGCGCGGCGGTCCCAACCGGATCGTCGACTTCGAGCTGCATGAGCACAACGTGGTGCTGACCTTCTCCAAGGACGTCGGCATCAACATGTGCTTCGGCCTGGTGCAGGACCGGAACTATTCGAGTGCATGGTCGCAGCGCTTCCCCGACAAGCGCGCCCAGTCGTCGTTCCTCGACTTCTTCTATAACGGCGCGCTGGTGTTCCGCGAGACACTGGTCTGGGTCGACGGCTGGCGTTGCGTGTTGCCGGAGCCCACTCAATCGCAGGGCCCGCCCTTCCCGATCCCGGCCAGGAAGTACCAGATCACCAAGCTGGTGCACGGCATGGTCGGTCCGGGCACCAATTTCGACGACTACTTCCGCCGCGCCGGCATGGCGCCCAGCCAGGAAGCCTGGCCCTGAGGCCTAGGCGCCTGCCAGCTTGCGAAGGGTATCCGCCGGAAAGGTGAAGCTCACCTTGTCCTGCCTCGAGCCGCCGAGCGCATCGTAGAGCCGCTGCGCGCCGTCGTTGCTGCGATCGGTGCCGAGGTCGATGCGGCCGATGCCTTCGTCGAGGCAGAAGCGCGCGAGGAAGCGCATGATCTCGGTACCCAGCCCTAGACCCCGCGCCTCCTCCTTGAGGAACAGGTCCTTCACGTAGACCAGGCCTCGGAGATCGCGGCCGGGACGCAACACCGCGACGCAGGCTATGCCGACGGCCGCACCGCCAGGCGCGAGGCAGAGCACGAAGCGCGTTCCTTCGCGCGCCGAAATCGTCGCCGCGGCCATCGCCCGATACTCCGCCCACGGCCTGAGCTCGGCATCTGGACGATAATGCCGGTCCATCGCCTCGATCACGTCGGCGACCGAGCTCGAGTCGGCCTCGGCAGCGAAGCGGATGACGTGATCCCGCACGGGCTAGAGATTGTCGCCGAGCAGCGCCTGGCACATCGCATCGGTGACCTGGCGCGTCGTGGCGCTGCCGCCGAGGTCGGGTGTGTGCAGGCGTTTGTCGGCCGTTACCTTCTCGATCGCGCGCATCAGCCGCGTCGCCGCGCCCTTCTCGCCCAGATGCTCCAGCATCATCACCGCCGACCAGAAGGTTCCGATCGGATTGGCGATGCCCTTGCCCGTGATGTCGAATGCCGAGCCATGGATCGGCTCGAACATCGAGGGGAACTGGCGCTCGGGATTGAGATTGGCGGTCGGTGCGATGCCGAGCGATCCGGCGAGCGCCGCCGCCAGGTCCGACAGGATGTCGGCATGAAGGTTGGTCGCGACCACGGTGTCGATCGACTTCGGCTTCAGCGTCATCCGCATCGTCATCGCATCGACCAGCATCTTGTCCCAGGTGACGTCCGGGAACTCCTTCGAAACCTCGGCCGCGATCTCGTCCCACAGCACCATGCCGTGGCGCTGGGCATTCGACTTGGTGACGACGGTCAAGAGCTTTCGCGGCCGCGACTGAGCGAGCCTGAAGGCGAAGCGCATGATCCTGGTCACGCCGGCGCGGGTGAAGATCGAGACCTCGGTCGCGATCTCCTCGGGCAGGCCTTTGTGCGAGCGCCCGCCCTGCCCCGCGTACTCGCCCTCCGAGTTCTCGCGGACGATGACCCAGTCGAGGTCGCCGGCTTTGACGTTGCGGAGCGGCCCCTCGATCCCCGGCAGGATCCGCGTCGGGCGGACATTCGCGTACTGGTCGAAGGGCTGGCAGATCGCGAGGCGGAGGCCCCACAGCGTCACGTGATCGGGGACGTCGGGGGCACCGACGGCACCGAAGTAGATCGCATCGAAGGGCTTGAGCCGGCCGAGCCCATCGGACGGCATCATGACACCGTGCTTCTTATAGTAGTCCGAGCCCCAGTCGAAGGGCGTCACGTCGAGCTTGAAGCCGCCGTCGCGCTTGGCGCAGACCTCGAGCACCTCGAGGCCGGCAGTGATGACTTCCTGGCCGATGCCGTCGCCCGGGATCGACGCGATCTTGTGCTGGCGCATGTCCGCCCTGTCGTTCGGAAGAAAAGAGGTCTTTGTAGCATAGGTGGATACCGTCTGCGGTAGGGCTGCACCCTGCGACTTCAAGCGCCGACGAAATGCGGAACGAACCAAGACGCAGTCGCGTTCGGAAACCAGCGACGGCGCATTCATGGAACGGACCTCGTCCCCGCCGATTCCAGCCGGCCCACGTGCGTGGATCACCGCGCCGCCGCCCAAACATCCAGGAGAGGACGTCATGAAATTCGTTCTTGCTCTTGCCATGCTGGTCGCCTTCACCGCATCGGCGTCGGCGCAGTCCTTCTACATCGTCCAGGATGCCGCGACGAAGAAGTGCACGGTCGTCACCGAGAAACCGACCGTCACCTCGATGGTCGTGATCGGCGACACCGTCTACAAGACGAAGACCGAGGCCGAGGCTGGCCTGAAGACGACCACGGTCTGCACGCAGTAGCGATCGCCTCCGGTTGTGGGAACTGGCCCCGCTCCCGAGGGAGCGGGGCCATTTTTTTCGTCAGGCGATCTCGAACAGCGCGGCCGCCCCCATGCCGCCGCCGACGCACATGCCGACGACGACGCGCTTGGCACCACGCCGCTTGCCCTCGATCAGCGCGTGCGCGGTCATCCTGGCGCCGCTCATCCCGTAAGGGTGGCCGACCGCGATGGCACCGCCATCGACATTGAACTTCTCCGGATCGATACCGAGCCGGTCCCGGCAATACATCACCTGTACCGCAAACGCCTCGTTGATCTCCCAGAGATCGATGTCGCCGATCTTGAGGCCGGTGCGTTCGAGAAGGCGCGGTACGGCGAAGACCGGTCCGATCCCCATCTCCTCGGGCTCGCAACCCGCTACCGCGAGACCGCGGAAGATGCCGAGCGGCTGGAGCCCGCGCTTCTCGGCGAGCTTCGCGTCCATCACCACGCAGGCGGCGGCACCGTCCGAGAGCTGGGAAGCGTTGCCGGCGGTGACGGTCTTGTCGTCGCCCAGCACCGGCTTCAGCTGCGCCAGGCCTTCCGGCGTCGTGTCAGGCCGGTTGCCCTCGTCGCGGGTCAGTCTCACCGTCTCCTTGCTGGTTATTCCGGTCGCCTTGTCGGTGACGATCTTCACCGAGTCCATCGGCGCGATCTCCTTGTCGAAGCGACCCGCCTGCTGGGCGGCTGCGGTGCGCCGCTGGCTTTCGAGCGAGAACGCGTCCTGCGCCTCGCGCGAGACCTTGTAGCGCGCCGCCACGACCTCGGCGGTCTCCAGCATGCTCATGTAGATCGCCGGCTTGTGCGCGAGGATCCATTCGTCCTGGACCCTGAACTTGTTCCGGTGGTCGTTCTGCACGAGGCTGATCGACTCCAACCCGCCCGCGACCGTGACCGGCACGCCGTCGACGACGACCCGCTGTGCAGCGGACGCGATCGCCTGAAGGCCCGACGAGCAGAAGCGATTGATCGTCATGCCCGACGCGGTCGGGTTGAGGCCGCCGGCGATCGCCGCCTGGCGGGCGATGTTGCCGCCGGTCGCCCCTTCCGGCATCGCACAGCCCAAGAGGACGTCCTCGACCTCGGCCGGATCGATGCCGGCGCGCTGGACCGCGTGGCGGATCACGTGCCCGCCCATGGCCGCTCCATGAGTGTCGTTGAAGGCGCCGCGATAGGCCTTGCCGATCGGCGTGCGCGCGGCGGAGACGATGACGGCTTCTTTCATGGGGTAGCTCTCTTGACTCGAAAAGAAAACGGCGCGGGAGAGGTCCCTCCCCCGCGCCGGTCCTACGCGTAGCGGATCAGCTGCCGATCTCGCCCGACATGATCGGGCCGAACAGCTCCCACCGGTCGCCGGTGAAGCGCTGCATCTGCATCTGCTCGATCGGGAAGAAGTCGTTCGGACCGCTGTTGAGCTTGATGCCCGGCAGCAGCACGTTGATCTCGACGTTCTTCAGGTTGGCCGCCTGCTTCATCACGTTCTCGCGGGTCAGCTCGTTGCCGGCCTGCTTCAGGACCTGAACCAGGCTCTGGCCGACGGCGTAGCCGTAGACCGTGAAGCTCGAGGTCTTGTCGCCCTCGGGGAAGTACTTGTCCATGAAGGCGATCCATTCCTTCATCCCGGCATCGTCCTTCCAGGTCGGGTCGGTCGAGTCCTTGATGTAGCCGGTCGAGAGGATGCCCTTCGACGCCTCGAGCCCGGCGGGCTTCAGCACCGAGCCGACGGAGTTCGACACGTTGTTGAGGAGATGCACGGGCTGCCAGCCGATCTCGGCGGCCTTGCGGATCGCCTGGGCGGCGAACTTGGGCGTGGCGACGTTGAAGAAGATGTCAGCGCCCTTCGACTTGAGGGTCACGATCTGCGAGTCGACGGTCGGATCGGCAACCTCGTAGGGCAGCTCCGAGACGATCATCGTCGCCGCCTTGGCGCCGAGACCTTCCTTCATGCCCTTTAGGTAGTCCTTACCGTAGTCGTCGTTCTGGTAGAGGATGCCGATCTTGCCGTTCGGGTGCTTGTCGAGGATGTACTTGGCGTAGATGCGGCCTTCGCTCTGGTAATTGGGCTGCCAGCCCATCGTCCACGGGAACTCCTTCGGATTGCCGAACTGCGTGGCGCCCGTGGCGACGAACAGCTGCGGCACCTTCTTGCCGTTCATGTACTTCTGGATCGCGGTGTTGCCGGGCGTGCCCAACGACTGGAAGACCAGCAGCACCTCGTCGCTCTCGACCAGCTTGCGCGCCTGCTCGACGGTCTTCGGCGGGCTGTAGCCGTCGTCATAGGTGACGAAGGTGAGCTTGCGACCATTGACGCCGCCTTCGGCGTTCACTTTCTTGAAATAGGCTTCGAGGGTCTTGCCGATCAGGCCGTAGGCCGAGGCCGGACCGCTGTAGGGATTGATGTTCCCGATCTTGATCTCGGTGTCGCTTGCACCCGGGTCGTATTTCTTCTGCGCGAGCGACGGCGACGAGATGAGCGCTGCGCCGGCCAAGGCCGCCGCCATCGTCAGCAGGGTTCGCCTGGAAGTCATTGTTTCCTCCTTGGTTACCGGTTCGACGACATAAGACGGGCGAGACGGCCCGTCACCAGACGCACGAAGCCCGCCGCCCCGGTTGGCATCACGTAGATGACCAGGATCAGGATGGCTCCGTAGACCGCCCAAGCGAGGCCCTTCGAGACCTGCTCGGCGAGATTGGGGATGTACATGATGAAGATGCCGCCGATCAGCGCGCCCGGGATCGAGCCGACGCCGCCGACCACCAGGCCGACGAGGAAGCTGACGGCGAGGAAGAAGGTGAAGCTGTCGGGTGCGACGAACTGGACGACGATCGCGCCGAGCGAGCCGGCGACGCCGGTGTAGAGCGCGCTGACGCCGAAGGCCATCGACTTGTAGAAGGCGGTGTCGATGCCCATCGCCTTGGCCGCGAGCGGATTGTCGCGGATCGCCTTCAGCGCGCGGCCGGTGCGGCTGGAGACGAGCCGGACGGCGGCGACGAACATCAGCAGCAGGACCGCCAGCGTGAAGTAGTAGAGCCACCTGTCCTGGCTCAGCGGCAGACCGAAAGGCGCGTCCGGCTTGATGATGACGATGCCCTGCACGCCGCCGGTCCAGTGCTCGAGGATCGAGAGCTTGAGCAGTTGCGGCGTCGCGACCGCGAGCGCGAAGGTTGCGAGTGCGAGGTAGAGGCCTTCCAGCCGGAGCGCCGGCAGACCGAAGAGGAATCCGGCGACCAGGCAGACGACGCCGGCGGCCGGCAGGGTCAGAAAGTACGGGACGCCGAAACGGTCCATCAGGATCGCCGTGGTGTAGGCGCCGATCGCATAAAAGGCGCTGTGGCCGAGCGAGAACTGCCCGTTGATCCCGGTCAGGAGATTGAGACCGAGGATCGCGATCGCATAGACCATGACCAGCGTCAGCTGGAACACATGGAAGTTCTTGAGGAAGAGCGGAAGCGCCAGCCCGACGATCAGCGCTGCGACAAGGATCAGGCGCTGCCATGCCGGCACGGTGAGGCCGCCGAGCCTGGGGGCGGCGACGGCAGTCTCGGCGATGTCTTCGCGGACGGCCATGGCGCTAGACCCGACTCACAGCTGTCCGGCCGAAGAGGCCGGAGGGCTTGACCATGAGGACGGCGACGATCAGCACCAGCGCGATGGTGAGCTTGAGCTCCTTGCCGATGACCGGCACGAAGGTGCCGGCGAGGTTCTCGACGATGCCGACGGCGAAGCCGCCGAGCACGGCACCGACCGGGCTGGTGAGCCCGCCGACGACCGCCCCGGCGAGCCCGTAGAGCAGGATGCCCAGCATCATGTTGGGCTCGAGGAAGACCACGGGCGCGATCATCATGCCCGCAACGGCGCCGATCGCGGCCGCCAGGCCCCAGCCCAGCGCCACCATCCAGCCGACACGGATGCCTACCAGCCTGGCCGAGTCCGGGTTGGCCGCGGCGGCGCGCATCGCAAGGCCGAGCCTGGTGTGGCGGAAGAGCACGTAGAGCAGCACCAGGAGGATCAGAGTGACGGCAATCATGCCGAGGTCATGCGCGCCGATCAGGCGATTGTTGAACAGCGGCTGCGAAGGGAACGGGCTCGGAAAGCTCTTGATCGTATGCTCCCAGATGAAGCCGGCGATGCTGTTCAGGATCGAGAACATCGCGATGAAGACGATGATGTGGCTCAAGACCGGGGCGTTTCGGATCGGCTTGAACAGCGCGCGTTCGATCACCACTCCGGCGATGAAGGAGATGACGATCGTGAAGGCGAAGGCGATCCAGTAGGGGAAGCCCCAGGCCAGCAGCTGCCAGGCGATGTAGGTCGAGAACATCGCCATCTCGCCCTGGGCGAAGTTGAAGTGGTCGATCGACTGGTAGATCATCACCACGGCGAGCGCCATGCAGGCATAGATGCCGCCGGTGGCGATGCCCGCCAGGAGCTGGTGCAGAAAGAGCTCCATTCCTCCCCTTCCCCCTCAATAGCCGAGATATGCCCGACGAATGCTCTCGTCGGCGCCGATCTCCGGGGTCGATCCGGACATGACGATGCGGCCGGTCTCGATCAGGTAGGCATGATCGGCGAGCGCCAGGGCCAGAGAGGCGTTCTGCTCCACCAGCAACACGCTGACCCGGTCGGCTCTGTTGACCGCTTTCAGGATCTCGAACACCTCCGCGACCAGCAGCGGCGCCAGGCCGAAGGACGGCTCGTCCAGCAGCATGATGCGCGGGCGCAGCATCAACGCGCGACCGACCGCAAGCATCTGCTGCTCGCCGCCGCTGAGCGTGCCCGCCTGCTGATGCCGGCGCTCCTTCAGGCGCGGGAAGTGGGCATAGACGCGATCGATGTCGCGCGCGATCTCGGCACGGTCGGTACGAATCATGGCGCCGAGGAAGAGGTTCTCCTCGACAGTCAGGCGGACGAAGGTTCCGCGGCCTTCCGGCACATGGGCGACACGGAGGCGAACCACGTCCTCGACCGCGAGCCCGACGATTGGCTTGCCGTCGAGCAGGATCTCGCCTTCGCTTCGGATCATGCTGCAGATCGCGCGGAGCACGGTGGTCTTGCCCGCGCCGTTGGCGCCGAGAAGCGCAGTGATGCCGCCTTCCTTGAGATCGAGGTCGATCCCGTGCAGCGCGCGGGTCTGGCCGTAGTAGGCCTTGAGGCCGCGAACGGAGAGATTGGCGCTCATGCCTTCGCCGTCCCGAGATATGCGGCGATCACCGCCGGATCCTGCTGCACGGCGGCCGGGGCCCCTTCGCAGATCTTCCGGCCGAAATTGAGCGCGACGACGATGTCGGAGACCGACATCACCAGTCCCATGTGATGCTCGACGAGCAGGATGGTGATGCCGTGATCGTCGCGGATCTGGCGGATCAGGCGGCCGAGTTCCGCCACCTCCTCGTGATTGAGGCCGCCGGCGGGCTCGTCCAGCAGCAGGAGCTTCGGGCGCATCACCAGCGCGCGCGCCAGCTCCACCCGCTTCTGCGTGCCGAACGGCAATCCGGCGACCGGGCGGCCGGCCACCGGCCCGAGATCCAGATAGTCGATGATTTCCTTCGCGTCGCCGTGAAGGTCGCGCTCGCGTCCGCGCACCGCCGGCAGGCCGAGCGCGTCGCTGAGGAAGTCGCTCTTCGTCCGCGTATGGCCGCCCACCAGCACGTTGTCGAGCACGGTCATGCCACGGAACAGCGCCAAGTTCTGGAAGGTGCGGCCGATGCCGATCTCGGCGATCCGATGCGGCGACCGGTCGAGGATCGAGGCGCCTTCGAAGCGGATATCGCCGGAGACCGGCGTGTAGAGGCGGCTCAGGCAGTTGAACAGCGTCGTCTTGCCGGCACCGTTCGGGCCGATCAGCCCCAGGATCCGGCCGGGTGGCAGATCGAAGGTGACGCCGTCGAGCGCCACGATGCCGCCGAAGCGCACCACCACGTCGCGGACCGCAAGCAGCGGTCCCGCACCTTCAGACGACAGGGTCGGAGACCGCTCCGCCGCTAGGCTGGTCGCGGACCCGGATGCTCCACTCAAAGACGAGTCCTCCCGATCATTTGAAATCTTCTTCTGACGCTAGTGATGGCCGAGCAGCACCTCCACGCCGCGAACCATGTTGACCAGACGCGGGCCGATGTCGGTTTCCAAGCGGTCGCGCGACAGCTGGAACGATGGGGCGCCGCAGTTGAAGACCATGATCGGCGAGCCGTCGGACGGGATCATCGGCACGCCGACCCCGTTCACGTCGGATTTCCACTCGCCGATCGACATGGTGAAGCCGCGCGAGGCGTAGTCCTCGATCCCGCGCTCGATACCGGCGCGGATCTGCGGCCAGCGCTCGGGATCGCGCTTGGCGATGAAGTCCATCAGGTGCTCGCGCTCGCTCTCCGGCAGCGCCGCGAGCAGCGCGCGGCCCATCGAGGTGGTGGCGATCGGCACTTTCGATCCGAGATCGAGGCGCAGCGTCACTGCGGCGTTGCTGCGGCAATACTCGACATAGATCAGGTTGAGCCGGTCGCGGCTGCCGAGCGCCACCGAGGCGCCGGAATAGTCGGCGAGCTCCTGCATGTGTGGGCGGGCGAGCTGGCGGATGCCCATGTTCGAGAGCACCGCGTAGCCCAGCGCCAGCGCCGGGGCGCCCAGGTGATACTTCCCCAGGCGTTCCGAATAGGTGAGGTAGCCCAGCTTGGTCAGCGTGTAGGTGAGGCGCGACACGGTCGGCTTCGGAAGGCCGGTTGCGCGCGCGATCTCCTGGTTGCCGAGCTGCGCGTGGTTCGGCTGGAAAGCCCTCAACACCTCGAGGCCCCGGGCCAAGGCTTCGACGAACTGACGGTCGCGCTTGGGCTCGCCCGAAGGGCCGCCCTCTTCCCGCGCACGCGCTAGCCATTCGGTGCTGCTGCCGGTCGTCATTCCTGCCCTGTCGCCTCCCTCTCGCTCGGAGGGATTTACAGGCGAGTACACTCCACCCTACGATCCACGTCAAATCTGCGAAACGCAATTTCGCAATGCGGAACTAAGAGTAGGGAGACGCCGGGCGTGTCCAAAGCTTACGTGAACACCGATCGCAAAGGTGCGGTCGCCGTCATCCGTCTCGACAATCCGCCGGTGAATGCGCTCGGCCACGGGCTCAGGCTCGGCATCGCCTCCGCACTGAAGGCGGCCGAGGAAGACGCGGGCGTGAAGGCCGTCGTGCTGGTCGGCAACGGCCGCTGCTTCTCGGCCGGCGCCGACATCACCGAGTTCGGCAAGCCGCTGCAGTCGCCGAATCTGGCCGACCTGATCATGGCGATCGAAGCGAGCCCCAAGCCGGTGGTCGCGGCGATCCACGGCACGACGCTCGGCGGCGGGCTCGAGCTGGCGCTCTCCTGCCACGCGCGGGTCGCGGCCAAGGACGCGAAGCTGGGATTGCCCGAGATCAAGCTCGGCATCCTGCCGGGCGCCGGCGGCACCCAGCGCGTGCCCCGGCTGATCGGCGCCGAGAAGGCGCTGAAGATGATCACCTCCGGCGACATGATGCCGGCCGAGGAGGCGAAGGCCTCCGGCCTCGTCAACGAGGTCGCCGGCGACCTGGTCGACGCGGCGGCAAAGCTGGCGGAAGCGCTCGCGGATTCCGGCGACCTGCCGCGCGTCCGCGACATGTCGGTTCCGGGCGACCGCGACACCTTCGACAAAGCGGCCGCGGCGCTGACCGGCAGGGGCCGCGTGCTGCCCGCGGCCAAGGCCTGCGTCGATGCGATCAAGGCCGCGATCGAGATGCCCTTCGACAAGGGCCTCGCCTACGAATACGAGCTGTTCAAGCAGCTGGTCTCCAGCGACGAGTCCAAGGCGCAGCGTCACGTCTTCTTCGCCGAGCGCAACGCCGCCAAGGTTGCCGACATGCCGGCGGACACGCAGGCAAAGCCGGTCTCCTCGGCCGCGGTGATCGGCGCCGGCACCATGGGCGGCGGCATCACCATGTCCTTCGCCAATGCCGGCATCCCGGTGACCTTGATCGAGACGACCGACGCGGCGCTCAAGCGCGGCCTGGATACGATCCTCGCCAACTACAAGCGCAGCGGCCGCACGCCGCAAGCCGAGATCGACCGGCGCATGGGCCTGATCACACCGACCCTGGACATCGAGAAGGCGGCCGGCGCCGACATCGTGATCGAGGCGGTGTTCGAGGAGATGGAGATCAAGAAGGAGATCTTCGGCAAGCTCGACCGCATCGCCAAGCCCGGTGCGGTGCTGGCGACCAACACCTCCTATCTGGACGTGAACGCGATCTCGGCGATGACGAAGCGGCCGGCCGATGTGCTCGGGATGCACTTCTTCAGCCCGGCGAACGTCATGAAGCTGCTGGAGATCGTGCGCGGCAAGGCGACCTCGCACGCGACCCTGGCAACCGCCATCGCCGTCGGCCGCAAGATCGGCAAGGTGCCGGTGATCGTCGGCGTCTGCGACGGCTTCGTCGGCAACCGCATGCTGGGCGCCCGCCTGAAAGCGACCGAGCAGCTGCTGCTCGAAGGCGCCTTGCCGCACGAGATCGATGCGGCGGCGACCTCGTTCGGCTTCGCGATGGGCCCCCTCGCCGTCTCCGATCTGGCGGGCCTCGACATCGGCATGCGCGCACGCCGGGCTCGCGGTGTTCGTGCGGCGGTGGCGGACGCGATCACCGACGCCGGGCGCTACGGCCAGAAAAACGGCAAGGGCTACTACCGCTACGACGAGGCCGACAAGCGGAAGCCCATCCCCGATCCTGACGTGGAGAAGATCATTGTCGAGGCCTCGGAGAAGCTCGGCATCAAGCGCCGCCAGATCAGCCAGGAAGAGATCATCCAGCGGCTCAACTATCCGATGATCAACGAGGGTGCCAAGATCCTCGAGGAAGGGATCGCCCAGCGGCCCAGCGACATCGACGTGATCTGGGTTTACGGCTATGGCTGGCCGGCCTGGCGCGGCGGGCCGATGCACCATGCCGACCAGATGGGGCTCAAGACCATCCGCGACTGGCTCGCCGAGCAGGCGCGCAAGTCCGGCGACGCGTCGCTCAACCCGGCGCCGGTTCTCGACCGCCTCGCCCGCGAGGGCCGCGGCTTCGCCTCGGCGTCATGACGCGGCCGTATCTCTGGGAGAAGTCGTATCCGCCGCGCGTCCGCTGGGACACGCCGATCCAGGCATCGACCGTCCCTGCCCTCTTCGCCGCGAGCGTCGAACGGCACGGCAACCGGACCGCGATCGAATACCTCGACCGGCCGATCACCTACGCCGAGCTCGACGCGTCGGTCGCCAAGGTCGCCGCCGGGCTGATGGGGCTCGGCATCGGCAAGGGCAAGGCCGTCGCGCTCTACCTGCCGAACACGCCGGATCACCCGATCGCCTTCCTGGCCACGCTGAAGACCGGGGGGCATGTGGTTCACATGAGCCCGCTCGATGCCGAGCGCGAGCTCGCGCACAAGCTTCACGACAGCGGCGCTCGCGTCCTGCTGACGACCAATCACCCTACCCTTCTCGGCAACGCGCAGAAGCTCGTCGCTTCGGGTCACGTGGATACGCTGATCGTTTCCGAGCAGGCGCATTGGGGACCGACGCCGGCGCCGCTGCCGCCAGCCCCTGGCGGCGCGCTCACTTTCCAGTCGCTGATGGCGAACGGCACGCCGCCCTCATCATGGCCGACGGTGACTCCCGAGGACCTCGCGGTCCTGCAATACACCGGCGGCACCACCGGCGCGCCGAAGGGGGCCATGCTGACGCATGCCAACCTGACCTCGGCGGTCGCGATCTACGACACCTGGGCCGAGGGACAGGACTCGCTCCGCCGCGGCGACGACAAGGTCGTGGGCGTGCTGCCGTTCTTCCACATCTACGCTCTGACCACGATCCTGATCCGCCACCTGGCGCTCGGCAGCGAGATCCTGCTCCGCATCCGCTTCGACGCCGAGACCACGATCCGCGACATCGCCGAGAAGAAGGCGACGCTGATGCTGGGCGTGCCGACGATGTACATCGCGCTCCTGCAGCACCCGGAGATCGGCAAGCGCGATCTCTCCTCGCTCAGGCTCGTCACCTGCGGCGGCGCCTCGCTCCCCGTCGAGGTCGAGCAGAGCTTCCAGAAGATCACCGGCTTCCGCGTCGGCGGCGGCTGGGGCATGACCGAGACATCGCCCGCCGGCACCAACCTGCCGCTCCAGGGCGACTGGAAGCCGGGCTCGATCGGCATGCCGCTGCCAGGCATCGTGATGGAGGTGGTGGCGCTCGACGATCCCCGCCGGGTGCTCGGCCCCAACGAGAAGGGCGAGTTCCGCATCAAGGGCCCCAACGTGATGAAGGGCTACTGGAAGAAGCCGAAGGAGACCGAGGAGGCCTTCGTCGACGGCTACTTCCTCACCGGCGACATCGGCTTCATGGACGAGCGCGGCTACTTCTTCCTGGTCGACCGCAAGAAGGACATGATCCTCTCGGGCGGATTCAACGTCTATCCGCGCATCATCGAGGAAGCGATCTACGAGCATCCTTCGGTCGAGGAGGTGGTGGTGATCGGCGTCCCCGACGCCTATCGCGGCCAGTCGGCCAAGGCCTTCGTCAAGCTGAAGGCCGGTGCCGCGTCGCTCGCGCTGGAGGAGCTTCGCCAGTTCCTTGCCGACAAGATCGGCAAGCACGAGATGCCGACCATGCTCGAGATCCGGGAAGCGTTGCCCCGGACCGCGGTCGGCAAGCTGTCGAAGAAAACATTGGTCGACGAAGAAGCCCGCAAGGCGGGCACGGGAGACTGATCCATGGATCTGCGCTTCACCCCGGAAGAGATCGCTTTCCGCGACGAGGTCCGCGCCTTCTTCAAGACCTCGGTGCCGGAGGTCGTGCGCCGGAAGATGACCGAGGGCCATCATCTCGCGAAGGAGGACTTCGTCTCCTGGCAGCGCATCCTGAACAAGCGCGGCTGGGCGACGCCGAACTGGTCGCCCGAATGGGGCGGCACCGGCTGGTCGCCGGTCCAGCAGTACTTCTTCCTCGACGAGATGCAGCAGGCTCCCGCCCCGCCGCCGCTGCAGTTCGGCGTCAGCATGCTGGGACCGGTGCTGATCGCCTTCGGCAACGAGAAGCAGAAGAAGCACTTCCTGCCGCGCATCGCCAATCTCGACGACTGGTGGTGCCAGGGCTTCTCCGAGCCCGGCGCAGGATCCGACCTCGCCTCGCTCCGCACTTCTGCGAAGCGCGACGGCGACCACTATGTCGTCAACGGCCAGAAGACCTGGACGACGCTGGCCCAGCATGCCGACTGGATCTTCTGCCTGGTCCGGACCGATCCGGCGGCGAAGAAGCAGGAGGGGATCTCGTTCCTGCTGATCGACATGAAGTCGAAAGGCGTGACGGTTCGCCCGATCATCACCATCGACGGGGGCCACGAGGTCAACGAGGTGTTCTTCGACGACGTGCGCGTGCCGGTCGAGAACCTGGTCGGCCAGGAGAACAAGGGCTGGGACTACGCCAAGTTCCTGCTCGGCAACGAGCGCGTCGGCATCGCCCGCGTCGGCGTCACCAAGGAGCGTATCCGGCGCCTCAAGCACCTCGCCCGCGGCGAGCGCGACGGCGACCGGCCGATGATCGAGGACCAGGGCTTCCGCGAGCGCCTCGCCTCGGTCGAGATCGAGCTCAAGGCGCTCGAGATGACGCAGCTCCGCGTCGTGGCATCCGAGAAGAACCGCAAGGACAAGAAGCCGGACCCGGCCTCCTCGATCCTCAAGATCAAGGGCTCGGAGCTCCAGCAGGCAGTGACCGAACTCGCGATGGAGCTGGTTGGCCCCTACGCGATGCCGGCCCCCGACGAGCTGGACGAAGGCTCGAACGAGCCGCCGATCGGTCCCGACTGGGCCGAGACCGTGGCGCCGGTCTATTTCAACTGGCGCAAGATCTCGATCTATGGCGGATCCAACGAGATCCAGAAGAACATCATCGCCAAGGCCATCCTGGGGCTCTGAAGAAACGTGGATTTCGATCTCTCGGAGGAGCAGCAGCTCCTCAAGGACAGCGTCGGCCGACTCCTCGCCGACCACTCGTCGTTCGAACAGCGTCAGGCCAACCGGCGCGAAGCCGAAGGCTGGAGCCGCGCCTTGTGGGCGAAATATGCCGAGCTCGGCATCCTCGGCCTCTCCTTCGAGGAGAAGCATGGAGGCTTAAGCGCCGGGCCGGTCGAGACCATGGTGGTCATGGAGGCGCTCGGCCGCGCGCTGGCGCTCGAGCCCTATCTCGCGACCGTCGTGCTCGCAGGCGGCCTGATCCGCCACGCCGGCAGCGATGCGCAGAAGTCGACGCTGGTGCCGAAGATCGCCGACGGCAGCCTCACCCTCGCCTTAGCCCATGGCGAGCGCCAGGCGCGCTATGAGCTCGCCGACGTGGCGACCACGGCGAAGAAGGACGGCGATGTCTGGGTGATCGACGGCGAGAAGGGCGTCGTGCTGCACGGCGACTCCGCCGACAAGCTGATCGTCAGTGCCCGGATCTCAGGATCGCGTCGCGACCGCGACGGCATCGGCCTCTTCCTGGTCGATGCGAATGCGTCGGGCATCGTCCGCCGTGGCTACCCGACGGTCGACGGGCTGCGCGCCGCCGAGATCGCCTTCACCGGTGTGCGCGTGAAGGCCGATGCGGCGTTGGGCACGCCTGGCAAGGCTTTCGCCGCGATCGAACGTGTCGTCGACGAAGCGATCGCGGCGCTCGCCGCCGAGTCGATCGGCGTGATGTCGGTGATGCACGAGGCGACGGTCGAGTACCTGAAGACCCGGAAGCAGTTCGGCACCACGATCGGCGCCTTCCAGGTCCTCCAGCATCGCTCCGTCGACATGCTGATCGCCCTCGAGCAGGCACGCAGCATGGCCTACTACGCGACGATGATGGCGGCGGAGCCCGACGCCGCGGAGCGCCGGAAGGCGATGGCCGCGGCCAAGGTGCAGATCGGCCGCTCCGGCAAGTTCGTCGGCCAGCAGGCGATCCAGCTCCACGGCGGCATCGGCATGACCGACGAATACAAGGTCGGCCACTACTTCAAGCGCATGACGATGATCGACACCCTGTTCGGGCCTGCCGATCATCACCTGAGGGCACTGGCGGCGACCGAGGGTCTGGTCGAAGCCTAGTTCCCGGCAAGCACCGAACGCCGCTCGTCGGTAGGCGTGCGGCCGAAGATGCGGCGGTAGCACTTGGTGAAGTGCGAGGCCGAGACGAAGCCGCAGGACATCGCCACGTCCAAGATCGAGGCGCTGGTCTGGGTCAAGAGCCGCCTCCCCCGCTCCAGGCGCAGCTTCACGTAGTAGCCGTGCGGCGTTGTCTTGAGGTAGCGGCGGAACAGCCGTTCGAGCTGGCGCGGGCTGAGCTCGACCGAGTCGGCGAGCTCGTTCATGTCGAGCGGCTCCTCTATCGCGCTCTCCATCCGGATGATCGTCGTGAGCAGGCGCGGATGCGAGATGCCGAGGCGCGTCTGGAGCTCCATCCGCTGGCGGTCGTCGTGCTCGCGGATGCGCGGATGGATGAAGTTCTCCGCGACCGCATTGGCGACCGCCCGGCCATGCTGGCTGGCGATCACGCTCAGCATCATGTCGAGCGCGGCAATGCCGCCCGAACATGTGAGCACGTTGCCGTCGATCACGTAGATGCCCGACGTGGTGACCGCTTCGGGGAACTTCTCCGAAAGCGACGCCACATGCTCCCAGTGGACGGTGCAGTGCTTGCCGTCGAGAAGGCCCGCCCGGCCGAGGATGTAGGCGCCGGTCGAGAGCGCGCCGATCTTGGCGCCCGACCTGGAAATCCGGCGAAGCCAGGCGAACACCTTCTTGTCGTCGTAGGTCTCGGGATTGTAGCCGGCGCAGACCAGCATGATGTCGACGCCGGGCTGCTCGTCGAGCCCGCCCTGCACGTCGAAGCCGATGCCGTTGCTGGCGAGCACCCGCTCGCCGTCGCGCGAGAACAGCTTCCAGCGATAGAGGGTCGTCTGCTTGACGCGGTTGGCCGAGCGCAGCGGCTCGAGCGCCGCCGCGAATGCCATCATCGAGAAATCGGGAATGAGGAAGAAACCGACGGTGAAGACGTCGGGATCGCTCCGACCGCCGCTCACGACAACCCCTCCCAGTCGTCAAAAAACGACATAGGAGAGCACGGGGCCGGGGATTTGAAAACCGACTTCTGTGTCGGAAAGAGAACGGCGCGGAAAACCCGTCAGGGCTCCCGCGCCGCGTGACGTGCCAGGCCCCTTAGGCGTCGAGCCAGATCTCGTTGCACTCGATGTACTGGGTCGGATGCATCTTGAAGCCCTTCATCTTCTTGTCGCAGTAGGTGAAGACCTTGCGGAACAGGGGCTGCACCAGCGGCCCGTCGTTCTGCAGGATCTCCTGCAGCCGCTTCACGTGGACGCGCCGCTTCTCGACGTCGGCGGTCGCCTCGGCCTGGTCGAGCACCTTGTCGAACTCGGCATTCGAGAAGCCCGACTCGTTCCAGGGAACGCCGGTGCGATAGGCCAGCGCCAGGCACATGACGCCGAGCGGCCGGTGGGACCAGTCGCCGCAGGCGAAGGGCGCGGTGTTCCACACCTTGTTCCACTCGGGCGAGGGCAGCACCTCGAGGCGGACCTTGATCCCGACCTCGGCCCATTGCTGGATCATCACGGTCGCCACATCCTTGGTCCAGTTGTTGGAGACCGTGAGCGGAATCGGGATCTCGATGCCGTTCGGATGGCCAGCCTCGGCCAGCAGCTTCTTGGCGAGCTCCTTGTCGTGCTTGAACGGCGGCATCGGCGCGTACTCGGGATGCACCGGTGCCACGTGATGATGCTCGGCGCGGGTGCCGATGTCGCCGAAGGTGATCTCGGCGACCTTGTCGTTGTCGGTCGCGTGCCGCATCGCCTTCAGGATCCGGTTGTCGTCGAAAGGCTTCACCGGATATGCCCGCGCATGGACGGTGGCGCCGGTGCCGACCGAGTAGAAATCGAGGTCCGGCAGCCGCTTCAGGATCGGAAGCTGGGACGGATTGGTGGCGACGATCGAGTGCACCTGCTTGGAGGCCTGGGCGGCCACTTCCGCCGCCGGGTCGTCGCCGAGGTCGACGAAGATCACCTCGTCGAGATAGGGCCCCTTGCCCCAGTAGTCCTTCCGCGCCTTCATCACCGCGCGCTTCGAGATGTCGTACTCGACGAGTTCGAAGGCGCCGGTACCGTTCATGCCGATACCAAGCTTGCCGTTCTCGGTCGGGTCGACGATAAAGAATGGATAGTGGAAGAAGTGCTCCGGCACCGCGAGCTGCGGCATCCGGAGGTTCAGGCGGACGGTGAAGTCGTCGACCTTCTCGATCGCGTTGGCATCCCAGAGCTGCGAGGACATCTTGGGCTTGCCGGCAGCGTCCTTCTCCTCGGTAGGGACGTCGACCGTCATGTAGGCCTTCATCAGGCCCAGCACCGAGGATCCGGTCTTCGGATCGAGCACGCTCTTGATGTTCCAGATCACCTGGTCGGCGGTCAGCACCCCGCCCTTCCGCCACTTCACGTCCTTGCGGATCTTCAGCGTCCAGGTCTTGAGGTCCTCGCTCGGCTGCCAGCTTTCCAGCAGCATCGGGCGGGTGACGTTGTCGACGCCGGTGTTCGCCAGGTACTCGACCATCTGGCGGGCGAGGTTGCTGGTTGGCACGTTGCCGGTGCGGTGCAGATGCGCGGTCTCGCGCACACGGGCACAGAGCCGGAGCGAGCCGCCCTTGCGGGGCGTCCCTTGCGCGAGCGCCTCGGGCACGACCGCGCCCTTGTCGATCTTGCCGGCGAAGGCGTAGGCGGCGGAGGCGCTGACGCCGAGCAGCGTCGCGGTGCGCAGGAACTCGCGCCGGTCGCACCTGCCTTCGGCGAACAGCGTCTTCAGCTTCGGAATGTAGGAATGTTCGCGATCGTCACGGGACATGCAGCACCTCCCCAAGGCGCAGAAGCCGGGAGCGGCCGACTTCCGGCCGCCCTCCTTTCTGATACGAAAGCGTCACCTTGCATCGGGTCGCCAAGTTGATCAAAGACGACGGTTCGTAGCCTGGAAGCGACACCCGCCGAAACATGTGCCCGTCCCACGAAACGATCGACCGACGACCGTCGGATGCGGTGGATTTCGACATCGCGCCGTCGCATTTGGCTGCCTCGCATGACCCTCCTTAGGTAACATCGCGCCGGATTTTCCGATCGCGATGCTCGAAGGGGGCGCAACGCAGTCGATGGCGCGGTTGATCGCACAACGCCTGTTCAACTCGGCCGTCTCGATCGCGCTCGTCTCGATCGTCCTGTTCCTGATCTTCGAGATCTCGCCCGAGACCGTCGCCGCCGACGCGCTGGGCCAGTACTCGACACGCGAGCAGCGCGACCTCTGGCTCGCCGCCAACGGCTACTTCGAGCCGCTGCATGTCCGCTTCCTCGACTGGGCACGGCGCTGCCTCACCGGCGAGTTCGGCAACTCGCGGCTCTACAACGCGCCGGTCTCGACCGTGCTCGGGCCGAGGCTCGCTGCCTCCGGCATCCTCGCCGCCTGCTTTTTCGCGATCCTGATCCCGCTCTCGCTTTCCCTCGGCGTCTTCGCCGGCATGAAGGAAGGCTCCAAACTCGACCGCGGCATCTCCCTCCTCTCGATCCTGACGACCTCGGTCCCGCCCTTCGCCAGCGCCGTGCTGCTGGCGGCGATCTTCGTCTTCGGCCTGGGGCTGCTTCCCGGCACCAGCAGCATGATCGACGGCTTCCGCTGGAAGGAGCTGGTGATGCCGGTCGCGGTGCTGCTGCTCTACGACTTCGGCTACCTGACGCGTATCACCCGCGCCTCGATGGCCGACGTGATGCAGACCGCCTATATCCGCACCGCCGCGCTGAAGGGCCTGCCCGACTGGTGGATAATCCTCCGCCACGCGCTCAGGAACGCGCTGATCCCGCCCTTCACCGTGATCATGTTGCAGATCAACTGGCTGATCGGCGGCGTCGTGGTCGTCGAGTTCTTCTTCGCCTACAAGGGGTTCGGCTCGCTGATTCTGGAAGCCTCTCTTACCCACGATCTCTTTCTGCTGCAGGCCTGCACCGCGGTCTCGGTGCTGATCGCGGTCGGGACCCAGACGATCGCCGACATCGGCTACGGCCTGCTCAACCCGCGCATCCGGGTGGCGCGATGACCGACGTCGCCGCCACCCAGAAGAAGGTGACGCTCCTCTCGCTGCTGCGCGAGAGCCCGATCCTCGTCGCCGGCCTGTCGATCTTGGGTTTCTGGATGCTGGTCGCGATCTTCGCGCCGCTGATCGCGCCTTTCGGGCCTAACCAGAACCTGGTGCCGATGGCGCCGCCGGGATCCCGCACGCCAGACGGAAGGCTGATGCTTCTCGGCGCCGACCATCTCGGCCGCGACGTGCTCTCGCGCATCATCTATGGCGGCCGCACGGTGCTGACCTACGCGCCGCTGGCGACACTCTGCGCCTATTCGGTCGGAGTCACGCTGGGACTGATCGCCGGCTACAAGGGCAAGTGGGTCGACGAGCTCTTATCGCGCTTCGCCGACCTCGTGCTCGCCTTCCCGGTCATCGTCCTCTACATCGTGATCATCCAGAAGTTCGGCGCCTCGGGCCTCAACATCCTGGTCGCGGTCACGCTGGCGAGCAGCCCTGGCATCATGCGGCTGGTGCGCGGCGTCGTGCTCGACCTCCGCACCCGGGCCTACGTCTCCGCCGCGCAGATGCGCGGCGAGTCGACCTTCTACGTCATGTTCGTCGAGATCCTGCCGAACGCGCGCGGACCGCTGATCGTCGATGCGTGTCTCCGGCTCGGCTACGTCACCATCACGATCGGCACGTTGGGTTTTCTCGGCCTCGGCATCCCGCCGCCGACGCCTGACTGGGGCAGCATGATCAACGAGTCCCGGCACTTCGCGATGGTGTTCCCGCACATGGCGGTGTTCCCGTGCCTCGCGGTCTCCTCGCTGGTGCTGGCCTTCAACCTGATTGCCGACGGCCTGCGCGAGCTGTCGCTGGCCGACTAAGATGACGCAGCCGCTCCTCGAGCTCGACCGGCTCTCGATCTCCTACAGGACCCGCCGGGGCGCGGTGCCGGCGGTGGTCGATGTCTCGCTTTCCTTGAATCCTGGCGAGAGCCTCGGCCTGGTCGGCGAGTCCGGCTGCGGCAAGTCGACGATCGCCTTCGGCATCATGCGCTGGCTCGCCGGCCGCGGGCAGATCGTCGGCGGCCGCGTGCTGTTCGAGGGCCGCGACATGGCGACGATGTCGCCGGCCGAGCTTCGCCACGTCCGCGGCAAGCGCATCGCCATGGTGTTCCAGGAAGCGATGTCGGCCCTCAACCCGTGCCTCACCATCGGCGCGCAGCTGACGGAGGTGCTGCGCTTCCACGAGGACGTGGTCGGACCCGAAGCCGAGCGCCGCGCGAAGACGATGCTGTCCGAGGTTCGGATCCCCGATCCGGACCGCGTCTACCGCGCCTTCCCGCACGAGATTTCCGGCGGCCAGCAGCAGCGCGTCGTGATCGCGATGGCCTTGCTCGCCAATCCGGCGCTCCTGCTGCTCGACGAGCCGACCACCGGTCTCGACGTCACGGTCGAGGCGAGCGTGGTCAAGCTGATCGCCGAGGTCAGCCGCCGCTTCGGCACCTCGCTCCTCTACATCTCGCACAACCTCGCGCTGATCTCGCGCGTCTGCGAGCGGATCGCGGTGATGTATGCCGGCGAGATCGTCGAGGAAGGCCCGACCCGGCGCATCCTGACCGCGCCCATCCACCCCTACACGCGCGGCCTCATCGCCTGCCTGCCGGAATCCGGCGCCGACAAGGTCGCGCGCCCGCTGGCACCGATCCCGGGCCAGATCCCGGCGCCATGGGAGCGACCCGCCGGCTGCTTCTTCATGCCGCGATGCGCCTACGCGGTACCGGGCCGCTGCGACGTCGCCCATCCGCCGCTGATCGACGACGGGACCGGCGCGCAGGTGCGTTGCGTGCGCGCCGACGAGATCGGGCCGGAGCGGGTCGCCGGTGTCGCCGGACAGCCGCCGGCGGCCGCGGAAGGCATCTCGGTCGCGGTCGACAACCTGAGCAAGGACTACAAGATCACGCCGCCCGGCTTGCGCGGGCTCCTGCCCTTCGCCGAGCCGCTGAGGATACGCGCGAACGATCACCTCACCTTCAATGCCGAGGCCGGCCGGACGCTAGCGATCGTCGGCGAGTCCGGCTGCGGCAAGTCGACCTTCGCGCGCATCCTGACCGGGCTCGAACGCGCGACGGGCGGCAAGGTCGAGGTCGCCGGTGCCGATCTCGGGCAGCTCTCGGTCATCGACCGCTCGCGCGACCAGCTGCGCGCGCTGCAGATGGTCTTCCAGAATCCCGACGAGACGCTCAACCCCAGCTACAAGGTCGGCCGCCAGATCGCGCGCGTCGCCAAGCGCCTCCTCAGCCTCGGGCGGAAGGAACGCGCCCAGCGCGTCCAGGACCTTTTCGCCGAGATACGGCTTCCGCCCGGCATCGCCGACCGCAAGCCGCGCCATCTCTCCGGGGGCCAGAAGCAGCGGATCGCCATTGCCCGCGCCTTCGTCGGCCGGCCCGACATCGTCGTCGCCGACGAGCCGGTCTCCGCGCTCGACGTCTCGGTGCGCGCCGCGGTGACACAGCTCCTGATGGAGATCCAGCGTGCGCACGGCACGACGCTGATCCTGATCAGCCACGACCTGGCGCTGGTGCGCTACGTCGCCGACACCGTCGTCGTCATGTATCTCGGCCAAGTGATGGAAGCAGGATCCACGAACCAGGTGTTCTCAGGCCCGCATCATCCCTACACCGAGCTGCTGCTGAAGGCGCAGCCGAAGCTCGACAACGACCAGGGCCTCGACGCGCCGGTCGAAGGCGAGACGCCGAGCCCGCTCGATCCGCCGAAGGGCTGTCCCTTCCACACCCGCTGCCCGCGCAAGGTAGGCACGATCTGCGAGGCCGCGCGTCCGCCAGAGCAGGTGACGCCCGCCGGCCATCGCATGGCCTGCCACATCCCGATGGCCGATCTCGCCCGCGTCCAGGAGAAAGAGCTGACATGATTCAGAGCCAGATGGTCGCGACCCGCACCGAGGTCGCGGGCACGCGCGGTGTCGTCACCGGCGGGCATCCGGCCGAGGCCGCGGCCGGCGTGGCAATGATCGAGGCCGGCGGCAATGCGATCGATGCCGTCGTCGCCGCCGCGTTCGTAGGATTCGTCGTCGAGCCGGCTTCGTGCGGCATCGGCGGCTACGGCCACCTCGCGGTCTGGCTCGGCAAGGAAAAGCGCTTCGTCACCTTCGACCACTATGTCCGCGCGCCGGGTGCGGCACGACCCGACATGTTCGAGATCGATCGCACCAAGCCGAACAAGTACTACGGCTTCCCCTACACGGTCGGGATGAAGGCCGAGCAGGGTCCGCTGGCGCCGGCGGTGCCGGGCGCCGTCGCGGGCCTGTGCGATGCGCACCGCATGTTCGGCCGGCTGCCGCTGGCCAAGGTGCTGGAGCCGGCGATCGCCGAGGCCGAAGCCGGCATCGAGGTCACCTGGCAGCTGCTGCTGCCGATCTCCGAGCGCCTCGCCGCGATCCAGGCATTGCCGGCGACCGCCGACTGGCTGCTGCGCAACAACCTGCCGCCGAAGGCCGCGGGCCAGCTCGCCGGCGGCGGCGACCGTCTCGACGGCAAGGATCTCGCGAAGACGCTCCGCCGCATCGCCGAGAAGGGTGCGGCCGGCTTCTACGAAGGGCCGGTCGCCGAGGCGATCGAGCGCCATGTGACCGGCCAGGGCGGCATCCTGACCGCCGCCGATCTCGCGACATACAAGACCCGCATCCTGGAAGAGAAGCCGACCCGCTATCGCGGCCTCAACTGCAACACCTGCTACGACCAGGTGACCTACGAGGCGCTCAACATCCTCGAATGCTTCGACCTCAAGGCCCTCGGCAAGGACAGCCTCGCCTTCCGCCATCTGATCGCCGAGGCGCTCGCCTGCGGCTTCATCGACAGCATGACGCATTACGGCGACCCGGACTTCGAGCGGGCACCGGTCGAAGGCCTCGCCAGCCCCGAGTTCGGGAAGATGCGCGCCCAGCAGCTCCGCATGGACCGCGCCCTGCCGCGTCCGGTCGCCGCCGCCGATCCCTGGCCCTACGACAACTCGGCCGAGAGGCCGAAGAAGATCGCCAACGAGCCGGGCATCGCCAAGCTCGCCGGCACCAGCCAGATGGCCTCGGCCGATGCCGAGGGGAACGTCTGCGCCTTGATCACCAGCCTCACCAGCGGCTTCGGATCGCTGATGATCGTTCCCGGTACCGGGGTAATCCTCAACAACTCGATGCAGAACTTCGACCCGCGGCCCGACCAGGCGAACCGCATCAAGCCGGGCAAGATGCCGATCTTCGCCGCCCCTTCGCTGGTCGCCGAGAAGGACGGCCGCGCCGTCTTCGCCGGCTGCGGCTCGGGCGGCTACCGGATCACCACGGGCGTGCTGCACGCCTTCCTCTACGCGACCGAGTTCGGGATGGGCCCGCAGGCGGCGGTCGATGCGCCGCGGATCCACTGCCAGGGCCAGGAGACCTATGTCGACGGCCGCATTCCGCAGGAGGTGCGCGACGGTCTCGCGGCGATGGGCCACAAGGTCGTGGTCCAGACCGAGTCCCCCGGCCTCAACGCCTTTGGCCGTGTGAACGCAATCACCGTCGCCAAGGACGGCTCGATGCGCGCCGGTTCGGGCCCGGCCTGGGCCTCCGCCGCGGCCGCGTGCTGAGGTGATGAGGAGAAGTGACTTCCTACCCCCACTCCCGCCGAAGGCGGGGGAGGGTTCCGATGGAAGCGGGTCGGCCATGAGGCCCGGCTCGGTCATCCTCGGCCGGACGCCGATCAGCGGTACCAAGGGCGCCGTCGCCTGCGGGCACCAGACAGCGGCCGATGTCGGCGTCGAGATCATCCGCCAGGGCGGCAATGCGGTGGATGCGGCGATCGCCGGCGCCTTCGCCTCCTTCGTCGTCGAGCCGCAGATGTGCGGGATCGGCGGGCATGGCCGGATGTCGGTCTATCTCGCGAAGACCGATAAGGCCGTCGGCATCGACCACTTCATCCGGGCGCCCAAGGCGGCGACGCCGGAGATGTACACGCGGGCTCTCGCCAAGTGGCGCAACGCCGGCTGGGGCGGCGTCGAGGGCGCGATCAACACCACGGGCCACCTCTCGGTCGGAATCCCCGGCACCATCGCCGGCCTCTGGGAGGCGCATCGCCTCTTCGCCAAGCTGCCGTGGAAGTCGTTGGTCGGCCCCGCGATCGAGCTTGCCCGCGCCGGCGTCGTCGCCGATCCGAGGCTGACCGCCTCGATCGCCGGCCGGACGGTCGAGATCCGCCAGTATGCCGAGGCGGCGAAGTGGCTGCTGCCTGACGACGCGCCGCCCCGCCCGGCCAATGCCGGCGGCGCTTTCCACCGCTTCGACTTCTCCGACATGGCCCGGACGCTGGAGACCATCGCCGAGAAAGGCGCCGCCGCCTTCTATGACGGCCGGCTCGCCGCCGCGATCGACCGTGAGATGCAGTCCGCCGGCGGCCTGCTGACGTCAGAGGACCTCGCCGGCTACAAGCCCGACACTTTCCTTCAGCCCTGGCACGACTACCGCGGACGCGACTACGTCACCTGCGGCGACCTTATCTATGTCGAGGCCCTCAACATCCTCGAGCGCTTCGACCTGGGATCGCTCGACCCGCACGGGGCCGAGGTCCGGCACCTAGTCGCCGAGGCCCTGGCCCAGTCCTTCGCCGACAACTTCGCCCATGCCGCCGACCCGAGGCACCTGAAGGCGCCGCTCGAGGGTCTGGCCAGCAAGGCCTTCGCCGCCGAGCAGGCGGCGCTTATCCGGACCGAAAAGGCGCGCACCAAGGTCGAGCCGGGCAACCCGTGGCCGCACCAGGGACCGACGCCGTCGGTCCCGCCGCCGCCCTTCGAGGGCACGACCCAGATCGTCGCCGCCGACGGCGACGGCAACATGGCGAGCCTGATCACCAGCCTCGGCAGCGCTTTCGGCTCGCTGGTCATGATCCCTGGAACCGGGGTCTTCCTCGGCAACGCCATGCAGTGGTTCGACCCGCGCCCTGGCCAGGCCAACTCGGTCGGCCCCGGACGCATGCCCCTTTATGCCGCCCCGGTCGCGATCTTCCGCGAAGGCGGCCGATCGATCGGTGGGATCGCCGGCTCCGGCGGCTATCGCATCCTCTCGGCAATTCTAATCTTAACACTCAATTATCTTAACCATCTATTTGATCCACAACAATCTATCGACCTTCCGCGAATTCACACGGAGGGTGGCGACCTCGAGGTCGACAGCCGCACCTCCCCGGCCGCCATCGATCGCTTGAAAGCCCTCGGCCACCGGGTCCGGCTGGTCGACGGCGTCGGCCTGCCGACCGCCTTCGGCCGCCCGTCTGCGGTGTGGCGGACGGCCGACGGCCTGGTTCCCGCCAGCGACGCGCGCTCCGGCGGCGTCGCCGCCTTCTGACCGATGCCGGTCGCTTTGCGGCAGGTACGGACCCTGTCCGCGACGTGAGATGATCCACCGCTTCCCAGAGGAATGAGATGTCCCTTCCCGCCAAAGCCAAATACGTCGTCATCGGCGCCGGTGTTCACGGCCTATCGACCGCCTATCACCTGGCCGAGAAGCTGGAGGCGACCGGCAAGGGCTCGGGCAAGGACATCGTGATCCTGGACAAGACCGGCATCGCCGCCGGCGCCTCGGGCATCGCCTGCGGGGTCATCCGCAACAACTACTTCCAGCCGGCGATGCGCGAGCTGATGGCCGAGTGCGTGTCGGTCTGGGAGTCGGACCCCAAAGCCTTCTCCTACCACCCCGTAGGCTACATGCAGATCTCTCCTGAAGTGATGCATGAGAATGTCGGGCAGATCGCCAAGCAGCAGAAAGATATCGGCTACGACTCTGTTTTCATTGAGGGCAAGGCCGACTGCACCAAGTACATGAAGGGCCTGTTCGACGACTGGCAGGCCAAGGGCATCACCTCGGTCCTGCACGAGAAGAAGGGCGGCTACGCCAACAACCGGGCGTCCATGTACGGGCTCGCCAAGAAGGCTGAGGCGAACGGTGTCCAGATCGTGGCGCCGACCAAGGTCACCGGCTTCAAGTTCGCGTCCAACTCGACGGCGGTCTCGGCGGTCGAGACCGACCGCGGCACGATCGAGTGCGACTTCGTGGTGGTCGGCGTCGGCCCCTGGATCAACCAGGTCTGGAAGATGCTTGACCTGCCCAAGACCGTCGACATCAAGGGCCGCGACGGCAAGGTCCACAAGGCCGTCGGCATGTGGACCTACTGGTGCCTGGAGGAAGGCACGCTCGGCGTCGATCCCAAGTATGGCCTCATGAACGACGGCAAGATGGGCCCGGTCATGCACGTCGACACCGACGCGCCGTTGCACTCGGACGAGGATGGCTCCCTCATCACCGACAAGCTCTGGGGCATCTACTACAAGCCCGACTTCAACTTCGACGGCATCCAGGGCGGCGCCATGCCGTACAAGGTCGAGACCCCGGTAGATGAGGTGAAGATCGACCCTTACGGCCCTGACTCACCTGAGTTCATTGTCGACGCCAACTTCGCGCACATGTTCACCTCGGCCCTCGCCTTCTGCCAGAAGCGCTACTCGGGCCAGGCGCACAAGTGGAAGCACGAGCCGTCTGGCGGGCTGGGCTGCTTCACCCCGGACAGCTTCCCGGTCTTCGACGTCTTCCGCGACAACGTCTATGTGCTGGCCGACTCGAACCACGGGTACAAGATGATCGCGGTCGGCAAGCTCGCAGCCGGCGAGATCGTCAGCGGCACCAAGAGCAAGCTGCTCGAGCCCTTCCGGATCTCGCGCTTCCCCGAGGGCAAGCTGCACCCGGTCTCCAACAGCCCCTTCCCCTGGAGCTGACCCATGCCCGCGCCGATGGATTTCATCCACAAGCTCAAGTTCGACGACCTTCCGGCGAAGGTGGTCGAGCAGGCCAAGCTCTGCCTCGTGGACCTCATCGGCGCGGCGGCAGCCGGCAGCGAGACCGCGATGTCGCGGATCATCCGCGACCACGCGGTCGAGACCTTCGGGGCGCGCAAGAACGCCGTCCGCCTGATGCTGGACGGCCGCAAGGTCGGCCCCGCCGGCGCCGCGATGGCCGGCGGCATCACCATCGACGCCTTCGACTCCCATGACGGCCACGTGCTGACCAAGGGCCATGCGGGCGTCGCGATCCTGCCGACCCTGCTGGCCCTGGCCGACCCGCTGAAGAAGGTCGCCGGCCGCGAATTCCTGACGAGCCTGGTGATCGGCTACGAGATCGCGATCCGCGCCGGCATCGCCACCCATCGGACGGCGAAGGACTATCACACCTCCGGGTCCTGGAACTCGCTCGGCGCCGCCGCGGTCGTGGCGCGCTGGATGAAGCTCTCCCCGGCGCTAACCCGGGAGGCCCTCGGCATCGCCGAGTATCATGGCCCCCGCAGCCAGATGATGCGCTGCATCGACTTCCCGACCATGGTGAAGGACGGCTCCGGCTGGGGTGCCATGGCCGGCGTCAGCGCGGCACTGCTGGCGAAGGCCGGTTTCACCGGCGCTCCGGCCCTGGTCTGGGAGGGCGCCGACGTCGCCGATCTCTGGCGCGACCTCGGCAAGCGCTGGCGGATCATGGAGATGTACTTCAAGCCCTACCCGGTCTGCCGCTGGGCCCAGCCGCCGATCACCGCCAGCCTCGGCCTGCTCAAGAAGCACGGCATCAAGGGCGATGAGGTGACCCAGATCGAGGTCTCGACCTTCCACAACGCCGTCCGGCTCGCGACCCGGACGCCGAAGTCGACCGAGGAGGCGCAGTACAGCCTGCCCTTCCCGGTCGCCGCCGCGATCGTTCACGGCAAGGTCACCGCCCGCGAAGTCGACGGCAAGGGCCTGACCGATCCCCGTGTGCTCAAGCTCGCCCGCGGCATGAAGCTGACCGAGGACCTGTCGCTGACCGCCGAGTTCCCGGCCCGCCGCATCGCCCGCGTCGCCTTGACCATCAAGGACGGCCGTGTGCTCAAGTCCGATCTCGTCGAGGCGCTCGGCGATCCGGAGCGGCCACTGGGCGCGGCCGGCATCGTCGCCAAGTACCGCGAGACAGCCGAGGCCGTGCTCGGCAAGGCCCGCACCGAGAAGATCTTGGCTCAGGCGATGGCGATGGACGGAGCGCGAGCCGATGCCCGCGCGCTGGTCGACCTGGTGCTGGCGCCGGTGAAGGTGCAGAAGCCGGCGACGACGAAGCGCCGCGCGGCGGGCCGGCCGAAGACGCGCGCCAATGGCAGCGTCCAGGCCCTCGCCGCCGACGACTGATCCGCTTCGAGGCGCCCGGCTATTCGGCCGGCGCGCCCGCCGGAAGATTCGCCGTTCCCTGTCGCTCGATCAGTTTGTCGCGCTCGACCATCCAGCCGCGGAAGATGACCACCATCCCGAGCATCACCAGGACGGTGAAGATCATGATCATGATCGGCAGGAATACCTCATGCATGTCAGCCCCCTGAAATTCTTCAGCAAAAGAAGGATTTCAGAGTTGGCCGTGGTCAGCATTGATTCAGGTCAAATTTGCGGAGAACCGCCTAGTTCACGTAGCGGTGCCGGGCGTGGATGCGGCGCTCGCGCGGATCGGGGCGCGGCACGGCTGAGAGCAGTGCCTTCGTGTAGCCGTGAACAGGGTCGTTGCAGACCTGCTCGGCATCGCCGGTCTCGACCACCTTGCCGCGATACATCACCGCGACCCGGTCGCAGATGTAGCGGATGACGCTGATGTCGTGGCTGACGAAGACGTAGGCGAGCTTGAGCTCGTCCTGGAGCTGCAGCATCAGGTCGAGCATCTGGGCACGGAGGGAGACGTCGAGGGCCGAGGTCGCCTCGTCCGCGACGATCAGGCGCGGGCTCAAGGCCAGCGCGCGAGCGATGCCGATGCGCTGGCGCTGGCCGCCGGAGAAGGCGTGCGGGTAGCGCTCGGCCCAGTCCGGATTGAGCCCGACGCGCTTCAAGAGTGCGGCGACCCGGTCGTGCAGCTCCGAGCCCTCGGCGATGCCGTTCACCAGCAACGGCTCGCCGATGATCTGGCCGACGGTCATGCGCGGATTGAGCGAGGCGAACGGATCCTGGAAGATCATGCGCATCTCGCGCCGGCACTCCCGCAGCCTGTCCTTCTCCAGGCTGGCCACGTCGTCGACGCTGCCGTCGGGACGGCGATAGAGGATCTGCCCGGCAGTCGGCTCGTAGACGCGAAGCAGGCAGCGGCCGAGCGTGGTCTTGCCCGAGCCGGACTCGCCGACGATACCGAGCGTCTCGCCCGCGCGCACGACGATGTCGACGTCGTCGACGGCGCGGACATGGTCGACCACCTTGCGGAAGAAACCCTTCCGGATCGGGAAGTGCATCTTGAGCCCGCGCACGTCGAGCAATGGCGGCTCCTCGGCGGAGACCGGCTCGCGCGCGGCGCGGATCTGGGAAGGCCGCTCCAGCTTCAGCACGTTGCCGAGCAGCATCTGGGTATAGGGATCCTGGGGGGCGTGGAAGATCTGCTCGACCGGGCCGCGCTCGACCACCTTTCCCTGGTACATGACCACGACCTCGTCGGCGATCTCGGCGACGACGCCCATGTCGTGGGTGATGAACATCACCGCCATGCCGCGCTCGGCCTGGAGGCGCTTCATCAGGTCGAGGATCTCGGCCTGGGTGGTGACATCCAGAGCCGTGGTCGGCTCGTCGGCGATCAGCACCTGCGGATTGCAGGCCAAGGCCATCGCGATCATCGCCCGCTGCCGCATGCCGCCCGAGTACTCGAAGGTGTAGCGCTCGATCGCACGCTCCGGATTCGGAATCTCGACTGCGCGCAGAAGCTCGATCGCCCGCGCCGTCGCCTCCTTCTTGCTCATGCCGAGATGGAGCGTCAGCACCTCGGTGATCTGGTTGCCGATCGTGTGCACCGGCGACAGCGACGACATCGGCTCCTGGAAGATCATCGCGATCTCGGCGCCGCGCACCGACCGGATCTCGCGCCCGCGCGGGTTCAGGGAAGCGAGGTCGACCGATGTACCGTTCGTGCGGTTGAAGACGATCGAGCCCTTCTCCACGCGGCCGGGCGGATCGACGATCTGCAGGATCGAGCGGGCAGTCACGCTCTTGCCCGACCCCGACTCGCCGACGACGCAGACGGTCTTGCCGCGCGAGAGGTCGAAAGAGACGCCGTCGACCGCCTTCACCACGCCGCCGCGCACGGGGAAGTGGGTGTGGAGGTCGCGGATCGAGATGATCGGCTGGCCAGGGGAAGCAGTAGTCATTTGTTATACGGATCGGCGGCGTCACGAAGCCCGTCGCCGAGGAAGTTGAGGGCAAGGACGGCGATCACCACCGCCGCCCCCGGCGCGAACAGCCAGGGCGCGGTCACGATCGAGCGGATGTTCTGCGCCTCCCGCAGCAGCACGCCCCAGGAGATCACCGGCGGCTGCAGGCCGAGGCCAAGGAACGAAAGGGCCGTCTCGGCGAGGATCATCGCCGGGATCGCCAGCGTGACGCTGGCGACGATGTGGCTCATGAAGCTCGGCAGCATGTGGCGGAAGATGATGCGCATCTCGGACGCGCCGTCGAGGCGCGCCGCGGTCACGAAGTCCTCGGTGCGAAGCGAGAGGAAGCGGCCCCGGACGACGCGCGCGAGCTGGGCCCAGCCGATCAGCGAAAGGATCAGCGTGATCATGAAGTAGTGCAGCAGCGCCGGCCAGTTCTGCGGCAAGGCGGCGGCGAGCGCCAGCCAGATCGGGATCGTCGGCAGCGCCAGGATGAACTCGATCACGCGCTGGATCACGAAATCGATCCGGCCGCCGTAATAGCCGGAGATGCCGCCGAGCAGGATGCCGATCAGCAGCGACATCGCCACGCCGACGAGGCCGATCGACATCGAGATCTGGCACCCCTTGACGATCCGGCTCCACACGTCGCGACCGAGGCGGTCGGAGCCCAGGAAGAAGATCTGCTGGCGCGGGTCCGTGCTGCCGATCAGATGGGTCTTCGAAGGGATCAGGCCGAAAAGGTGATAAGCGTAGCCCTCGGCGAAGAAGCGAAGGTCGATCCTCCGCGTCGGATCCTCGGTGTAGATCGGCGCCAGCGTGACCGGGTCGCGCTTCAGCACCATCTGCTTGACGTGCGGGCTGAAGACCGTGCTGCCGTCAGGCAGGGTCGCGAACAGGTGGAGAGGCTGCGGCGGATGGTAGACCGCACGCGCATTCTGCTGGCTCGGATCGGTGGTGGCGAAGAAATCCGGCACCGCCGCGACGATGTAGATCATCAGCGTGACGATGGCGCCGAGCATCGCCAGCTTGTGCTTGCGGAACGACCACCAGACCAGCTGCCACTGGGACGCGGTGGTGAAGCGCGAGGCGGCGGTCGGCGGGGTCGGCTGCTCCGGTGGCGCGGTCTCGGTCTTGGCGGTCATCAGTCGAACCGGATGCGCGGGTCGACCAGCGCCAGCAGGATGTCACTGAGCAGCGTGCCGACGAGGGTCAGCGTGCACATCAGCAGCACGAACGCGCCAGCGAGGTACATGTCCTGGCTCATCAGCGACTGCAGCAGCAGCGGTCCTGCGATCGGCAGGCTCAGCACCACGGCGACGATAAGCGCGCCGGAGATCAGGTTCGGCAGTAGCCAGCCGATGGTTGAGATGAACGGATTGATCGCGACCCTGACCGGATACTTGAGCAGCAGACGGAACTCGGAAAGTCCCTTGGCGCGGGCGGTCGTGACGTAGGGTCGGTGCAGCTCGTCCAGCATGTTGGCGCGCATGATGCGGATCAGGCTGGCGGTGCCGTTGGTGGCAAGGATGACCACCGGCACCCACAGGTGCTCGACCAGGTTCTGAACCTTCCCCCAGCTCCAGGGCGCGGTCTGGTATTCCGGCGAGAACAGCCCACCGACATCGGCCCCGAACAGCACGACGGCGACGTACATCAGAACCAACGCCAGCAGGAAGGACGGAATCGCGAGCCCGAGGAAGCCGAGGAAGGTGAAGAAGTAGTCGCCGATCGAGTACTGGCGCACCGCCGAATAGACACCGATCGGGAACGCCAGCGCCCAGGTCATCAGCAGGGTCGACGAGGTGACGACCAGGGTCAGCGCCATGCGCTCCCAGATCAGCTCGGAGACCGGCTGCTGCCACTCGAAGCTGAGGCCGAAATCGCCGCGCGTGACGATCCCGACGATCCACTTGAAGTATTGGACGATGAACGGCTGGTCGAGCCCGAAGCGCGTGCGCAGCTCGGCCGCCGCGGTGCGGTCGACGATCTCGTTCGAGGCCGCCAGGGTCGCAATGTAGGTGGTGACGTAGTCGCCGGGCGGAAGCTGGATCAGGACGAACGCAAGAAAGCTGACGGCGAACAGCGACGGAACCATCCACAACAGACGCTTAATGATGAAGCCCAGCATCTAGGTGAAGTCCGGCGCGCCCCTCCCCGTCGGAACGGCGCGCCGGCAAGTCCTTTAGCTCGTGAAGAAGTACTGCTGCGGCATCGACGGACCGGGATTCGGCCACGACCAGGCGCCGGGCATCTTGGCCGGAACGTTGCGGAGCCGGTTGTTGGCGATGCCGAACAGGTTCGGCGCGAGGCAGATGCCGATCGCATCGAAGGCGTCGGCGGCGAGATCGAGGATCTCCTTCATCAGCTCGCCCTGGCGCTTGACGTCGGAGATCGAACGCGCCTCGTCATAGAGCTTGGTGCGTCGCTTATGGTTCTCCGGCGGCTCGGCGCCTTCCTTGCCGTTGCTCGAGTACCAGACCGCCCACGGAATCGCGTAGCGCGAACCCTGCGGATGGATCGGCACCCAGTCGCGGGCGTCGATCAGCGGCTCGAGGCCGCCCGGCCCCTGCCAGACCGCGAAGTCGTGGTCGTTGTTGTCGCCGCGCGTGTAGTAGAGCGCGCGCTCGATCGTGTTGACCTTCATATCGACGCCGACCGCCGCCCAATGACGCTTGCACAGCTCGAGCGCGTCGACCTGGTCGGGATAGAGGGTCGGGATCACGTCGACGGCGAAGAACAGCTTCTGGCCGTCCGGGCGCAGTCGGAAGTTCTGGCCGTCGCGCTTCGAGAACCCGAGCTTGTCGAGCATCTCGTTCGACTTCTTAGGATCGAACTCGGTGTACTGGCGTGCGAACTTCGCATGATACCAGGGATGCGTCGGACGCGGCCCGAACTGCCACGGCTCCGACTGCCCGAGATAGACGATGTCGATGATCTCCTGGCGGTTGATCGCGTGGGAGAGCGCGATGCGGAAGTCCTTGTTGGCGAAGATCGCCCTGAGCGCCGGGTCCTTGTGGGTGGCGTTGGGGTAGATCGACATCTGCTGGCTGTTGGCGTTGATCGTCTCGAACAGGCGGTAGTTCCCGCGCTGTGCCGACTGCGCCACCGTCGGCTTGTTCTGGAGCGTGTCGATGTGGCGCTCCTGGATGTCGATCTTGCCCGACACCACGTCGAGCATCAGCGACTCGACGTCCTGGGCGATGCTGAAGGTGATTCCGTCGACGTAGGGCAGCTGGTTGCCCTCGGTATCGACCTGCCAGAAATACGGATTCCGCTTCAGAACGACGCGGGTGGCGCCTCCGGTATAGGGCTCGGCGATGGTCCACGGATCGAGCGTCGGCTTCTCGGTGTTGCCCCAGCGCGAGGGGATCTCGATGTCGCCGCAGCGGAGCCGAAACAGGGCGCCCCAGTCCGGCACGTTCGCGGCCTTGGCGAGGTCGGCGACGTTGTTCGCATACTTCGGATGGAATTTCGAGCAGTAGTGCTTCGGGAAAAGCGTCGGATGCTGTCCCAACGGCGTCGCCATCTGCTGAAGGAACATGCCGTAGGGGCCGTCGAAGGTGAACTTGACGGTGACATCATCGACCTTCGAGACCTTGCACATCTTGCCGTTGATCGTCCAAAGCGCCGGCGGCGACTTGTAGAGCTCGGTGTTGGCGAGGCAGTCCTCGAACACGAAGACGATGTCGTCGGCGGTGAACGGATGGCCGTCCGACCACTTCATGCCCGGGCGCAGATGGAAGGTGAACTCGTTGTTGCCGGCGTTCACGTCCCACTTGTGCGCGACGCCCGGCAGCACGTCGGTGAACTCGAGGTTCCAGCGGGTCAGGCCCTGGTTGCCGACCATGCGCAGGATGCCGTTGTGGTCGGCCGAGCCGCGGAGCCCGCGGCGGATCTGGCCGCCGTAACGGCCGACGCGCTCGACCGGCTGAACCACCAGCGGGATCTTCGGCAGGCGCTCGGCGAGCGGCGGCAGCTTCTTGTCGGCGACCGCCTGAACGAACTCCGGCGCTTCCTTGGCGGCGCCCTGAGCCAAGGCGCTCCACGACACCAGGCTGGTCGCTGCCATGCCGCCGGCGCCGGCCATCAGTTGGCGGCGAGTCAGCTTCAAGCCGCCGGAATTGTTGCGTTTGCGTGCCATGGTTTCCTCCGTTTCGCTGCGCCGCTTAAGCGCGTGTTTAAGGCCAGAATGAAGGTTGCTCAGTCGATCTGTCAAACCGCCCGTTTCCCGGTGTCGAGGGTCTGCAGCAATGCCGCGATGTAGCCGTAGCAATAGGCGAAGGCCACGCCCTGCGGGTCCTTGCCGTCGATGATCGGCACGTGGTCCGGCATGATCATGTACTTGTAGCCGACGTCCCGGTAGAGGCGCAGCGCCGCCGGCATGTCCATGTCGCCTTCGTCGGGGAAGGTCTCCATGAAGTCGAGCTTGCGCCCGCGGATGTTGCGGAAGTGCACGTTGAAGATCTTGCCGCGGCTGCCGAACCACTCGATCACCGCGCCGACCTCCTTCGCCGGGTCGTCGAGCATCTCGCCGATCGTGCCCTGGCAGAAGTTGAGGCCGTGATAGGGGCTTTCCTCGGTCTCGACGAAGCGCTTCAGGCCCTCGACCGTGCCGAGCACGCGCGTCACACCCTTCCAGCCGGGCGGCGTGTAGGGATCGTGCGGGTGGCAAGCAAGCCGGACCTTGTTGGCCGTCGCGACCGGCACCACGCGCTTGAGGAAATACTCGATCCGCGCCCAGTTCTCCTCCGGGTCGACGACGCCGGCGATGCCGGGCTTCGCATCCTGGTCGGCCTCGGACCAGCGGAAGGACTCGTTGCGCGAGCCGCCCCGGCCGATCGAGTGCTTCGTGCGCGGGATGCCGATGATGTTGAGATTGTACTTGGCCGCCGGAATGCCGGCCTTGGCCAATCGCTCGATCAGCGCGCAAATTGAATCGATCTGGCGGTCGCGGTCGGGGCCGGCCGTCAGCACGTCCGGGCTCTCCTGCTCCTCGATCGGCCGCGAGTTCATCGGCAGCTGAACCATGTCGAGGACGAGGCCGAAGCTTTCGACCGTCTCGCGATGGCGATTCAGGACGTCGAGCGACCAGTGATGCGGGTTGCCGTCGGGATCGGCGCAGACATGGCGCACGCCGAGCTGAGCCCAGACACGATAGTCGCTGTCGTCGCGGGCCTTGACCTGGGTCCCGAGATACACCGCCCCTCCCCGATGCATTGAGGCTTCTTCGTTGCTTGTAGGATAACCGGACAGGCGCCTTCGAGGCAGCCCCAGACTTTCGGACGGGGGCCTCGAAGACTGCACAAAAAAGAGGCTACGATCCGCGCCAGCGAAGGAGATGCCATGAACGTGGATGCGTTGGTCTTCGATGTCTTCGGCACCTGCGTCGACTGGCGCGGCTCGATCGTTCGCGAGGCTCGGCGCTGGAGCCGCGACCTCGGCCGCACGATCGACGGCGAAGGCCTCGCCGATGCCTGGCGCGCGGCCTATGGGCCGTCGATGGAGGAAGTGAAGTCGGGCCGCCGCCCCTTCACCTATCTCGATACCCTCCATCGCGAGACCCTGGATCGCATCGCCGGCCGCTTCGGCCTCGGCGGGCTCGAGGAGAAGACGCTCGCTCACATCAATCGCGTCTGGCACCGGCTCGACCCGTGGCCGGACACGGTGCCGGGCCTGCGTCGTCTTCGCGCGAAGTTCCTGCTGGCCCCGCTCTCGAACGGCGGCGTGGCGCTGCTGACCAGAATGGCGAAGCGCGCCGCCATGCCCTGGGACCTGATCCTCTCCGGCGAGCTGTTCGAGGGCTACAAGCCGGAGCCCAAGGTCTATCTCGGCGCCGCGCGCCTGCTCGACCTTCCGCCCGAGCGCGTGATGATGGTCGCCGCCCACAACGGCGACCTCGAAGCGGCTGCGGCGCTGGGCCTCAAGACGGCCTTCGTGCTGCGCCCGACCGAGTACGGCCCGGCGCAGACGACCGATCTCGCGCCGTCGCGGACATGGGACTGCTCCGTCGACAGCATGGAAGCGCTCGCCGACGCGCTCGGCTGCTAGAGACCGAACGGCTCCAGCGCGCGCATGACGGCGTGGTCGACGACGTCGTCGATCGTCTTCGGCTTGAGATGGAAGGCCGGCACCGGCGGCATCACCGTGGCGCCGTAGGAGACCGCCCGCTCCATGAGCTCGATGTGGCCCAAGTGCAGCGGCGTCTCGCGCAGCAGCAGCACGAGGCGCCGGCGCTCCTTCAGGCAGACATCGGCGGCACGGACGACCAGGTTCTCGTCATAGGAATTGGCGATCCCGCTCAGGGTGCGGATCGAGCAAGGCGCCACCAGCATCCCCTCGGTGCGGAACGAGCCGCTCGCCATCGAGGCGCCGATGTCCTTGTAGCTGTGGACCTGGGAGGCGAGCCGGCGCACCTGCAGGGCCGTGCGGTCCGTCTCTTCTTCTATGGTCCGGAGCGCCGAGGGCGACAGGATCAGATGGGTCTCGACCGCCTTTTCCCTAAGCCGCTCCAGTGCCCTGATGCCGAAGATCGCCCCGGAGGCGCCGGTGATCGCGACGATCAGGCGCTTCGGCTGGGCCTTGGGGGCGGGTTTCCGGGGCACAGGCTCACATGACCCAAGGGGCGCCTGGGACGCAATGGGGTTACTGACATCCCAGATTCGCTAATTGACATTTCAATGTCGCCATACTGGAATTCCGGCCCCGCCTCGTCCCAACGGCCCTTCGCATGCTCGATATCTCTCGCACCCTTCCCGCCGACAGCGAGACGCGCCAGAGCGACATCGCCTTCGAGATGGTGAAGGCCGATATCGTCGCCTGCCGGCTGGCTCCGGGCACGAGCGTGACCGAAGCCGAGCTCGCCGAGCGTTATCAGCTGGGCAAGGCGCCGATCCGGATGGCTCTGACCCGGCTCGCCGACCGCGACTGGCTGCGCGCGCTTCCCCGGCGCGGCTATCTGGTGAAGCCGGTCGCGATGCGCGACGTCACCGAGATCTTCGATCTTCGCCTGATCATCGAGCCGGCCGCGGCGCGCGCCGCCGCCGGCCGCGTCGAGGTCAGCCGCCTCGAGCATCTGGACGCCGTCTGCCGTGCCGGCTTCGTGCCGGGCGACGCCGCCAGCGAAGCGACCTACCTTCAGGCGCACCGTCAGTTCCACTTCGCGATCGTGCTGGCAGCCGGCAATCGGCGCCTCGGCCGCAGCTTCGAGCCGCTGTGGGACGAGACCGAGCGCGTGCTGCACCACACCGGCCTGCTTCGCCGTGACGCCGAGCCGCTTCGCCACGACCACAAGCCGCTGATCGAGGCGCTCCGCGCCGGCGACGGCGCCGCCGCCGAATCCGAGATGCGCGAGGAGGTCCAGCACCTCAGCCGCGCGATCATGGAGACCGCGCTCAAGACCGCGATCCTCCCTGCCCCGTCCGCCGAGACGGAGCGGGCCGAGGACGCGCGCTGGTGACTACCTGCGCCGGCAGGGGGCCGGCACGTCGTTCCAACCTGGGAGGCTCAACATGAACCGATGGTCGATATGGCTCAGGACCGCCGCGCTCGCGACGGTGCTCGCCGCCGGACAAGCCTACGCCGCCAAGGATGTGCTGGTTATCGATCTCGCCAGCGAGCCCGCCTCGCTCGACCCGCATGTCCAGTGGAACCCGGACAGCTACTGGGTCTACCGCAACATCTTCGACAACGTCGTGACGCGCGACGACGACGGCAAGATCATCCCGCAGGTCGCGACCTCGTGGAAAGCGATCGACGACAAGACGATCGAGTTCGCGCTCCGCAGCGACATCACGTTCCATGACGGCACGGCGATGACCGCCGACGACGTCGCCTTCACCGTCAAGCGCATCACCGATCCCGCCTTCAAGAGCCCGCAGCTCGACCAGTTCAACAAGATCGTCGCGACCGAGGTGGTCAATCCGACGACGATCCGCTTCAGGACCGACAGCGTCTATCCGGTGCTCATGGCGCAGCTGACCAAGCTCAGCGTCGTGCCGAAGGCGCATGTCGAGAAGGTCGGCAACGAAGCCTTCAACCAGGGCCCGGTCGGCAGCGGCGCCTACAAGTTCCAGTCGATCCAGCGCGGCGTGAAGACGACACTGGTGCGCAACGACGCCTATTGGGGCCAGAAGGGCGCCTTCCCGACGGTCGAGTTCCGGCCGGTGCCTGACCAGGCGACCCGCATGGCCGATCTCCGCTCCGGCAAGGCCGACCTGATCGTCACGATCAACGCCGACCACGCCAAGGAGCTGAAGGCCGATGCCAATACCAAGGTGCTGAGCGTGCTCAGCGAGCGCGTCGCCTACTTCATGCTGAACTCGCTGACCGGCCCGACCTCGGACCTCCGTGTCCGCCAGGCGATCTCGCACGCGATCGACCGCCAGGGCATCATCGACGGCCTGATGGGCGGCTACGACAAGCCGGTCGCGACCATGCTGTCGCCCGTCCATGTCGGCTTCTCCGACGGCTTCAAGGGCCCGGTCTACGACCCCAACAAGGCGAAGGAGCTCTTGAAGGCCGTCGGCGCCCCAGCGCAAGGCACCTTCACCCTCTTCACCTCGCCGGTCTTCGACCAGCGCATCGTCGTCGCGATCCAGCAGATGCTGCGCGACGTCGGGCTCAAGGTCGAGATCACCTCCAGCGACTTCGCCAACTGGCTGAAGCGCGCCCAGGCCTCGCCGCAGGAGTTCGGCGAGGTCACCTTCAGCCGCTGGTCCTGCGGCTGCCAGGACGCCGACGGCATCCTCTTCCCGCTCTACCACTCGAAGAGCCAGTGGGCGAAGTCGAACAACCCGGCGATGGACGCCGAGCTCGATGCCGGCCGCTCAACCCTCGACGTGGCGAAGCGCACCCAGCACTACAAGAAGGCGAACGAGCTCGCCGAGGCGACCGTCCCGCTGGTGCCGCTCTACCAGGCCGCCATCCTCTACGGCGCCCGCAAGGAGCTGCGCTGGAAGCCGACGCCGAACGAGAGCTTCTTCATCAACCGCATCGGCTGGGACGGCTGATCGGTCTATGATCGGGCGAGGGCGCCGTCGGGTGCCCTCGCCCTTTTCCTTTTCCGGGAATCCCACATGGCCGCCATGAGCTGGGGCGACGAGTTCGCCGGCAAGCGCGTCGTCGTCACCGGCGCCTGCGGCATCTACGGCCGCTGGATCGCCAAGGCCTTCGACGCGGTCGGGGCGAAGCTCTGCCTCTCCGACGTGAAGGACAAGGATCTCGCTGCCTTCGCCGCGGAACTGAAGCTCTCGGACAAGGACGGGCTCACCCACAAGACCGATCTGACCGACGCCGCTTCGATCGACGACCTCGTCGCCAGCGTGGCCAAGGCCTGGGGTGCCGCCGACATCGTCGTCAACAATGCCGGCATCTATCCGAGCGGCTTCCTTCTCGATATCGACGTGAAAGAGTGGGACCGGATCATCGGGGTCAACCTGCGCGCGCCCTTCCTGGTCTCGCGCGGCTTCGCCAAGCTGATGATCCGGCACAAGGTCAAGGGCAGCATCGTCGACATCTCCTCGGGCGCGTCGCGCAAGATGCGGCGCACGGTGGCGCCCTACTGCCTCTCCAAGACCGCGCTCGACCGCCTCAACAAGGGCTTCGCGATCGAGCTCGCCGAGTTCGGCATCCGCGTCAACATCGTCGAGCCCGGCTTCGCGCCGGGATCGACCGCGAGCCCCCTGACGCCCGCCCATGTCGAGGCGACCCTGGCGCAGATCCCGCTCGGCCGTGCGACGCTGCCCAACGAGGCGCCGGATGCGGTGCTGTTCCTCTGCTCGAGCAAGGCCGAGTACATCACCGGCACGACGCTGACCGTCGACGGCGGCAACTCGATCGGCAGCCTCGCCGTCCATCAGGACAAGAAGCGTCCCGGGTGACATCGTCGACGTCGAAGCGCGCCGTCGCCTCCCCTCGCGGCGTCGTCGCCGCCCAGCACCCCGCCGCCGCCGAAGCCGGGATCCGCATGCTGGCATCCGGCGGCAACGCGATCGACGCCGCGGTTGCCGCGACCCTGGCGGTTGGCGTCGTCGAGCCCTGGCTCAGCGGCATCGGCGGCGGCGGCCTGATGCTGCTTCGGCTTGCGGCCGAGGGCGTCACCCGAGGCATCGACTTCTCGATGGTCTCGCCGCGCCGCCTCGATCCGGCACGCTATGCGCTGGCGACCGGCACCGATGCAGGGCTCTTCCAGTGGCCGCGCGTCGTGGGCGACCGCAACATTTCCGGTCCGGAGTCGATCTGCGTTCCGGGGACGATCGCCGGCCTCGGCCTCGCCACCGAGCGTTTCGCCAGGCTTTCGTGGCGCCAACTGATCCAGCCGGCGATCGAACTCGCCGAAGCCGGCCTGCCTGTCGACTGGTTCACCGCACTGACCATCGGCGTCGAGGCCGGGCTCGAGGCGTATCCGGCGACGCGGATGGTGTTCCTGCCGGGCGGCGCCGCGCCGAAGGCCGATACCGGTCTGAGGCTCGCCAACCCGGCGCTGACGGGGACACTCCGCCGTCTTGCCGATGCCGGCCCCGGCGACTTCTACGAAGGCGGGATCGCCCGCGGCATCGTCGCCGACCTCGCCGCGCATGGCAGCGTGATCGATCGCGACGACCTCGCCGGCTACGAGGCGCGGATGGTCGAACCGGCGTCGCTCGACTATCGGGGAACCGCGATCGAGGCGATGCCCGGCTTGACCGGCGGCCCGACCTACCTCGCGGCGATGCGCGGGCTTCTGCACGACATCGTGCCCGGCACCTCGCCGACACCCGAGGCGTTCGTCGCCTACGCTCGCGCCCTCACCGCAGCCTATGCCGACCGGTTCGCGACCCACGGCCATGCCGGCCTCACCCACGATTCCGGATGCACCTCGCATGTCAGCGTCATCGACGCGGACGGCAACATGGCGTCGGTCACCAACACGCTGCTCGCCCGCTTCGGCGCCAAGCTGGTGCTGCCGTCGACCGGCATCCTCATGAACAACGGCATGATGTGGTTCGACCCGCGCCCCGGCGCCGCAAACGCGATCGCGGCGGGCAAACGGCCGCTTGCGAACATGTGCCCGCTGCTGGCGACGCGCAACGGCACGCCGGTCTTCGTCATGGGGGCCGCCGGCGGGCGGCAGATCGTGCCGGCGCTGGTGCAGCTGACCTCGCTCCTGCTCGACTTCGGCATGTCGGTCGACGAGGCGCTGCGCGTCCCGCGCCTGGACGCCAGCACCTCGACCGTGATCTGCGACGACCGCATGCCCGCGGGCCAGGTCGCGGCGATCGCACAGTCGTTTCCGGTCTCGCGCATCGCCGACACCGTCTATCCGGTGCAGTTCGGCGTGCCTAACGCAGTGGTTCGCGAGCGCGGCCTCAATATCGGCATGGCGCATCCGACCACGCCGTGGCCAGTCGCGCTGGCGGAGAGCTAGGCGAGTTCCTTCGCGAGCTCGTCCAACATGTGGAAGGCGGTGTTGGCCGCAGGCACGCCGCAGTAGATCGCCTGCTGCAGCACGATCTCCTTGAGGTCGTCGGGAGAGAACCCGCCCTCGACAAGCGCCGCGCGCGCATGCATGCGGAACTCGTCCCAGCGCGACAGCGCAAGCAGGGTGCCGATCACCAGGATCCGCCTGGTGCGGATGTCGAGGCCGGGTCGGGTCCAGATCTCGCCCCAGGCGTAGCGCGTGATCAGGTCCTGGAAGTCGCGCGTGAGGTCGTTGGTCTTCGCCACCGAGCGGTCGACATGGGCGTCGCCGAGCACCTTGCGGCGGACGCTCATGCCGGCGGCATGGCGCTCCTTCTCATCCATTCCCGACCTCCTTCGACAGCACCTGCTCGACGAACTCGGCCGCCACGCCGAGATAGGTCTCGGGCATCATCAGCACCTCGATCTCGTCGGGGCTGAGATATCGGGAGACCTGTGGATCCTCGGCAAGAACCGTCTTCAATGGCAGGCCCTCGGCGATCGACCTGCGGCAGGCCGCCTCGATCAGCTCATGCGCCTTGGCTTTGCCGAGCCGGCTGCCCAGCGTCGCCGAGACCGCCTCCGCCAGCACCAGCCCACCGGTCACCTCGATGTTGGCGCGCATCCGCTTCGCATCGACGACGAGGCCGCCGAGCGCGTCGGCGATCGAGCGTGCTGCGCCGCCGGTGATCCGCACCAATTCCGGCAGCGTCTCCCATTCGGCCTGCCAGCCGCCGAGCCCGCGCTCGTGCTCCTGGCCCATCGAACCCAGCATCGTCGCGACCAGGCCCGGCGCGCGCGATGCCGCCGCCAGCGCCACGGAGGCGGAAACCGGGTTGCGCTTGTGCGGCATCGTCGAAGATCCGCCACGGCCCGCCGCCGGCGCCTCATAGGCCTCGCCGATCTCGGTCTGGCCCATCAGCGCGAGGTCGCGCGCAATCTTGGACAAGGTTCCGGCGACGAGGCCGAGCGTCGTCGCCAGCGCGACGAGGCGCTCGCGCTGCGCATGCCAGGGCAGATCCGGGACCGGCAGGCCCAGGCGGAAACCGAGCACGCGGCCGACCTCCGGACCGTCGCCGCCGAGCGAGGCCAGCGTGCCGGCAGCGCCGCCGAACTGAAGCACGCAAGCCGCCTCCAGATCGGCATCAAGCCGGGCGCGCACGCGGCGAAGCGCGTCGAGCCAGCCCGCCGCCTTGAGTCCGAAGGTGACCGGCACCGCCTGCTGCATCCAGGTGCGTCCGATCATCGGCGTCTCGGCATGCACGCGCGCGTGGCCGGCAGCCGCGGTCGCGGCGCGGGCCAGATGCGCCGAGATCGACGGGATCGCCTTCCTGAGCTGGAGCACCAGTCCGGTGTCGATGATGTCCTGGCTGGTGGCGCCGATATGGACGAACCTGGCGGCATCCGCGTCCGACGCCGCGACCAGCGCCGTCATCGCCTTGACCAGCGGGATCGCCAGGTTGCCGGCCCTGGCCGCGTCCTCGGCGAGCGCCGCGCGATCGTAGAGCTGCGCCTTGCCGGCATTCCTGATCGACGCCAACGCCTCGCTCGGCACCAGGCCGATATCGGAGGCCGCCTCGGCGAGCGCCACCTCGACATCGAGCATCGCCTGCAGGCGTGCCTCGTCGGAGAGCGCGCTATTGACCTCGGCGTCGCCGAAGAGATGGGACGTCAGCTCGCTCACGGAGCGAAGAAGACGGTCTCGTCCTTCCCCTGCAGCACGATGTCGAACCGGTAGCGGCCGTCGGCGACGCGTTTGGCGATCAGCGTCGGGGCGCGATCGGCCGGCACCAGCTCGAGGATCGGGTCCTGGTCGTTGGCGGCTTCGCCGTCGAAATAGAGCCGGGTCACCAGCCGCGTCAGCAGGCCGCGGGCGAAGACGCCGACCACCAGGTGCGGTGCCTGCTGGCGGTTGCCGGGGCCGGGCACCGGACCGGGCATCACCGTGGTCAGGCTGAAGCGGCCTTCGGGATCGGTCGGAGCGCGGCGGAATCCGTCGAATGCCGTCGCGGTTCCGGCGCGGCCGTCCTCGGGATGATGGTAGCGGCCGGACGAGTCTGCCTGCCAGGTCTCGATCAGCGCATCCGGCACCGGCGCGCCGGCGCCGTCGCGGACCGTTCCCTCGATCGTGACGCGCGCGCCGTCGGGCGAACCGACGATCTCGCTGCAGCCGTCGAAGACGAGGCCGAAGCGGAAGAACGGCCCGACGGTCTGGAAGGGAGTGGCGCCGGTCATCCTTGCGCTTCCATCGGCGTCGCGTTGCGACCGCGCACGATCATGTCGAAGCGGTAGCCCAGCGCCCATTCCGGCTTGGTCAGGTTGAAGTCGAACGTCGAGACCATCCGGTCGCGCGCCTTCGGATCGCTGGTCGAGTTGAAGATCGGGTCGTGCGCCAGCAGCGGGTCACCCGGGAAGTACATCTGGGTGATCAGCCGCGTGAGGAAACTGGGCCCGAAGATCGAGAAGTGCAGATGCGCCGGCCGCCAGGCGTTGTGATGGTTCCGCCAGGGATAGGCGCCGGGCTTGATCGTGACGAAGCGATAGCGTCCCTCGGCATCGGTGATCGCACGGCCCGCGCCGGTGAAGTTGGGGTCCAAAGGCGCGTCGTGCTGGTCGCCATCATGGCGGTAGCGCCCGGCGGCATTCGCCTGCCAGAGCTCGACCAGCGTGTTCGGGATCGGGCGCTCGTCCTCGTCCAGCACCAGGCCCTCGACGATGATCCGCTCGCCCTGGGCCGGCGCCTTGCCCTGCATCGTCAGGTCGACCTCGAGCGGGCCGAAGCGCTCGAATCCGGCGACCGGTCCGGTGATCTCGGACAACGTCTGCGGGATCGTGATCGCCGCCTGCTTGGGATGCCGGAGCTTGGTCGAGCCGTAGCCTTCGTAGGCATTCGACGGATGGGTTCCGTCTGGGATCGGCCGATAGGGTCTGAGGCTGGTCATCCGATGAGTCCCGGTGAATCCTGCCCGCATGTTAGCAGCCGTCCGCGAATTGCGCCCGGCAATTGCCGGCCTCCAAGGCCCGTGGCAGGGTGGCGGCCCGCCGATTTCCTGACCATTCCAGCGAGACTTCCATGGCCGAGACGACGCGCTATCACCGGATCGCGCCCGCCAACCTCAAGAAGGCGATCATGCTCGTCTTCGCACAGGTCGGCAGCAGCACGCGCGAGCAGGAGCTGACCGCAGACCACCTGGTCGCGGCCAACCTCGCCGGCCACGACTCCCACGGCGTCGGGATGATCCCGGCCTACCTGCAGGCCTGGCGCGAGAAGAAGCTGACGATCAATGGCCGGCACACGGTCGCGGTCGACTCGGGACCGATCCTGACCGTCGATGGCGGCTTGGGCCTCGGCCAGGTGATCGCCTACGACGCGATGAACCTCGGCATGGAGCGGGCGAGGCAGATGGGCGTCTGCATCCTCGGCATCCGGAACGCTCATCACACCGGCCGCATCGGCCACTGGGCCGAGCAATGTGCCGCCGGGGGCTTCGTCTCGATGCACTATGTCGCGGGCTTCGCCGGCGTGACCTCGGTCGCCCCCTTCGGCGGCAGCCAGACCCGCTTCCAGACCAATCCCTATTCAGCGGGATTCCCGCTGCCGGGCCGGCCGCCGATCATCCTCGACTTCGCCACCTCGAAGATCGCGATGGGCAAGGTGCGCGTCGCCTTCAACAAGGGCGAGCAGGTGCCGGAGAACTGCCTGATCGACGCCGAGGGCAAGCCCACCCGCGATCCGGGCGTGATGTACGCGCCGTCCGACAAGCGCGGCGCCCTCTTCACCTTCGGCGAGCACAAGGGCTCGGGGCTGGCGATGATCTGCGAGCTGTTCGCCGGCGCGCTCACCGGCGGCGGCACGACATACCCGGGCAACTACGAGAACCGCCCGATCATGAACAGCATGCTGTCGATCATCGTCGAGCCGTCCAGGCTCGGCGGCGGCGACAATGTCGGGCCCGAGGCGAACCGCTTCGTCGACTGGGTCAAGTCATCGAAGCCGTTGCCGGGCGTCCAGGAAGTGCTGGTCGCGGGCGAGCCCGAGCGCAAGCGCCGCGCCGAGCGCGAGCGCGACGGCATTCCCGTCGACATCACCACCTGGAGCGAGGTGGCGAAGGCTGCCGAAGCCGCCGGCCTCAAGCGTTCCGACCTCGACAAGGCAGCGAGCCTCGCCTGATGGCGAAGATGCTTTCGTGGTCCGAGTGGTCGTCGCTCGACGCGATCGCATTGGCCAAGCGGATACGCTCCGGCGAGATCAGCGCGAAGGAAGCTGCTCAGCAGGTCGCCGCCGGCATCGCCCAGCTCAATCCGAAGCTGAGGGCCGTGCTGGAGGTGTTCGAGGAGGTCGTCGCCAATCCCGACACGGACGGCCCGGACCGCGCTGGCCCCTTCTACGGCGTGCCGCTGCTGCTCAAGGACGTACTGTCGGGCCTCAAGGGCCGGAAGCTCGAGAACGGCTCGCGACAGTTCCGGGGCAACGTGGCACAGGCGACCGACCCGCTGATCGAGAACTATCTCGGCATGGGCCTGGTGCCGATCGGGCGGTCGACGACGCCGGAGTTCGGCTGGACCTTCGACACCACCACCGACTACCTCGACGAGCTGATCGTCACCCGCAGTCCCTGGAACCTCGAGCGCACGCCTGGCGGATCCTCCGGCGGATCGGCGGCGATGGTCTCGGCCGGCGTGCTGCCGATCAGCATGGCCTCCGACGGCGGCGGCTCGATCCGCATCCCGGCCTCGTTCTCAGGTCTCGTCGGACACAAGCCGTCGCGAGGCCTGGTGCCGCGGAACCTCTCGTCCAGCGAGTACATGACCCGCCATGTCTACGAAGGCGTGGTGACACGGACCGTGCGCGACACGGCGCTTGCCCTCGACGGGCTCGCGCGCGGGCCGGAAGGCGGTTTCTTCATCCGGGCGACACCGGCCGTCCCCTCCTTCCTCGCCGCGATCGGCGACCTGCCGACGCGATGGCGGATCGGATTCTCCTGCGGGTCCTGGGGAGCCAGGTCGCCGGTCGACGCGGCCGTCGTCCAGCGGCTCGGCGAGGTCGCGAAGCTCCTCGAGAGCCTCGGCCATACGGTCGAGGAGGTGAAGGACGCCGACCTCTGCGATTTCGAAAGGCTCCGGCGCGGCTACACGACCCACAATCGCGCCGTCCGGCGCGGCCAGATCGAGGCGGCCAGGCAGCGCGGCCAGAGCCTCGAGGATCTGGCCAAGCTGATGTCGCCGACCTACTACCAGCACATGCTCACCTCGCAGGAAACGACGCTGTTCGACCTGCAGCGCGCATTCGCCGACAACAACGCCTCGATCCGCAGCTTCGGTCACGCCATGGCGACGTTCGACGCGCTGCTGACGCCGACCCTGTCAATCCGCGTGCCGAAGGCCAACGGCCCCTACTCGCCCTACAGCGACGAGCCCTTCGCGCCCTGGTTCGAGCGTCTCTACGATGCCTGCCGCTACACCATCCCAGGGAACGAGACCGGCATGCCCTCAGTCTCGGTTCCGGCCGGCCTCGATGCCGACGGCATGCCGATCGGCGCGCTGCTCCACGGCAAGTTCGGACGCGACGACATGGTGCTCAGACTCGCCGCCCAGATCGAGGCGGCGAAACCCGAGTGGTTCTCGCCGAGACCTCGCCACCACATCGCGGCCAATCCGTAGGATTTCGGTCAAGCCCGGCTTCGCTTGACGCAATCGGCGGCGCCTCGCCACGCTCGGTCTGGGAAATTCCTGGAGGGAACGATGGCGAAGCAGGCTCTGTCGTGGTCGGAATGGGCGTCGCTGGACGCGCTGGCGCTGGCCGATCTCGTCGCCAGGAAGAAGGTCTCGGCGAAGGAGGTCGCGGCCCAGGCCAAGGCCGGCATCGACGCGGCAAACCCGACGCTCGAAGCGGTGCTGGAAGTCTTCGAGGACGTCGTCGCCAATCCCGACAAGGACAGGCCGAACAAGGACGGCGCCTTCTACGGCGTGCCGCTGCTGCTGAAGGACATCGGCTCCGGTCTCAAGGGCCGCAAGCAGGAGTCGGGATCGAAGCTGCTCCGCGACTTCGTCGTGGCCGAGACCGATCCGCTGGTCGCCAACTTCCTCGGCGGCGGCCTGGTGCCGATCGGCCGCTCGACCACGCCAGAGTTCGGCATGACCTTCGACACCACCACCAGCTACCTCGACAAGGTCATCACCACCCGCAATCCGTGGAACCTGAAGCACACGCCGGGCGGATCGTCGGGCGGGTCGGCGGCGATGGTCTCGGCCGGCGTGCTGCCGATCAGCATGGCCTCCGACGGCGGCGGCTCGACCCGCATTCCCGCCTCGTATTGCGGCCTGGTCGGTCACAAGTCGTCGCGCGGCCTGGTGCCGCGCCAGATCGGCGGCAGCGACTACCAGTCGCGCCATGTCAACGAAGGCGTGGTCACCCGGTCGGTCCGCGACACCGCGGCCGCGTTGGACGCGATCGGGCACGGACCGCAGGGCGGCTTCTTCGTCCGCGTGACGCCGGCGGTGCCGTCGTTCCTGGACGCCCTGAAGGACGTGCCGAAGGGATGGAAGATCGGACTCTCGACCGGTCCCTGGGGCCGGTCGACGCCGGTCGACGACCAGGTCGCCGCCCGTATCCGCGAGGTCGGCAAGCTGCTCGAGAGCCTCGGCCACACGGTCGAGGAAGTGAAAGACGAGCAGGTCTGCGACTGGACCGCGATGTGGCGCGGCTACATCGCTCACTGGATCTCCAGCCGCATGGCGCATCAGGGCCTGGCACGCAGCCGCAACGTCGACGCCTCGCGGATCAAGGACTTCATGGTGCCGATGGTCTGGCGGCACTTCGAGGCGGCGCAGACCTACAAGCTGGTCGACCTGATGAACGCGATGAACGACAACAACGTCGTTACCCGCGCCTTCGGCAAGCTGATGGACAGGTACGACATGCTGCTGACGCCAACCCTGGCGATCCGCGTGCCGCTGGCGAACGGCCCCTACTCCCTGCTCCGCGACGAGCCGCTGACCGGCTGGATGGACCGCCTCGCGGATGCCTGCCGCTTCACCATGCCCGGCAACGAGACCGGCGTGCCGGCGATCTCGGTTCCGGCCGGCCTCGACTCCGACGGCCTGCCGATCGGCGCCCAGCTTCACGGCAAGTTCGGCCGCGACGACATGGTGCTGAGGCTGGCGGCCCAGGTCGAGGCGGCGAAGCCGGAGTGGTTTGCCGCGCGGCCGAAGAACCACATCGCGGCAGGTACGTGGAGCGTCTGAGGCTGTCTTGAACGTTCCGTTGCGATTTGGCGTCGCAACGGAACGTTAACCCCGATGGTGGTAGCGAGAGCTTCGACTAGCTGCCACATTCGAGACAAATGCGCTCTAGCGCCACGCACCACCGGACGCTGACAGCGATCGTCGTCGCCGCCGTCGTGGCCGTGTCGGCGATCTGGGCGGCGGCGATCTCGCTGGCGATCCAGGACCGGCGCGACGTGTTCCGCGATGCGGAGACCGAGCTGATCGGCACGCAGAACGCGATCTCGGCGCATGTCGAGCGCACTTTCGAGAACGGCCGCTTTCTCCTGACGGCGGTCGACCTCTGGCTCGGCGATGCGGACAACCAGCGCCCGCTCGACCAGCTGGCCTCGTGGATCACGACGCTCGAAAGCGCACAGGAGACCCCGCTCACGGTCCACCTGTTCGACCAGGCCGGCGACATCGTCCGCTACGGCGATCCGAGAGTCGATGCCGTCAACATCCGCGACCGCGACTACTTTCAGGAGCTGCAACGCCGGTTCCCGCGATATCACTACGTCGGCGCGGGGATCGTCGGCCGCGACACCGGCCGCAGAGTCATCCCGCTCGCGACCAAGATCCCGGTCAATCGCTTCGGCATCGCCTATGCCGTCGCCTCGATCCCGACCCAGGTGCTGGTCGAGGCCTTCGAGGGCCTGCTGGTGACCGCTCCCGGCGTCGTCGGCATCATCCGCGAGGACGGTACCTTCCTGCTGAGGACGCCGGACGAGAAAGCCCTGACCGGCACCCAGATCGACCTGAGCAGCGTGCTGAGCCTGACGCCGGAGTCCCCGCGCGCCGGCTTCTTCATTCACCGCCTGGGCAGCGGCGCCGAGGCCATGACCGCCTACTCGCGCCTGAACTCGCTGCCCCTCTACGTCTTCGGCACCTTCCAGATATCCGACCTACTCGCCAAGGTTCAGGATCGGTCACGTCCGAAAATCCTGACCGCGGCCGCCTCGACCGTTCTCGTCGTGCTCGCCGCCGCCCTTCTCGGATTCCTGATCGTGCAGCGCGAGAGGGAGGCCAGGCGCGTCGCCGATGCGCTGGTCGCCGCCGACGAGGCGAGTGCGGCGAAGACCCAGTTCCTCGCCAATGTCAGCCACGAGCTCCGCACGCCGCTCAACGCCGTCATCGGCTTCTCGGAGACGCTGGCGGGGCAGTTCTTCGGGCCGTTGTCGGATCGCTATCGCGGATATGCCGAGGACATCCTGTCGTCCGGGCGACACCTGCTCAGCATCGTCGACCAGCTGCTCGACATGGCCTCGATCGAGGCCCGGCGCGAGCATCTGAGACCCGAGCCGGTCGCGATCGACGAGATCGCCGATGCGGTCGCCCATATGATGCGGCCGATGGCCGACCAGCGCGGCATCCGCGTGGCCGTCCGCCACCCGGGCGAACCGATCACGATCGAGAGCGACAGCCGTTGCGTCCGCCAGATCCTGATCAACCTGATGAGCAACGCCATCCGCTTCTGCCGCGCCGGCGGCGAGGTCGCGCTGTCCTGGAACCGCGACGGCGGCCACGTGAACGTGGCGATCGAGGACCAAGGCCCCGGCATCGCCGAGGAAGACCTGCCGCGGATCTTCGATCTCTTCTGGCAGAGCGAGGACGCCTATGCGCGACGCCACGGCGGCATCGGCCTCGGCCTGCCGCTGACCAAGACGCTGACGACGGCGCTCGGCGGCACCATCGCGGTCACCAGCGAGGTCGGCGTCGGGAGCCGCTTCGTCGTGCGGCTTCCCGACACGCTGACTGCCGCCTAGGCCGCCATCGTCTTCAGCAGCGCCAGCGCTTCCTTCTCCAGGGTCTCGGCCGCGGTCGGCGCATAGGGCGTCGCCCATTCGGTCTCGTAGCCGCCTTCGGCATAGGCGTCGGCGACCGGCACGTAGCCCTGCCAGCCGTTCGAGTATCCGGCGAGCTGGACCACCGGCAGCGGCGCGGCATCGCGGACGCGCGCGCCGATCCGCGAGAACGGCTCCAGCGGCGCCCCGATCAGACCGACATTGCCCAGGCGGATTCCATGCAGGTCGACGCTCATATGGGTCTGGCCCTGGGTGATCCTCGCCCAATGCGCGTTCATCGCCGCCCGTTTGTAGCGGGCATTGGTGTCGGAGATCTCCTGCGGGCTGGCCTTGGTCTTGTCGATCGCGACCATCGCCTGGGCGAGACGCTCCTGCTCTGCCGTCGCGTCCGCGGCAGAGCCGTAGTTGCGCACCGGCAGCTTCGCCTTCCGGGTCGTCACCACCAGCTTGGTCTCGGCCTCGGGCCCGGTGTCCTCGGCCCAGAGGCCGAGGGGCGCGCCCGACTCCACAACCTTGTCGAAGCGCCTGACGATCGGGCGCGTGCGGAGCGCCATCAGGACCCGCGACGCCTCGGCGCCGAGCCTGGTCCCGATCCGCCGCGGGATCCGCACGTCGCCGGTCAGGCCTTGCTCCGGCATCTGGTCGCCGGCGCAACCCTGCAGGAACAGGCAGGGCGCACCGGTCAGCTGCTCGACCACGCGCTTCACCGTTCCCGGATAGTCCGGGCTGATCAGCCGGTTCTGATGCGCCAGCGTGATCGGATGCGTGCCGAAGCCGACGATGGAGGCGATCGGCTTCTCGTCCAGGTCGTCGATGCGGACCGCCGTGACGGTCTGGTCGACATACCCGTCGCGGTTCTCGGCGACCAGCACCGCGCCCGACGGCCCCTTGAAGCGCCGGTTCACGGTGATGTCGCTCTTGCCGTAGCCGCCGATCACGCGCGCCTGCTTCGGCGCCATCATCGCCTGGCGCACGGCGCCGACGAGCTGCGCGCGCACATAGTCCTGATATGCCGGCACCAGCTCGGCGCCCGGAAGCTTGCTGTTGCCGCCGAAGCCGCCGGAGACCGACCAGGGCGGACCGGCATGGGTGTGCGTGTAGGCAAGACGTACGGCCTCCGCCGGCACGCCGGCGACGTCGCCGATCATCTTCCGAAGCTCGTCCGACTCGTCCATGCCGAAGGAGCCGAAGTCGACATCCATCAGGACGGCCTTGGTGTTGCCGTCCTCGATGATCATCGCCGTCGCCCAGAGCTCCATGTCGATGCCCTCGGCACGGTCGTGCACGCGGGCACCCCAGTTGGTGTGCGCGATGCCGACGGGCGGCGTGATGTCGGTGCGGCCGACGCCGACACGAAGCTTGGACATGGGTCAGGTCTCCTTGATTACTCAGGCAGCGCGCGCGGCGACCGCCTCGATCTCCACTAGGAACTCGGGCCGGGCGAGCCCGGCGACGATCACGAAGGTAGAGGCCGGAAAGTCCGGCCCCGGAAGATGCTTCAGCCGCGCCGTGCGCACGGCCGGGATCAGGTCGCGGTCGACGACAAAGGTCGTCACCTTGACCAGGTCGGCCTCGGTCATGCCGCCTGATGCCAGCACGCGGAAGACGTTGGACCAGGCGTGATCGGCCTGCGCTTCCGCGCCCTCGGCCAGCGTGCCGTCCGGCGCAATGCCGAGCTGGCCGGACACGAAGATCCAGCGCAACCCCTTCTCGACCGCGATCCCGTGACTGTAGGCGCCGAGCGGCGGCGCCATTGTCGGCGGGTTGAGGCGTTCGTGCATCGACGCTTCAGCTCTTGGGACGGACACCCATCGCCAACAGTCGGTCCCTCATCCGGTCGGTCGCGGCTGTGATCGCCGCGGCGATCGTCGGCTCGACGCTCTTGTGGCCGGCCTCCAGAACCCAGGTGAACTCCGCCTCGGGCCATGCCTTGTGCAGCTTCCAGGCGACGTAAGGGCGCGTGGTCTGGTCGTAGCGGCCCTGGATGATCGCGCCCGGGATGTGGCGGATCTTGGAGACGCCGTCGATCAGCTGGTTGGGCTTCAGGTAGAACTTGTTGACGCAGTAGTCGGTCCAGAATCGCGCCAGCGGAATGCAGGCCTCCGGCGCGAGGCCGCCCGGCAGCGCCGTCGGATCCTCGCGGAACGGGATGGTGAAGCAGCTGTATGTGGCGAGCGCGCGCGCCGCCGGCAGATGCACCTTGGGATCCGGGTCGAGCGCCCGCTTGTGATAGGCCTTCAGGAGGTCGCCGCGCTCGGCTTCGGGAATGAAGCTGGCGAGCTCCCACCAGCGTTCCGGGAAGATGTTCTTCTGACCGTTCCACCACCAGTCGACCTCGTCGTCGCCGCCGGTGAAGATGCCGCGGATGACGATGCCGTGGCAGCGCTCGGGGTGGTTCTGGGCGTAGTGCAGCGACATGAAGCTCGACCACGAGCCGCCGGTCACCAGCCACTTCTCGACGCCCATCTCCTTCCGCACCTTCTCATAGTCGGCGAGGATGTGGGCCGTGGTGTTGTTGGCGAGCTCGCCGTTCGACGACGACTTTCCGGTCCCGCGCTGGTCGAAGACGATGATGTCGAAGAAGTCCGGATCGTAGTTGCGGCGATTGTCCGGCACCGTCCGCCCGCCCGGCCCGCCATGCGTGAAGATCACCGGCACGCCCTTCGGGTTGCCCGACCGCTCCCAGTAGAGCTCGTGAAGATTGTCGACCTTGAGCTTGCCGGTCGTATGCGGCTCGATCGACGGGTAGAGAGCGGGCGAGGCCATCGATGAAGTCTCCGTGACGTGAGACCGGCGGCGCACCTGGGCGCGCCGCCGGTCGGACTTGACGCTATGCCGAGGAGATCAGTCCTTGGCGATGTTGAACAGCACCAGCTTCGAGGTGGGAAGCACGCCGGAGACGTTCTTCCGCCAGGCGTAGGGCTGGTCGTACTGGCCGGTCATGACGTAGGGCACGACCTCCCAGAGGCGACGGTGCAGCTTGTCGAGGACCGCCATGCGCTCTTCCTTGGTCTGGGCGGCGATGAAGGCATTGCGCAGCTTCTCGGTCTCCTCGTCGGCGGCCCAGCCGGCCCAGCTCGAATCCGTCGACATGTTGGTGCCGAGGTTGGTCAGCGGGTTATGCCAGGTCGACCACGAGCCCGAGGCCGACCACAGATGCCAGCCGCCGCTCTCGCCGGGCTTGTTCTTGTTGCCGCCGAACCGGGTCACCATCGTGCCCCAGTCCATCATCTCGAGCTCGACGTTGACACCGGTCTTGCGCAGGCCGTCGACGAGGACCTCGGTGATCGCGCCGATGTGGGCGATCTCCTTGGTGCCGATCACGTAGATCTTCTCGCCCTTGTAGCCGGCCTCGGCGAGAAGCTGCTTCGCCTTCTCGCGGTTGACCTTGCGGTAGGGCTCGGAGCCGACCTCGGTGCCATAGGCCGACTTGCAGACGAAGAAGCTGTAGCACTCGTTCCACCACTTCTTGTCGCCGAAGCCGGCGGCAAGGAAGTCCTCCTGCGAGGCGATCAAGGCGAGGGCCTGACGGGCCTTGATGTTGTTGAACGGCGGGTGCAGGCCGTTCGGGCGGAAGAAGCCGAAGCCGCCGACCGGATGCACCTTCTGGACGACGATGTCCTTGTCCTTCTCGAGCAAGGGCAGGATGTCGCCGGCCGGCATGTCGATCATGTCGACTTCGCTCTTGAGGAGCGCGGCGGCGGCGGTGTTGGCGTCGGGAATCACCTTGAACACGAGGCGATCGACCTTCGCCTGCTTGCCGCCGGCCATCGCATTCGGCGGCTCGGAGCGCGGCACGTAGTCCGGGTTCTTGACGTAGACGACCTCGGAGCCCGGCTTCCACTCGGAGGCGACGAACTTGAACGGACCGGAGCCGATCTGCGCATCGTTGGGGACGGCGGTGAACGGATCGACCATCGCCTCCTTCTCGCGCATCATCGCCGGGAAGTTGCCTGCGTGGTTGCCGAGCGAGTACTCGACCCAGGCATAGGGCTGCTTCATCTTGATGACGAAGGTGTTGGCATCGGTCGCGGTGATGCCGGCGACGCTCTCGCCCATCTTGCGGCCGATCGGGTCGCGCTTCATCCAGCGGTTGATCGAGGCGATGATGTCCTTGGTCGTGACCGCGGTGCCGTCATGCCACTTGAGGCCGGGCCTGAGCGTCATCGTGTAGGTCAGCTTGTCCGCCGAGACCGCGGAGTTGCTCACCATCTGCGGCATCGGCTGCAGATCGACGTCCCAGGCGAAGAGCTGATCGTAGATGTTGGTCGCATGCATCGTCGTGATCGTCGCCGCCGCCTGCAGCGGGTCGAGCACGCGAAGATCGGCATGCGGGATGATGGTCAGCGTCTTCTGCGCCGACGCCGGTTGCGCATGGAGCCCGAGGCCCAAGGCCAAGGACATCGCCGTCAGGGCGCCCAAGCGCCCGGTGTAGGATTTCATCTCTTCGCCTCCCGTTTTGATCCGCCCCGAAGTCTCTCGGATCGGAAACCGATCCGGACGATGCAACTGTCCGACCGGCGTCATTCCCTGTCAATTGCGGGCAAGGACGGCCGAAACCGGACTTCTCCAAAAGAAAAGGCCGGCGGGACACGGATGCGCGCCGCCGGCCCTTTATCCACGTCAGGCGCCTATTCCTTGCTGATGTTCCAGAGCACCAGCTTGGAGGTGGGCAGCACGCCCTTGATGTTGTTGCGCCAGGCATACTGCTGGTCGAACTGGCCGGTGACGACGTAGGGCATGACCTCGTACATGCGGCGCTGCAGCTTCTCGAGCAGCTCCATGCGGGTCTTCTGGTCGGTCGCCTCGATGAAGGCGACGCGGAGCTTCTCGCCCTCGTCGTCGGTCGGCCAGCCGGCCCAGCTGCCCTCGGCGTTCAGCACCACGCCGATGTTGGTCAGCGGGTTGTGCCAGGTCGACCACGAGTTGGTCGTCGTGAAGATGTTCCAATGGCCCGGCTGCCCGACCGGTGCCTTGTTGGTGAGGAAGCGGGTCAGCGTCGTGCCCCAGTCGGCCCATTCGACCTCGGCCTTGACGCCGATCGCGTTGAGCGCGGCAGCCAGAACCTCGGCCTGCGCGCCGATCGCGGCGATCTCGCGGGTCGAGGTGATGACGATGCGCTCGCCCTTGTATCCCGCTTCCTCGAACAGCTTCTTCGCGCGCGCCGGATCGGGCTTGCGGAAGCCCTCGGAGCCGGCCTCGGAGCCGTAGACCGACTTGCAGACGAAGAACGAGAAGCACTCGTTCCAGTTCTTGGTGCCGACCGCGGTGATCATGTAGTCGGACTGCGGGGCGACGAGGGCCAGCGCCTGGCGGGCCTTCGCGTTGTTGAACGGCGGGTGGAGAGCGTTGGCCCGGATGGCGCCGAAGCCGCCGACCGGGGCCAGCTTCGACACGGTCACCTGGTTCGACTTCTCGAGCTGCGGCAGCACGTCGGCGGCCGGGCTGTCGATGAAGTCGACCTCGCCCTTCAGCAGCGCCGAGGCGGCGGTCTGCGGATCGGGGATGATCTTGAAGATCAGCCGGTCGACCTTAGCCTGGCGGCCGCCGGCCATGCCGTCCGGGGCCTCCGCGCGCGGCACGTAGTCGGCGTTCTTGACGTAGACCACCTCGTCGCCCGGCTTCCACTGGTCCCTGGCGAACTTGTAGGGGCCTGAGCCGATCTGCGCGTCGGCGCCGACCGCGGTCATCGGGTCGATAAGCGCTTCCTTCTCGCGCATGATCGCCGGGTAGTTGCCGGCATGGTTGCCGAGCGAGTACTCGACCCACGAGTAGGGCTGCTTCAGCTTGAAGACGAAGGTCTTGTCGTCGACGATGTCGATCGAGGCGAGAACGCCCGCCAGGCGCCGGCCGACGCCGTCGCGGACCATCCAGCGCTTGACCGAGGCGACCGCGTCCTTCGAGGTCACCGTTGAGCCGTCATGGAACTTGAGGCCCGGACGCAGCGTCATCGTATAGGTGAGCTTGTCGTCCGAGACCTTGTAGTCGCTGATCATCTGCGGCTTGGACTGCAGATTCACGTCCCAGGCGAACAGCTGGTCGTAGATGTTCGACGCATGCATCGTCGTGATCGTCGCCGCCGCCTGCAGCGGATCGAGGATGCGGAGATCGGCATGCGGAACCACATAGACAGTCTTCTGCGCCTCGGCCGGCGCCGCCGTCAGGGCGAGAGCCGCCAGGGGCAGGGCCAAGAACGCCAGCCTTTTGCGATAAAGGGTCATCACCACCTCCAATTGAAATTCCTTGATCCCCGCTCGGCGGGGCGAAACGACTGGCCATGACTGTCGAGCGGGCGCTTTGGGCTGTCAATCGCGCCGCCGGGTTGGCGAAATCACGATTGCCTGTAGCGCCCGACGATCTCGTCATTCAGTGAGACTCCGAAGCCCGGCTGGTCCGAAAGCGCGATCTCGCCGTTCTCGACGGTCGGCTCGCCGTGGAAGAGCTCGGAGAAGAAGGTGTCGCCGTCGCGCTCCGGATGCGGGAAGAATTCGGCGAGCGGCATGTTGGCGCTCGCCATCACCAGATGAAGGTTGTGGTAGTTGTGCGCGTGCGGCACGACCGGAAGGTTGAAGGCCTGCGCCAGCGCCACGATCTTGCGAGCCTCCGTCAGCCCGCCGACCCGGTTGACGTCGAGCTGCACGTAGTCGACGGCGCGCCGCTCGATCAGCTCGCGGAAGCCCCAGCGGGTGAACTCGTGCTCTCCGCCGGCGATGGCGACGCCCCCTTCCCGCTTGATCCGCGCATAGCCCTCGATGTCGTCGGGAATCACCGGCTCCTCCACCCAGGCGAGGTGATAGGGCTCGAGCATCCTCAGCATCTCGATCGCGTATTGCGCGGTCCAGCCCATGTAGGCGTCGGCCATCAGGTCGATGTCATCGCCGATCGCCTCGCGCACGACCTTCACCAGATCAAGGTTCTTCTTCATGCCGGGCCTTCCGTCGCCGGGGCCATAGCCGAAGCGCATCTTCATCGCGGTGTAGCCGTCCCTGGCATATCCGGCGGCGATCTCGGCCAGGCGCTCGGGCTTCTTCATCGCGTAGAGCGAGCTCGCGTAGGCCCGGAGCTTGCCCCGCGTCCTGCCGCCGAGCAGGTTGTAGACCGGCTGCCTGGTCGCCTTCCCCATGATGTCCCAGAGCGCGATGTCGATGCCGCTGATCGCCTCCAGGACCAAGCCCTTGCGACCGATGTTGATGGTCGAGCGGTACATCTTTTCCCACAGAAGCTCGACGTCGAACGGCGAGCCGCCGATCACGAGCGGGCCTAGGATGTTCTCGACCACCTGCGCCATCGCCTCGGACCCAAGCGCGATGCCGCCCAAGCCCTCGATGCCGTCGTCGGTGGTGACCTTGACGATCACCACCGTCACCTTGTCCTTCCGCATCTCGATCGGCGCATTGTAGAGGCCGACTGCCATCTCGCGCATCTCGCGGCCGAGATCGAACAGGACGTCGGTCGGCGTCGTGCTCCACCAGATCGGCGGCGACCACTCGGGTTCGCGGATGCGGATGGCGTCGACCTTGGCGATGCGCATTGAGGACTCCAGTCTGAAGGCGCCGCAGGTCACTCGGCCGGGTTGCGGGTGTCAAGCCGACCCGCTGTTTCACGGACCCGAATGCAACCTTGCCCCTTGCGCATCCTCGCCTCTAGGCTCGCCGCACCTTTCCTGGAGATCCGTCCCGATGGCCACTGAGACAATCCGCGTCGGCGTGACGCGCGACGCCCTCCTCGCCGGCACCGAGAAGACTTTCTTCGATCCGTCCGCGCTGGAGATCCTGAAAGGCGCCAAGGAGATCACCTGGGAGTACCTGCCGGAGGCCAAGAAAGTCCTGACCGCCGACGACGCGGCCAAGTACGACATCATTTCGGTCGTCGCCGCAGGCATCGGCGCCGACGCGCTCGGCCGGGCCGACCAGAAGCTGAAGCTGGTCGCAGGGTTCGGCGCCGGCTACGACAACCGCGACGTCAAGGCGCTGACCGCCAACGGCGTGCTGCTGACCAACAACCCGGACGCCGTGCGCCGACCGATGGCGACGACGCAGCTGACCTTCATCCTGGCGCTCGCGCACAAGCTGAACCACAAGGACCGCATCACCCGCGCCGGCAAATGGACCGACCAGCGCCAGTACTACGGCGTCGGCCTCACCGGGCGCACGCTCGGCACGATCGGCTTCGGCAACATCGCCAAGGAGCTGTTCAAGATCGCGAAGCCGCTCGACATGAAGTTCATCGCCCACGACCCCTACGCGAAGGAAGAGGATGCGAAGGCGTTGGGCGTGAAGCTGGTCGACTACGACACGCTGTTCCGCGAATCCGACTTCGCCTGCGTCAACGTGCTGCTGAACGACTCGACCCGGAAGCTGGTCGGTGAGCGTGCCTTCAGCCTGATGAAGCCGACCGCCTATTTCATTTCCGCCGCGCGCGGGCCGATCGTCGACGAGAAGGCGATGTACGACGCGCTGGCGAGCAACAGGATCGCCGGCGCCGGCATCGACGTGTTCGAGCAGGAGCCGACGCCGCCGGACAACCCGATCCTGAAGCTCGAGAACGTCTTCGTCTCCCCGCACTCGCTCTGCCATACCGACGAGTGCAACCGGCTGCTCGCCGAAGGCTCGTTCAGGTCGGCGACCGCGTACGCGCGGAAGGAGACGCCGCCGAAGCTGATCAACCCCGACGCGCTCCAGCACCCGCGTCAGAAGGCCTGGTTCGGGAAGTAGGCGCCTAGTTCGACAGCGGCGTCCGCGTCACCGGGATCCGTGGCGCCGCAGCGGGCACGCCCTCGACGTTCTTCGGCGGCAGCAGCTTGACCGCGGCATCGAGCGCGTCGATCAGCTGAGCGTCGACATGCTCGCCCGGGGGCAACGCGTTGGTCTTCCGGAAGCTCACGATCGCGACCTTGGTCCGCCGGCCGAGCGCACCGTCGGCGGCGCCGATCTGGTAGCCCAGCTGCTCCAGATAGAACTGCGTGCGTGCGATCGCCCGACGGTCAACGACGAAAGGTTCCGGAGGCGGCGGTGCCGCGACCGGCGGCGGTAGTGCAGCGACTGACGGGGGCGCCGATGCCGGCGGTGGCTCCGACGATTGCGGCGGTGGCGGTGGCGTGGGCGAAGGGGCGGCCGGCACTGGCTGCGGCGGCAGGGCCAGCGTCACCTGGGTGGCCGGCGCCGCGCTGCGATCCGGCTTCGGCACGAAGCGCCAGCCAAGCCAACCAGCCGCGACGACGGTCGCCGCGACGCCAATCCAGCCCACTGCCTTCCCGAGCTTCCTCGACACGCCCTCGCCTGCCTTTCGCAGTCTACATCGCCGGCGGCAGGGTCTTGGTTCCCACGCCGTCGATCAGCTTCTTCGCCTCGGCCATGTCCATCTGCGTGCCGGCCGGCTTGCAGACGACCGCGGTGACCCGCTCGGCGATCTGCGATCCCGACCGTGCATACTGGCCGACCACGCAGGGGCGGTCCGCATTCTGCGGCCGATAGGTGAAGAGGCGGAACTTCCCTTCGGCGTTGCCGCGGAAATAGGGCTGCTCGGTGCGGGCGAAAACGAGGTTCTTGTCGGCGATCCAGGCGAGATCCTCGACCACCGCACGCAGGCCCGCGTCGCGCCACTTGGCCGGGCCGCCCACGAACTCGTACCAGAAGACCCCGAGCAGGCCATCGGCGGCATAGCCCGCCTTGTCGGTGGTCGGCACCGCCGGCGCCTCGCCCTTGGCGGGTTCGCCTTCGGCACGGTCAAAAAAAGAAGGCTTCGCGTCCTTCAGGGCGGGGATCGCGATGACCAGCGCTGAGTCCGCCGGCTCGATCTTCTTCCAGTCCTGGGCAAAGGCCGGGGCTGTCGCCAAGAGTGCGAGGAGTATGAGAAAACGCATGCGGGAACGGTAGCGGCCCCGCCGCCGGCTGACTACCGCCTTTGGGCGCGCAGCCTTCCGACGATGCCGGTCGGGAAGAAGTAGACGCTGAGCACGAACAGGATGCCGAGCCAGAGCAGCCAGCGGTCGGGATGCAGGAGCTGCGGCAGCAGCGGAATGCCGTCCGTCGCGGCCGAGAGCTTGCCCATAACCACCTGCAGGTAGTTCTGCGCCAGGATGAAGATCGCCGCCCCCAGCACGGCGCCATAGAGGGTGCCCATGCCGCCGATCACGACCATCAGCAGGATGTCGATCATGATCGCAAAACTGAGCGTGGTGTCGGGGCCGGTGTAGCGGAGCCAGAGCGCCATCAGCACGCCGGCCAAAGTCGCCATCGTCGCCGAGAGCACGCTGGCGACCGTTCGGTAGACGACGACGCGGTATCCGAGGGCCTCGGCGCGAAACTCGTTCTCGCGGATCGCCTGCAGCACGCGGCCGAAGGGCGAGTTGACGATCCGAAGCGCCAGCAGGAAGAGACCGAGGGAGGCGAAGAAGACCAGGTAATAGGTGAGGATGCGGCCGGTGATCGAGACGCCGAGGACCTGGTCCTCGATCAGGCGGAAGGACGGGCGCAGCATCGCCGGCACCGAATAGCTGCGGCCGTCCTCGCCGCCGGTGATGTCGCGGAGCTGGGAGGCCAGCACGGCGAAGGCCGAGGCGACCGCCAGCGTGATCATCGCGAAGAAGATCGCCCGCACGCGGAGCGAGAAGAGACCGATGACGACGGCGAGGATCAGCGACAGCAGCAAGGCGAGGGCCACACCGACGCCCATGGCCCCCCAGGTGGCGCCGATCCCGTGCATCGCGACCGCCACCCCGTAGCCGCCGATCCCGTAGAACATCGTGTGCGCGAAGGAGACGATGCCGGTGTAGCCCAGCAGCAGGTCGTAGCTGGCCGCCAGCACGATGAAGACGCAGATCTTGGCCGCGACATTCAGCGACTGGCTGCCCGGAAACAGGAACGGCGCGAAGGCGAGCGAGACCAGGACGACCACCAGCGCGACGGTCAGCGCATGCGAGCGCGGCAGGTCGCCGGAGAGGAGCCGATGGAGCATCAGCGCCTCGCCACCGGGTAGAGGCCCTGCGGCCGCCAGGAGAGGATCGCCAGCATCAGCACGATGTTGGAGACCAACGCCAGCTTCGGCACCAGGAAGCCCGAGTAGTTGGCGAGCAGCGCCAGCAGGATCGATCCGGCGAAGCAGCCGCCGACCGAGCCCAAGCCGCCGATGATGATGGCGATGAAGATCAGCACCATCATCTCCATGCCCATCGAGGCGACCAGGATCTGGCGATAGAGAGCCCAGAGCACGCCGCCTAGGCCGGCCAGCGCCGAGCCGGCGACGAAGACGCCGACGAAGATCTTCCTGATGTCGTATCCCAGCGCCTCGACCATCTCGGTGTTCTCGACGCCGGCGCGGATCAGGAGGCCGATCCGGGTGCGGTTGAGGCCGAGATGCATGCCGGCGAAGACGGCGAGACCCAGCAGGATCGCGAAGACGCGGAAGCGCTCGACCGCGGCATCGCCGATCACGAAGGAACCGCGCAAGGTCTCGGGCAGGCGCACCGGGATCGGGTTGGCACCCCAGAGCGCGTGGATCAGCTGTTCGGCGACGATCAGCCCGCCGGTGGTGATCAGGATCTGCTTCAAGTGCTGGCCGTAGACCGGCCGGATCACCACGCGCTCGAAGAAGTAGCCGAGCGCGCCGGTCGCGACCATCGCGACGACCGCCGCGAGCCCGATCACGCCGAGATTGAGGCCGAGCGAGTCGGCGGTACCCCAAGCCGCCAGCGGAACCAGCACGAGCAGCGCCACATAGGCGCCGATCGAGATGAAGACGCCATGGCCGAAGTTGATGACGTCCATCAGGCCGAAGACCAGGGTCAATCCTGAGGACATCACGAAGATCATCATGCCCATCGCCAGGCCGGCGACGGTCAGCGTTACCCAGGTGGACAGGCTGCCGACGAAGGGCAGCGCCCCCAGCGCCAAGGCCGCGATCAGGATCAGCGGCGCCCAGTCAGCATGCTTCGTCTCGGTCACTGATGGCGATCCAGGCTGAGGCCGAGCAGCCGGTGCTGAAGCTCGGCATTCTCGGCGAGCTCGGCCATCGGACCGGCATGGACGACGCGCCCGTCGTCCATCACCGCGACCGTATCGCCGAGCGCCTTGGCGGCGGCGAAGTTCTGCTCGACCAGCAGGATCGTGGCGCCCGACGCCTTCAGCTCGCGGAAGGCGGAGATCATGTTGGCGACGATGGCCGGCGCCAGGCCCTTGGTCGGCTCGTCGACGAGATAGAGCTTGCGCGGCTCGATGATCGCACGCGCGATCGCCAGCATCTGCTTCTGCCCACCGGACAGCGCCCCGGCGGCGAGCGCCCAGAATTTCTCCAGCGCCGGGAACAGGCCGAACACCCATTTCAGGCGCTCGGCATCGATCTCCCCTTCCCTGGCGGCCAGCACCAGGTTCTCGCGCACCGTGAGGTCGGCGAAGATGCCCATGTTCTCCGGCACGTAAGCGAGACCGGAACGCGCGATCTGCGGGGTCGGACGCTGGGTCACGTTCTCGCCGGCGAGCGTCACGCGGCCGGACGAGGCGCGCCAGAGACCCATGATCGTGCGCAAGGTCGAGGTTTTCCCCGCCCCGTTGCGGCCGAGCAGCATCGTGACGCCGCTCTCCGGCACGACGAGATCGACGCCATGCAGGATGTGATAGCGCCCGACATGGGTGTGGACGCCCGAAAGCGAGAGCAGCGGTGCGGTCATGCCGCCGCCACGCCGAGATAGGCTTCCTGGACGACGGCCGAGGCGATCACCTCGGCCGGCAGGCCGTCGGCAACGAGCTGGCCGTTATGCAAAACGATGATGCGGTCGGCGAGCGAGCGGACCACGTCCATCTTGTGCTCGACCAGCAGGATGGTGGCGTTCGCCCGCGCCTTGATCTCCTGGATCAGCTCCAGGATGGTCGGCACCTCGTCGACGCTCATGCCGGCGGTCGGCTCATCGAACATGAAGATGTCAGGCTCGAGCGCCAGCATCAGCGCGACTTCGAGCTTCCGCTGGTCGCCATGCGACAGCGAGGCGACAGCAGCGTCGCGGCGGTCGGCAAGACGCACGCGCGCCAGCATCGCCTCCGCCTTCTCGATCAGCGCGCGCCGGTCGCTCCACAGGCTGACGAGGTCGAGCCCGACCCGCGCCCGGCTCTGCACGGCAAGCCGCACGTTCTCGGCGACGGTGAGGTTGGGAAACAGGTTGGTCAGCTGGAAGGCGCGGCCCATGCCGCGATGGGTGCGGGCCGAGACCGGGAGTCCGGTCACGTCCTCGCCCTTCAGCAGCACCGTGCCGGCGCTGGCCTTGAGCTGTCCCGAGATCAGGTTGAAGTAGGTGGTCTTGCCGGCGCCGTTGGGACCGACGATCGCGGTCAGGCTGCCGGAGCGGAAGCTGCAGCTAACCTTGTCGACGGCGACATGGCCGCCGAAGCGGATGGTGAGGTCGCGCGTCTCCAGCGCCGGCGCGTCCATCTTTGTCCCCGACACGAGCGGGGCGACCTCTCGGCCGCCCCTGCCCTTCGATCTTAGCGCTTGTTGCGGATCGGCACCGGGATCGCCGAGGCCGGGATCTCGTTGACGAGGTCGAGCAGGTCGTACTGGTCCTTCCCGTCCTTCTTGACCCGGAAGTGATACATCGCCTGCATCGCCTGATGGTCCTCCTTGCGGAAGGTCATCTTGCCCTTGGGCGTGTCGAACTCGAGCCCTTCCATCGCGGCGATCAGCTTCTCGGTGTCGCTGCCGCCGGCCTTGGTGATGGCGGCAAGCACGGCCGAGGCCGCGGCCATTCCGCCGGCAGTGAAGAAGTCGGGCGGCATGTTGAAGCGCTTCTGGTGCTCGGCCACCAGCCAGTCGTTCATCGGGTTCTTCGGGAATCCCCAGTAGTAATAGATCGCCCCTTCCATGCCCGGATAGGCCTTGTAGGGCACCATCGCCGGCAGGATGTTGCCGCCCGGCGCGATCTCGATGTTGAAGCGCTCGGGCTTGAGGTCGGCGATCTTGGTCAGCGGGTGAGGGCCGGCCCAGATGATCACGATCACCTTGCGGCCCGGCTTGTCCTTCAACGCGTCGAACAGGCGCTGGGCCGAGGCAGTGAAGTCGGTGGTGTTCTGCGGCGCATATTCCTCGAACACGACCTTGGACGGGCTCTTCACCGCCTCAAGCGCGTCCTTCATCGCCTTCACACCGTCGCGGCCGAAGGCGTAGTCCTGCGCCAGGGTCGCGATCTGCATCGGCTCCTTCGAGAGCGCGACCGCGGCCGCGACGCCGTCCTGGGAGGAGTTGCGGCCCGTGCGGAAGATGTAGCGGTTCCACTTGTCGCCGGTGATCGAGTCGGCGACTGCCGGCTCGACCAGCAGCACCTTCTTGTACTCCTCGGCGACCGAGAGGGCGGCCAGTGCCGCCGCCGACGAGGTGGTGCCGACCGCGATGTCGACCTTGTCGTCGCCATAGGCCTGCTCGAGCAGCGACTTGGCGAGGTCGGGCTTCAGTTGGTCGTCCTTGACGATGACGCGGATCTTCCGGCCGTTCAGCTCCATGGAACCTTTGGTCAGATACTCGAGGCCCATCATGAAGCCGGCCTCGGTCTGCTTGGCATAGGCCTCGAGCGGGCCGGTCTTGCCGGCGATCAAGGCGATCTTGAGCTCCTGCGCCGAAGCAACTCCCCAAGACAGGGCGACGGCGGCCGCACCGCCCATTACGACACGCAGGAACCTGGAATACGCGCCCATGCTCACCTCCCTGGCTGGACCGTCATTCATATGACGATCAATTCATGTTTGACCTGAAAATAGCCGCGCCCTCATGAAACGTCAACAAGGCCACGTTTCTTGACATAAGCGGCCGATAGGCGCAGGTATATGACGCCATCGTCATATTGGACCCGATGACCGCTCGCGCCGCCGCCAAGCCCCAGCCCAAGACCGACCGCGGCGAGCGGACGCGGCGGAAGATCCTGTCTGCTGCCTCGGCGGAGATCGGTCGCCGCGGTTTCAGCGTCACCTCGATCAGCGACATCACGGCCGCTGCTGGCGTCGGCCAAGGCACCTTCTACATCTACTTCGAGAGCAAGGAAGACGTGCTGCGCGAGCTGGTGCTCCAGCTTGGCCGCGACCTCCGGCATCACCTATCGGGAGCGATCGCACGCACGAAGAACCGGCTGGAGGCCGAGCGCGAGGGCCTCCGCGCCTTCATCGAGTTCGTGCGCGGCAATCCCGGCCTCTACCGCATCATCGAGGAATCGCAGTTCGTCGACGATGCGATCTATCGCCGCCACTACATGGACTTCGCGGCCACGTACCGGTCGGCCCTCGAGGTCGCCGAGCAGCGGGGCGAGATCCGCAAGGGCAACGCCGAGGTCCGCGCCTGGGCGCTGATGGGCATGGCGGTCCTACTGGGCCAGCGCTACGGGATCTGGGACGTGGCGACCCCCCTCGACGACGTGATCGGGCCCGCCGTCGACCTGATCGGGAGAGGCATCCAGCCCTGATCTCGGGTAGCGTCGTGGGCAATGGTCGCCGACTTCGCCCGACGCCGTGCCGAGACCACCCCCGACCGCATCGCCTTCGTCGAAGCGGCGAGCGGCCAGTCCTTCTCCTATCGCGAATTCGACGACCGGGCGGACCGGGCGGCGACTCTTCTCCGCGATCTCGGCGTTACCACGGGCGACCGCATCGCGACGCTGACGCTGAACGAGGTCGCCTTCTTCGAGATCCTGGTCGCGGCCGCGCGTATCGGCGCGATCATGGTGCCGCTCAACTGGCGGTTTGCCGCCGATGAGCTCGCCCCGATCCTTGCGGATTGCAGCCCCCGCTTGATCGTCCATGACGGCGCCAACGAGGCGATGGCGCGACGGCTCTCCGCGCCCCGCCTGTCGCTCACCGACTACGAGGCGCGGATCGCGACGGCCTCTCCGTTCGCCCATCGCGCGGAGCCATGGCCCGCCGACGGCGTCTGGTATCTGCTCTACACCTCCGGCACGACCGGGAGGCCCAAGGCCGTGATCCAGACCTTCGGCATGGCTGAGGCCAATCACGTCAACCTGAGCCACGCGATCGGGCTCACCGCCGAAGACCGCACACTCAACTTCCTTCCCCTCTTCCACACGGCCGGCATCAACCTGCACACGCTGCCGACGCTGATATCTGGCGGCACGGTGACGATCTTCCCGAAGTTCGACGCCGACAGGGTGATCGCCGCGATCGGTTCCGGCCAGGTCACCTGCTTCTTCGGCGTGCCCGCGGTCTACCAGGCGCTCGCCCTGCACCCGCGCTTCGCATCGCTGGATCTCGGCCGCGCGCGCTCCTGGGCGTCCGGCGGCGCGCCGCTGCCGGAATCCCTGCTCCGCGCCTTTCTCGCACGCGGGGCGCGCGTCTGCGCCGGCTACGGCATGACCGAGACCGGGCCGACGCTCTGCCTGATGGATCCCGGCAGCGTCGAGGCGAAGGTCGGCTCGTCCGGCAAGGCACAAACCCTTTCGCAGGTCCGCATCGTCGACGATCTCGGGCGCGACGTTCCGACCGGCATGTCGGGCGAAGTGCTGGTGAAGGGCGCCAACGTCACGCCCGGCTACTGGAACAACGACGCTGCGACCCGCGCCGCCTTCACCGCCGACGGGTGGCTCAAGACCGGCGACGTCGGGCGCCTGGATGAAGACGGCTACGTCACCATCGTCGACCGCCTCAAGGACATGTTCATCTCCGGCGGCGAGAACGTCTATCCGGCCGAGGTCGAACGCGCGCTCCTCGCCCATCCCGACGTGCTCGAGGCCGCCGTGATCGGCGTCGCCGACGAACGCTGGGGCGAGGTCGGTCGCGCCTTCGTCGTGCCTCGGGAGAACGCGCGGCCGGAGCCGGAGCGGCTCCGCGCCTTCTGCCGCGACCGGATTGCCGGATACAAGGTGCCGCAGACGATCCTGGTCGTCGGCGACCTGCCACGCACCGCCGCCGGCAAGGTGCAGAAGCACCTGCTGCGGGTGCGTACCGACTGAGGTCGTCCCCCCTCTTCCGGCAAAGCCGGGGGGAGGGTTGGGGTGGGGGCGAGCGAAGCGAGGAATGGATCTAAAGAACTCAGCGACGGAAACCTCGCGACGCCTTGCATCGCTCGCCCCACCCTGCCCTCCCCCGCGTACGACGCGGGAGAGGGTTCTACGAGACCAGCAAATCCCGTAGCGTCAGCGCGATCACCTTGGTCGCCGCAACGACGTCGTCGAGCTTCACGCGCTCGTCGGCGCGATGCGCGTTGGCTTCCAGGATCGTGCGCGGGCCGGCGCCGTAGAGGATCGTCGGTATCCCCTGCTCGGCGTAGTGACGGGCGTCGGTGTAGAGCGGCACGCCGGTGACGGGGATCGCCTCGGCCAGGATTTCGGTCGCGCGGCGCGCCAGCGTCTCGGCCATCTTGCGGCTGGCATCGCTCGCGGTCAGCGGGCGCGCGAGAAGGACACACCGGATCTCGACCGAAGCGCCAGCAACCGAAACCGCCTTGGCGATGACGTCGCGCAGCTCGGCTTCGACCTCAGCCGGATTCTCTTCCGGGATCATCCGCCGGTCGAGGCGCAGCGTCACCGCGTCCGGCACGACATTGGTGTTGATGCCGCCCTTGATCAGGCCGACCGTCATCTGCGCGGCACCGATGCCGGGCGTCTTCGAAACGCGCGAAGCAAGCCCCTTGCGCCAGGCATAGAGCGCCTGGAGCACCTGGCTCGCCGCTTCCAGCGCGTCGATGCCGGTCGAGGGCGATGCGGCATGGGCCGAGCGTCCGCGCAAAGTCACTTCCAGATGCAGGCAGCCGTTATGGGCCGCGACCACCGCGTAGGAGAAGCCGGCGCAGATCACCATGTCGGGCTTCGAGAGGCCGGCTTTCAAGAGATGGCCGGGACCGATCTCGCCGCCGACCTCCTCGTCGTAGGTGAAGTGCAGCTCGACCGTGCCGCGCGTCGGCTTGACGGTTTCCAGCGCCATCAGCGCGAAAGCGTATGTGGCGAAGTCCGACTTCGAAACCGCAGCGCCGCGGCCGTACATCCAGCCGTCGACCACCTCGGCGCCGTATGGATCGCGGGTCCAGCCCTCGCCAGGCGGCACCACATCGCCATGGGCATTGAGCGCGACGGTCGGGCCTGGCCCGAACTTCCGCCGGACGATCAGGTTGGCGGCACTCTTCATACCGTTCGCGGCCACCAGATCAGCCGGGACCGGATGGGACTCGACCTTGAGCCCGAGGCCTTCGAGCAGTGCCGCCGCCTTGGCCGCCGCACCGGCGAGGTCGCCCGGCGGATTGTCGGACGGAATGCGCACGAGCTCGGCCAGGAACCGCTCCTGGCGCGTCCGGTTTGCATCGATAAAACCCAGTATTTCTGACGTCATGACCACCCCTTCATGAGCCCGCCGCCCCAATAGCACATCCGGCGCGAGACCCGTCACGGAGCCGTGTTTCCAGGACGGACGTTCCCGATTGCCAAGCCTTTGAGAGGCATCATAGGCTTTCCTCATTCCTTATCATTCTTGTCCCTAGGGGAGGTTCGCATCGTGCTCAGATTGACCCTGTTGACGACGGTCAGCGCGCTCGCGCTGGCGGTCGCCATCTCGCCGGCGCTGGCGCAGAAGAAGGGCGGCAACGCCGTCGTCGGCACCTCCTCGGCGCCGCCGCTGACCGATGCGCAGGCCTCCACGGCCGAAGCGTCGCGCAACATCTCGCTGCACTGGATCGAGACGCTGTTCGCGCGCGACGAGAACGCTAACGTGATCCCCGACCTCGCGACCAAGGCCGACATCTCGGCCGACGGCAAGACCTACGTGTTCACGCTGCGCGAGGGCGTGAAGTTCCACAACGGCCAGGAGATGACGTCGGAAGACGTGATCGCCTCGCTCGAGCGCTACGGCAAGGTCGGCGGCTCCGCCCAGATCATCAAGCCGATCACCAAGATGACCGCGACGTCGAAGTACGTCGTGACCGTCGAGCTGACCCAGCCGGTCCCGGGCTTCCTCGACCAGCTCTCCAGCCCGCGCGCCCCGGCCGGCATCATGCCGAAGTCGGAAGCCGGCAAGGAGCGCGGCAAGATCGACCACATCGGCACCGGCCCGTACCAGTTCGTCGAGTACATCCCGGACAGCCACGTCCAGGTGAAGCGCTTCGACGCCTACACGCAGAACAACAACTTCCAGAAGCGTGACGGCTTCGGCGGCAAGAAGACCGCCTATTTCGACACCGTCCGCTTCCGTCACATCCCCGAGGGCGGCGCCCGCTCGGCCGCGCTCGAGGCCGGCGAGATCCATGCCGTCGACGCGCTGCCGCCGCCGTCGGCGAAGCGCCTCAAGGACAACCGGAACATCAAGATCATCGAGGCGATGCCCTGGGCGTTCCAGACCATCATCGTCAACGCTTCCTTCGGCCCGACCAAGGACCAGAAGGTGCGTCAGGCGATCCAGGCGATCATCGACGCCGAAGAGATCATGGCGATCGCGGGTGAAGGCCTTTATCGCCTGACCCATGGCTGGCAGCATCCGGGCACGACCTACTTCGCCGGCGACATCGGCAAGTCGGACTACAACGCGAAGGATCTGGCGAAGGCCAAGCGCCTCCTCGCCGAAGCCGGCTACAAGGGCGAGGAGATCGTCATCCTCACCGACTCGACGATCGCCAACCACCAGCAGACCGGCGTCGTCGCCGCCGAGCAGCTGAAGAAGGCCGGGCTCAACATCAAGCTCAACACGGTGGACTGGCCGACCGCATTCCAGCTTCGCGCCAAGCCGGAAGGCTGGAGCCTGTGGACGCTCGGCTTCGGCATCGAGCCCTACGAGGGCCCGTACAACGTGACCTCGTTCTTCGCCACCGACTACGACGGCAAGGGCGCCCAGTGGCTGGCCGACCCCGAGCTGCAGCGCGCCAACAACGTGCTGAACACCGCCCTCAAGCTCGAGGACCGGCAGAAGGCCTTTGCCGACTTCCAGAAGCGGTTCTTCGAGTTCGTCCCGGCCATCAAGGTCGGCGACCTCGGCCGCTACCAGGCGGTCCGCGCCAACGTGCAGAACTATGCGCCGGGCCGCATCCCGCGCATGTGGGACGTCTGGTTCGAGTAAGCCGAACCGCATAACGCCTAACGACGGGGGGCTTCGGCCCCCCGTTTTCGTTTCTGCTACGATCCTAAAATCCCGCCCAAGAAGGAGAAGCCGATGTCTTTCTACCGAGGCATGACCTGCGAGAACGTGACGATCACCGGCGACGGCGGAACCCCGATCACCGCCTATGTGGCGAAGCCGGCTGGCAGCGGCCCCTTCCCCGGGATCGTGCTGGTCCACCACATGCCCGGCTGGAGCGAGCTCTATATCGAGACGACGCGCCGCTTCGCCCATCACGGCTACATCGCGATCTGCCATAACCTCTATGAGCGCACCGGCAACGCCGATGCGAATCCCGACGACGTCGCGGCCAAGGTTCGCGCCGAGGGCGGCATCCCCGATGCCCAGATGGTCGGCGACACGGCGGCCGCAGTGAAGTGGATGCGCTCTCAAGCCAACCTCAACGGCAAGGTCGGGATCTTCGGCTCATGCTCCGGCGGACGGCACGCCCTGATCTACGCCTCGCAGAGGAAGGATGTGGACGCCTGCGCCGACCTCTGGGGCGGCCGCGTGGTGATGAGCAAGGAGGAGCTCAACCCGAAGACGCCCGTGGCGCCGATCGACATGACCAAGGACCTCTCCTGTCCGTTGCTCGGCATCTTCGGCAACGAGGACCGGGCGCCGCCGCCCGATCAGGTGAACCAGCACGAGGCGGAGCTGAAGAAGCACGGCAAGGTTTACGAATTCCACCGCTACGACGGCGCCGGCCACGGCTTCTTCTACTGGCACCGGCCGATCTACCGGCCCGAGCAGGCGATGGACGGCTGGAGCAAGGTCTTCGCCTTCTTCGGCAAGCACCTCGGGAAATAGGAAGCGCGACATGTGCACCTCGATCATTGAGATCGCGCCGGCCGAAGGCATGGCGAAGCGCGGCGACGAGTGGTTCCCGCTCTCCCGGGCCGTGATCGCCTATGACCACGCCCGGCACGCGCCTCTGGGCGACGTCATCACGCTCGACTTCACCAATGCGGCCCTCGATCCCGGCGCCAGGGCGGCGGTGGAGCTGACGCTGGCCTCGGCCAGGGAACTTCGCGCCGCCCTTGACCGCGCCATCGCCGCTGCGGAATACGAGGAAGCCGAAGTGCGCGGCAAGGGTGCCGCCCTCTATCTCCTGCGGAGCGCGTGACATGAACCTATCAGCCGCGATCCTGGCCGCCCTGCTCCTCGCCGCCCCGGCCTCGGCCGCCGAGATCAAGGTCTTGAGTGCCGGTGCCTTCAAGCCGGTCGTGGCGGCGCTGGCGCCCGACTTCGAGAAGCAGACCGGCCACAAGGTCACGATCGACAACGACACCGCGGGCGGCCTCGCCCGCCGCATCACCGGCGGCGAGGCATTCGATCTCGTGGTGATTCCGCCGGGCGGGATCGAGCCGCTGGTCAAGGCCGGCAAGGTGGTCGACGGCTCGGCGGTGCGGCTGGCGCGCGTCGCGATCGGTGTCGCGGTCAAGAAGGGCGCACCGGCGCCCGACATCGGCAGCGTCGCCGCGTTCCAGGAGGCGCTGCTGAAGGCGCGCGCGGTCGCCTATATCGATCCCGCCGCCGGCGGATCGAGCGGCATTTATCTTACGGAGCTGTTCGTGAAGCTCGGCATCGCCGACCGCATCAGGCCGAAGGCAGTGCTGGTTCCCGGCGGACTCGTCGCCGAACGGCTGGTCAATGACCAGGCCGACATCGCGCTCCACCAGATCAGCGAGATCCTGGCCGTGCCCGGTGCGACGCTGGTCGGCCCGATCCCGCGCGAGATCCAGAACTACACGGTCTATGCCGGCGCGCTCGGCACCGGCGCCCGCGACATCTCGGCGGCACGTGCGCTTCTCGCCGCGCTCAAGGGTCCGGGAGCCGAGGCGATATTGAAGGACAAGGGCATGGAACCCGCGCCCGGTGGCTGACGCGCTGCCACTGATCGAGGTCTGCGTCGAGGGCGTCGAGGGGCTGCTGGCCGCCCAGGATGGCGGCACCGATCGTGTCGAACTTTGCGCCAGCCTGATGGAAGGCGGGATTACGCCGAGCCTCGGCACCGTCCGGCAGGCGCAACACCTCGCCGCAATTCCGTTCTTCACGATCGTCCGTCCGCGCGGCGGCGACTTCCTCTATTCGACGGCCGAGTTCGTCTCCATGCTCGAAGACGTCGAGGCGCTGCGCGACTTGGGAGTTCCGGGTGTCGTCTTCGGGTGCCTGACCGCCGATGGGCGGATCGACGAGGAACGTATGACGGCCCTGGTCGCGCGCGCCGGTGCGATGCAGGTCACCTGTCATCGCGCCTTCGACATGACCGCCGATCCGATCGAAGCGCTCGAAGCACTGGTCCGCTGCGGCGTGCACCGCGTGCTCACCAGCGGCCAGCGCGATACCGCCCTCGAAGGGGCGCCGCTTCTGCGCGAGCTGGTACATCGGGCCGGCGACCGCATCGTCGTCATGGGCTGCGGCCGCCTGAACGCGTCCACGATCGGCGAGGTGCGGCGGCTGACCGACCTCAAGGAGATGCACTTTTCGGCGCCCGCCCAGCAGCCAAGCGGCATGACCTATCGCAATCCCCATATCCGCATGGGCGGGCCATCGGACCGCGAGTACACCGCCACGGTCACCGATCCTGATGCCGTGCGGGCCACCATCGCCGCCGCCCGCGCCTGAGGGTCAGCCGGGTTCCTTCATCACGGTGATGTCGACCACGCGGTTGCGAGGCTCGGACTTCTCGTCGGCCGTCGCGACATCCGGCCGGCGTTCGCCGGTCCAGCCCCAGTCGATCCGTGCCGTCGGCATCCCGGCGGCAACGAGCTCGGCCAGGACCGCCTCGGTCCGCCGCTTCGACAGCGCCATGTTGACCGGCGGGGAACCGACGCGGTCGGTCTTCCCGATCACCCGCACGCTCATCTTGTCGTTGTTGGCGGCGACGGCGGCGATCGCGGCGACGACGGCCTGTCCGCGCGCATCGATCTCGGCGCTGTCGGTGTCGAAGAAGACCTGGTACTCCGTGCGCGCTTCCGCCGGCGCCACGACGGCCTGGGTCGTCGGCGCCGGCCGGGCGCATCCCGCGATGGCGACCGAAAGCGTCAGCAAAAGCGCCGCGAGCCGGTTCTTCGGGTAGGGCATTCCTGTCTCCAACTTCCGGTTGGCTTGTATCGGTACGGCTGGCCCGTCCCGGACGGGACGAACCAGGGCTGAATTGACCCGAAAGGGGATTGTGCCGGTGAGGTGAGTGCGCAGGCGTAGGCGAGCTATGGGTAACTGAACACCCCATCGGCCCGGAAGTTCCCGGATGATTACGCCGCGCGCGCCGGCTCCGCCGTCGCCCAGGCGACGCAGGCGAGCGCCAGCGCGTCGGTCGCATCGAAGCACCGCTCCAGGATCTCTTTCCGCGCCGGGGCCAAGCCGACCGGGACCTCGGTGCAGCCGAGGACGACCCGGGCGGCCCCCGCCGCGAGCAGCCGCTCGACCGCTTCCTCGAGCAGCGGCGTAGCGCCCTGGGTATCGCCGGTCTTGACCTTGCGGACCGCCGGCCAGAACAGGCGCTCGCTCTCCTCGGGCCCGAGGGCCAGGCATTCGTAGCCATGCGCTTCGAGGCGGTCCTGATAGACCCGCGTCCGGACCGTCGCCTCGGTTCCGATCAACCCGACCCGGCCCTTCGGCACACCGAGCGCCACGAGCCGCTCGGCGGCGGTCTCGCCGATGTGCAGCAGCCGGGCGCCACAGCCTCGCCGGAGGCCCTCATACCAGTAGTGCGCCGTGTTGCAGGCGATCGCGATGCATCCGGCGCCCATCTGCTCCAGCCGCCGGACGCCCTCCTGCATCATCGGCAGCGGCGACTCGCCGGTACCGAAGATCGCCGCGGACCGGTCCGGGATCTGCGGCACCGACCAGGCGACCATCGGGATGTGGTCCTGGTCCTTCGTCGCCGGGGTCGCCTCGATCACTTTGCGCATGAAGTCGGTGGTCGCCAGCGGCCCCATGCCGCCCAGCACGCCGATCATACGCCGGCCCACCCGAGAGGCGCGGCCACCGGAATCATCCGTCGTCATGGGTCGACCGCGTACTTCTTGAGGTCTTCGAGCGAGCAATAGGCGAGCGCCCCTTCATGCGTCGCGCGCAGGACGACCTTCGGCGCGCGGCCGGCCTCCAGCGCCTCCTGCCAGCGCGGGGCGCAGAGGCACCATCGGTCGCCAGGCTTGAGTCCGGCGAAGCCGTATTGCGGATAGGGCGTCGAAAGGTCGTTGCCCACGCTTCTCGAATATTCCAGGAACTCGGCCGTGGTCACGCAGCAGACCGTGTGGCTGCCGATATCCTCGGGCGAGGTGTCGCAGCAGCCGTTGCGGAAGAAGCCGGTCACGGGATCGAGCGAGCAATCTTCGAGCTTGCCACCGAGCACGTTCCTGGAAGGGCGGCGTCCGCCGCCCCCTCCCCATCTTTGATCGTCTAGTGGCATTGTCCGGCTGCCGTCGATGGACCCTGCCGGATACTACCGCAGCCTCACGCCGCCCGCGCCTTCTTCGTCGCCTCGGCATCGACCACCGGCGGCTCGCCGGTGATGACGACGCCATAGGCCAGGCGCGCGTGCTCGCGGTCGACCTTGCCGAGCTTCACATCCTCCAGCACGCACTCGGGATCGCGCTCGAACGGGTTGCCCCAGCCGCCAGCGCCTGGAAGCACGTGGCGGAAGAGATCGCCGTTGCGAAGCGTCACCGGGTTGGTGATCAGCACCGGGAGGCTGCGTGCCTCGCCGTCGGGGTTGACGATCGACAGGCACGGTGCCCCCGCCCTGCCGCCGGAAAGGCCGAAGGGCGGGAAGCGGCGCTTGTCCGAGCGAAGGGTCATCGTGCCGGCGTCGCCGAGGAAGCGATAGTCGCGGATCATCGACAGCCCGCCACGATACTTGCCGGGCCCGCCGGTGTTCGGCACCAGGCCGTACTGCTCGATGCGGATCGGATACTCGGCCTCGATCATCTCGACCGGTACGTTCGACTGGTTGGCACCCATGTGGGTCACGCCTTCCTGGCCGTCGCCGGAGGCCGATCCGCCCCAGTTGCCCATGAAGGTCTCGACGAAGACGAAGGGCTTGCCCTGGTACTCCCCGCCGATCGCCGGGATCGAGGAGCCGCCATTGCCGTCCGCCGGCACCCGGTGCGGTACCGCCTGGGCCAGCGCGCCGAACACCGTGTCCATGGTGCGGAAGCCGGTGATGCCACGGGCGCCGCAGGCGCCGGGCGGGCGCGGGTTGACGATGGAGCCCAACGGCGCCTTCACATGGATCGGCCGGGTGAAGCCCTGGGCGTTCGGGATCTCCTCGCCCATGATCGAGCGGATCGCCGCATAGCAGGCGGCCTTGGTGAAGGGCACCGGCGCGTTGATGCCCGCCGGCACCTGCGGCGACGTCCCGTCCAGGTCGACGGTGATCTCGTCGCCGGCGACCGTGACGGCGGCGCAAAAGCGGATCGGCTCCGGGTTCTCGCCGAAGCCGTCGATCCAGGACTCGAACCTGTAGGTGCCGTCCGGGATCTCGGCGATCACCGAGCGGGCCAGGCGCTCGGCATGGTCATGGATCTCGGCGAAGGTCGCGCGCAGCGTCGCCTTGCCGTACTTGGCGAACAGCGACTGGATCTCGCGCACGCCGATCGCGGTCGCGGCAATCTGGGCATTCAGGTCGCCCAGCACCTTCTCCGGCACGCGCACGTTCGCCGAGAGGATGTCGAGGACGGCCTGGTTGTCCACGCCGTTCGAGCTGAGCTTGATGAACGGCAGGCGCAACCCTTCCTGGTAGATGTCGGTCGAGCCGATCGAGTTGCTGCCCGGAACGATGCCGCCGATGTCGTTGTGGTGCGCGACCGTGGTCGCCCAGGCCTCCAGCGTGCCTTCCACGAACACCGGCCGGATGATGTAGATGTCCGGCAGGTGCTGGCCGGCCGAGAGATAGGGGTCGTTGAAGATGAAGACATCCTTCTCGGCGACGTCGCCTTCGTAGCGCCGGATCAGCGCCTGCATCGCGTCGTGGAAGCTGCCGAGGTGCAGCGGCGTGGTGAGCCCCTGAGCCAGCGTGCCACCTTTGGCATCGCAGACCGCCGTCGAGTAATCCATCGAGTCGCGCACGATGCCGGAGCAGGCGGTCCGCAGCACGATCAGCGCGATCTCGTCGGCGACCGCATCGAGCGCGTTGCGGACGATCTCGGTCAGCACCGGGTCGATATTGTGCTTGGCCATGGTCAGGATCCGAAGACGACGTTGACGTTGCCGAGCGCGTCGCGCGAGGCCGAGGCGCCGGGGGGAACGACGGTGGTGCCTTCGTACTCCTCGATGATCAGCGGTCCCTGCCTGGGGCTCGAGGTCAGCGCGGCGCGGCCGAGCACCGGCGTGTCGATGCGGCCGTGACGCGGGCCGAAGTAGGCAGGGCGCCTCAGCTCCTTTGCTTCACCGCGGCCGGATGAGACCTTCATGGTCTCGGCCGAGCCGCCGGCCGGCGCTGTCGCGGTCACCGAGAGAGCCACGATCTCGGTCGGCACCGTGCCGCGGAAATTATGGCCGTAGGTGGCCTGATGCTCGGCCTCGAAGCGCGCCGGCAGTGCTTTCAGCGTCTTGGCCGTCGCCGTGCCGTCGGGGATCGCGACCGGCAGCTCGAAGGCCTGGCTGGTGTAGCGCATCGAGGCGACGCGCAAGAGGGTCGCCGTCTTCGCCCAAGGCCCCAGCTTCGCCAGCACCTCGGCAGCAAGCTCATCAAGGATGCGCGAGACCTCGGCCGGATCGGCGGTGAGCGTCTGCTTGAGGTATCCCCGCGAGCGGCCGAAGGCCACGTCGGAAACCAGGAGCCCGATCGCCGAGAGCACGCCCGCCGCCGGCGGCACGATCACGCGCGCGATGCCGAGCTCCTTCGCCAGATGCGGGCCGAAGACGCCGCCATTGCCGCCGAAGGCGACGAGGCCGAACTCGCGCGGGTCGCGGCCGCGATAGGTGGAGACCGCCTTGAGTGCCCGCATCATCGTCGCCGATGCGACCTCGAACACGCTCCAGGCCGCGGCTTCCGCCGTGGTGCCGAGGCGGTGCGCGACCATCTCCTCGATCACGGCTTTCGCCTTCGCGGCATCGATCGGCACTGTGCCGCCCGCCAGCGCCGTCGGGTTGACGAAGCCCAGGATCACATTGGCGTCCGTCACCGTCGCCTCGGCGCCGCCGAGGCCATAGCAGGCAGGCCCCGGCATGGCGCCGGCGCTTTCCGGACCGACCTTGAGGCCGCCACCGCGGTCGAATCTGACCAGGCTGCCGCCGCCGGCGCCGACCTCCGATATGTCGATCACCGGCAGCTTCAGCGCATATCCGCCGCCTTTCACCAGGCGGCTCGAGAGCGAGATGCCACCGCCGACCTCGTACTCGTCAGTATGCGCGATCTTGCCGCCTTCGATCAGCGAGGCTTTCGCCGTGGTGCCGCCCATGTCGAGCGTCAGCACATCCTTCATGCCGGCGGCGGACGCGACCTGCGCCGCGCCGATCACGCCGGCGGCCGGACCGCATTCGACGATGCGCGCCGGCTGGTCCATCACCGTCGGCGCGTCGAGGATGCCGCCGGACGACTGCATCACCAGCAGCCTGCCGGCAACGCCGTCACCCGCGAGACGCCTGGCCAGCGCGCCGATATAGGTCTTCACCGGCGGGCCGACATAGGCGTTCACCACCGAGGTGCTGGTCCGCTCGTACTCGCGGATCTCCGGCAGGATGTCGACCGAGAGCGTGACGAAGGCGTCCGGGAACGCCTGTCTCAGCTTCTCGCCGACGCGACGCTCGTGATCCGGGTTCGCATAGGAGTGGAGGAAGCAGACGGCGATCGCCTCGACGCCGGCCTTCCGGATCTCGGCGACGGCGCGATCGAGATCCTTCTCGTCCAGCGGCGTCAGAACGCTGCCGTCCGGGTTCAGGCGCTCGGTCACCTCGAAACGCAGGTTGCGCGGCACCAGCGGCTGCGGCTTGACCCAGAGCGGATCGTAGAGCTTCGGCACGCGAACGCGGCGAAGCTCGAGCACGTCGCGGAACCCCTTCGTGGTGATCAGCGCGGTCTTCGCCCCCTTCCCTTCCAGGATCGCGTTGGTAGCGACCGTGCAGGCATGCAAGACCTCGGAGACGTCGGCGCCTTTCACTCCGCACGCCCTCAGGAGATCGCGGACGCCGTCGACCACCGCCGCGGCGTAGTCGGCGGGCGTCGACAGCACTTTGTGGGTGGCGATGGTGCCGTCGGGAAGCGTCGCGGCGATGTCGGTGAAGGTGCCGCCGATGTCGGCGGCGATGCGAATGGCGGAACTCATGGGGGCCGAGCCTAGGGCGAAGGAATTGAGGGGTCGAGTAGCGCTTCCCGATTTAACCCGATAAGCGTCGCTGATAGGCCCGATCAGCGCCGTTTCACCTTTGCAATCCGCGGCTTGGAAGCACCCGCGGAGACGCCTAGCCTCGGGCCTCATGAAGCCCGTCCGCACCAAGTATCCCCGCCGCGTCCGCACCATCGAGAACGTCTTCATCCCGATGCCGGACGGCCGCAAGCTCGCCGCCCGCATGTGGATTCCGGAGGACGCCGAGACCGACAAGGTGCCGGCGCTCATGGAATACATGCCCTACCGCAAGCGCGACCAGAGCCGCGCCCGCGACGAGGCGATCCATCACTATCTCGCCGGCCATGGCTATGCGTCGTTCCGAGTCGACACGCGCGGCTCAGGCGACTCCGACGGTCTGCTCCGCGGAGAATGGGAGCAGGGCGAGATCGATGACGGGCTCGCGATCATCGACTGGTTCGTCAAACAGCCCTGGTGCTCGGGCGCCGTCGGCATGATCGGCAAGTCGTGGAGCGGCTTCTCGGCGCTGGCGCTCGCCGGCACCGCTCATCCGGCCCTCAAGGCGATCATCCCGGTCTGCGCCGGCGACGACCGCTATCACCAGTCGCTGCACTGGACAGGCGGCACCTTCCTGGCCGAGCAGCTGTGGTGGACCGACACCATGGTGATCTTCAACGCGCGCCCGCCCGATCCGGAGATCGTGGGCGATCGGTGGCGCGAGATGTGGAAGGCGCGGCTCGACGACAATCATCCCTGGATGATCGACTGGCTGAAGCATCAGCGCCGCGACGCTTTCTGGAAGCACGCCTCGCTCTCTGAGAAGGACAAGGTGACGGCCGCGGTCTTCGCCGTCGGCGGCTGGGCCGACTACATATCGCGCGCGGTGCCCAGGATGATGTCGAACCTGAAAGGCCCGCGCTTCGCGCTGCTGGGCCCCTGGGGCCATCACTATCCGCATGACGGCGTGCCGCCGCCGACGACCGGCTTCCTGCAGGACTGCATCCGCTTCTTCGACCGCTACTGCAAGAACCTCGACAACGGCTGGGACAAGGAGCCGACGTACCGCGCCTTTCTCTCCTCCTTCCAGAAGCCGTCGACGAAGTATGCAGAGAAGCCCGGCCGCTGGGTGGCGCTCGACGCGTGGCCGTCCGACATGGTCCAGCGGCTCGCCTTCCATCTCAACTCCGGCCGCCTCGACAAGCGCGGCAGGCCAGAGCAGGCGCTGCAGCATTCTTCGCCGCTCGCGACCGGCTTCGCCGCGACCGAGTGGCTCAGCATGGATATCGAGGGCGAGCAGCCGCGCGACCAAAGAGAGGACGACGGCCGCTCCCTTACCTTCGACTCCGATCCGCTGACGAAGACTATCGACATCCTCGGCCGTGCCTCGCTCGAGATCGACGTCGCCGTCGACCGGCCGGTGGCCCAGCTCTGCGCGCGCCTCTGCGACGTGGCGCCGGACGGCACCTCGGTCCGCGTCGCGTTCCAGGTCCTCAACCTGACCCATCGAGACAACCACGAACAGCCGACGGCGCTGACGCCTGGCAAGCGCATGCGCGTCCGCCTCGACCTTCCGGATGTGGGCTACAGCTTCACCAAAGGGCACCGGGTGCGCCTGGCGCTCTCCACCTCCTACTGGCCGATCGTCTGGCCGGCGCCGGAGTCGGTGACGATGACGGTCTTCACCGGCGCCAGTACCTTCTCGCTGCCGGTGCTGAAGGGCACGACGAAGAAGCCGAAGTTCGGCACGAACGAGCGCGGGCCCGAGATCGCGGTCGAGGTGATCGAGCCGAAGAAGATCGAGCGGCGCATTGTCCAGGACGGCATGACTGGCGAGATCGCGGTCGAGACCATCGGCACCGGCGGCTTCCTCGGCCCCGGCCGCAAATGGAAGATCACGCCGATCGGCACCGTGATCGGCCACACGCTCTACAAGCGCTTCGGCATCGTCGAGGGCGATCCGACCTCGGCCAAGGGCGAGTACCGCCAGACCTACGAGCTGGAACGCGGTGACTGGAAGATCCGCATCCAGACGCATCTGACTTTCCACGCCACCAAGACCGACTGGGTGCTGAAGCAGGAGGGCGTCGCCTATGAAGGCGACACCGAAGTCTTCCGCAAGACCTGGTCCCACACCCAGCCGCGAGACCTGATGTGACCGAAAAGCTCTACAGCCGCGCTCCCTCCTTCGGCGTCGTCGTCTCCGAGGACGTGATGGTGAAGATGGCCGACGGGATCCATCTCGCCACCGACATCTACCGCCCGGCCCTTCCCGACGGCTCGCCCGCGCCCGGCAAGTTCCCGGTGATCTTCACCCGCACTTCCTACGACAAGTCGAACCCGGTGATGCAGATCGGGCCGGTGGCGAAGTTCTTCACGCCCAGAGGCTACGTGACCGTGGTGCAGGACCTGCGCGGCCGCGGCCTCTCGGAAGGCCATGGCCAGTACTTCCACGTGGCCAATGTCCGCGAGGGGCTCGACGGCGTCGATTCACTTGCGTGGATCGCGAGCCAACCCTGGTGCGACGGGCGCGTCGGCATGGTCGGCAGCTCGCATTCCGGCATCGTTCAGAACGTCGCCGCCTTCCATAAGCCGCCGTCGCTGAAGGCGCTGTGGGTCGACGTCTGCCCGACCTCGGCCTTCGATTGGGAGGCGCGCCAGGGCGGCGCCCAGGCGCTGCAGATGTTCGCCGCCCTCTTCCTGCACGGCTGGGACGTGCCGGAGATCCAGAACGATCCCGCCGCCAAGCGGCGGATCGAGTCGGCGGTCGAGAACATGCGCTCGCTGCTGCCGACCGGCCCCTGGAAGAAGGGACAGAACCCGCTCTCGGTCGTGCCCAACCTCGAGCAGGTCCTGATGCGCTACCAGAACAACGGCATCAAGGACGACTGGTGGAACATGGAGGTGCTGGAGCACAAGGCGCACTTCGACCGTTTCGCTGATATCCCCTGCGTCGTCTCCTCGGGCTGGTTCGATCCCTTCGTCGCCGATGTCGCCGGCCAATACCAGGCGCTGTCGAAGCGCCTGAAGTCTCCGCAGCGCATGATCGTCGGCCCCTGGGGCCATGCCGGCATGCGCGCCGGCGGCAGCGCCTCGATCGAGGTCGATTTCGGCCCGGGCGCCGACTGGGGCTATCGCGTCTACAACGCCGAGCGGCTTCGCTGGTTCGACAAGTGGCTGAAGGACATCGACACCGGCGTCGAGAGGGACGTGCCGGTGCGCTACTTCGAGATGGGGGGCGGCACCGGCACCCGCACCAGGCGCAGGCACCTCGACCATGGCGGCGTCTGGCGCGCCGCCGGCCAGTGGCCGCCGACGGGCTCGACACCGACGACGTTCTATCTCGCCGCCGACGGCGTGCTCGCGACGGCGCCGGCCGATGCGGCGCCGATCTCTTGGACGCATGACCCCGACCATCCGGTCGCCACCATCGGCGGCGCGGTTGCCGGCTTCCTCGAATGGGTGAAGCCGGGCGAGGGCATGGACCTCTCCTATGTCAGCCCCCGCGCGCGCATGCGCTCGCTCGTCCCCGACGGGCCGATGCACCAGAAGGAGCGCCCCGATCAGGTCGGCTCGCGTCCACCCTACCCGCTGCTGGCCGAACGGCCCGATGTGCTCGTGTTCGAGACCGCGCCGCTGAAGGAAGACGTGGTGATCGCCGGCCCGATCGAGGCCAAGGTCTGGGTCGCCTCCTCCGCACTCGACACCGACGTGACCGTGAAGCTGCTCGACATCTCGCCGCCGACGGCGGAAGACCCCGCCGGCTTCCACATGCTGCTCTGCGACTCGATCCGGAGGCTCCGCTTCCGCAACGGCTACGACAAGGAGGAGCTGCTGGCGCCCGGCGAGATCGTCGAGGTGACCGTCGAGCTTCCGCCCTTGTCGAACCGCTTCAAGGCCGGCCACCGGATCCGCGTCGACATCGCGTCGTCGAACTTCCCGCGCTTCGACATCAACCCGGGCACAGGCGAGCCGCTCGGCCGCCATACCCACAAGGTCAAGGCGCGGAACACGCTCCATCTCGACAAGAAGCATCCGTCGCACATCGTGCTGCCGGTGATGAAAGGCTGAAGCCCATGCGTATCGCGACCATCCACGTCGGCCAGGAAACCAACGACTTCAACCCGCTGCCGACGACGATCGACGACTTCAAGGCCTTCGGCATTCTCGAAGGCCAGGAGATCATCGAGAAGATGGCCGGCAAGGGCCAGGTCGGCGGCTGCGTCGACGCGATGGCGGCTTCGGGCATGAACGTCGAGTGGGTTCCGATCATCTCCGGCTGGGCGATGGCCGGCGGGCGCATCGACACCGGCGCACGTCTGTTCTTCGAGGAGCGGATCGGCACGGGCCTCCGCAAGGCGGGCAAGATCGACGCGCTGGCTCTCCACCTGCACGGGGCCGCCGCGGCCGAGGGCGTCGACGATGTCGAAGGCGCGCAGCTCGCGATCTGCCGTGCCGTCCTCGGGCCGGACGTGCCGATCGTGCTCTCGCTTGACCATCACGCCAACGTCACGCGCCAGATGGTCGAGCTGTCGGACGCGATCGTCGCCCACCGCACCCAGCCGCACGACACCTACGACACCGGCCGGCTCGCCGGCGACATGCTGGTGCGCATCCTCAGGAAGGAGATCAAGCCGGTGATGGCCTGGCGGAAGATCCGCCTCGTCACGCATCAGGAACAGTTCCTCACGTCCCAGGGCCCGATGAAGAAGTGGTTCGACCAGGCCCGCGAGTGGGAGAAGAAGGACAAGCGCGTGCTGCACGTGGCGCTCTGCCCGATGCAGCCCTGGCTCGACGTCACCGAGGGTGGCTGGACCACGATCGTCAACGTCGACGGCGACCGGGATCTCGCCGAGAAGCTCGCCGACGAGTCCGCCGACTTCGCCTGGTCGATGCGGAAGGACTTCATGGTCAAGGAAGCGGTCGCGGTCGACGAGGCGGTGCGCCGTGCCCACCAGGCGGCCAAGGGCGTTGTCGTGCTCAGCGACACCGGCGACACGGTGTTCGGTGGCACCGCCGGCGACTCGAACCTGATCCTGGAGTCGATCCTCCGCCTCGGCATCAAGAGCAAGGCGCTGATGCCGCTGATCGAGCCGCAGACGGTGGCGAAGCTGGTCGCCGCCGGCGAGGGCGCCGAGGTGACGCTTCCGGTCGGCGGTCACAGCTCGCCGAAGTTCTTCAAGCCGCTCCTCGTCACCGGCCGGGTGAGGAAGATCGCCTCGGGCGTGGTCAAGGTCCCGGTCTTCCAGCAGCCCGAGCACGACATGGGCCGCACCGTGTTCTTCGAGGTCGGGCCTGCGACGCTGATGGTCAGCGAGAAGCCCGGCGCCGCCGGCAACGTGCCCGAGGTCTATCGCTGGTTCGGCTACGAGCCATCGGACTTCAAGATGGCGGTCCTGAAGACTGCGTCGAACTTCCAGTTCTTCAAGCCGATCACCTCCGAGGTGATTCGCGTCGACACCCGCGGCCCCGGCCAGTCCGACGTGGTCGGCCTGCCGTGGCAACGGGTGCCGCGGCCGATGTATCCGATGGAGGATCCGAAGAGCTGGCGCGGATAGCCCCTGCCTGGGCGATGATGGGGGATGGCGCATCCCTATCGCCGCCTGCTCCAGGACCGTGACGTAAGCACGCTCTGGGCCGGCGTCACGATCTCCTCGATCGGCTCGGAGCTCTATGCCTTCGGCGCGATCTGGCTCGCGGTCTCGATCGCCGGCGCGGAGGGCTCCCTGCTGGCGACCGCGCGCTTTGCCACGATCCTGGTGATGAGCGTCGCCGCCGGGGCCTTCGTCGACCTGTTGCCGCGGCGTGTCCTGCTGATCGGCGCGGATCTGATCAGGGCCGCCTTCTCCTTTCTCGTGGTAATCGTCGCGCTCGCCGACGGCCTTTCGCTCTGGCTCCTGATCGCCGTCGCCATGGTGCTCTCCGCCTGCGGCACGATCTATCAGCCGACGCTGCAGTCCGGCATTCCCCAGATCGCCCCCGACCAGGACCGGCTCCGCGAGACCAACGGGCTGATCGACGCGACGATGCGCATCGCCCAGGCCATCGGACCGTTCATCGCCGCCGCCATCGTCGCGGTTCTGCCGGTCATCCATCTGCTGACGCTGAACGCCGCGAGCTACCTCGCCTCGGCCGGTGCGATCTTCCGCATGGGCCACCGGCTCGACGGCCCCATGCGCGAGACCCGGCAGACCTTCCGCAAGCGCCTGCTCCGCGGGCTCGATGCGACAAAAGGCTGCCCCGGCGCCTGGCGCATCCTGCTGACGACCTGCCTTCGCGCAGCGGTCGCCGTGCTGTGCCTCGTCGTCGGCATCCCGCTCTTCTTCGCCCAAAGCCCTGCCGGCAGCGTGAGCGCAGCCGCCTTCGTGATCGGCGCGGCGGCAATGTGGGAAGTTCTGGCGAACTTCGTCATCGTCGCCCGTCCCGTCCGCTCGACTTGGCGTTCCATATTCCTCGGCTATGCCTCGATCGGCGCCGGCGTGGCGCTGATCGGCGTGGCCGAACTCTTCCTGTCGGGCCTGATGCAGGTGACGACGATGGCGGCATCCGGCCTCCTGATCGGCTTCGGCAACTCGATGGCCGGAATCCAGATGCTGACCTGGTTCGGCAGCCGCCTGGACTCCGGCGACTTCGCCGCGATCCTCCGTCTGCGCCTGATGATGGTGACCGCCGCCGCCACGGCATCAACGGCGCTGGGCGCCTGGATCTTCGAGGCAGCCGGCATCGCCGCTACCTCCATCGTCGGCGGCACGATCCTTTTGGGCGCCGCCATGATCGGCGTAGTATCGAAGGAACCCCCAGCCGGAGAGCCCGAATGAGCACACCTGAGCCGATGAACCGAGCCCATGTCGAGGCCGCCCTCGAACGCGCCGGTCTCAAGCTTTCGCCCGAGCAGGTCGACGAGATTCACCGGATCTCCGGCTATGTCCGCGACTACCTGGCGGAGCTGAACGTCGAGCGCCCGATGTCGGTCGAGCCGGCCCTCACCTTCAAGATGCCGGTGCCATGAGCCAGGTCCCGACCATCGCCGAGGCGTCGCGGCTGATCGAGGCGAAGAAGCTGTCGCCGATCGAGCTCACCGACATGCTGCTGAAGCGCATCCACGCGGTGGATGCGAAGCTGAACAGCTTCCTCCTGGTCACCGAGGACCTGGCGCGGAAGACCGCGAAGAAGGCCGAGGAAGACGTCATGGCGGGCAAGATCAGGGGCCCGCTGCACGGCATCCCGATCGGCCTCAAGGACATCTACGACACCAAGGGCATCCGCACGACCGCGCATTCGAGGGTGCTGGAAAAGCGCGTGCCGAAAGAGGACTCCACTGTCGCCGCCAGGTTCAAGAAGGCCGGCACGGTGCTGCTCGGCAAGCTCTCGACGCACGAGTTCGCCATCGGCGGTCCCTCCTTCGACACGCCCTGGCCGCCGGCACGCAACCCGTGGGACCTGGAGCTCAGCCCCGGCGGCTCCTCCAGCGGCAGCGGTGCCGCGATCGCCGCGGGGCTCGTGCTCGGCGCCACCGGCTCCGACACCGGCGGCTCGATCCGCTCGCCGTCCACCTTCTGCGCCGTCGCCGGCATGAAGCCGACATACGGCCTCGTCAGCCGCTGGGGCATCCTGCCGCTCGCCTTCACGCTCGACCATGCCGGCCCGATGGCGTGGACCGTCGAGGACTGCGCCATCCTGCTGCAGGCGATGGCCGGCCACGACAAGAAGGACGCCGCCAGCGCCAAGGTGAAGATCCCCGACTTCCGTGCCGCGCTCAGGAAGGACCTCAAGGGCGTGCGCGTCGGCTACATCCGCCACTGGCATGACGGCGAGCATCCGGTCGAGCCGGAAATGCGCCAGGCGGCCGAGGGCGCGGTCGAGACCATGAAGAGGCTCGGCGCCGAGATCAAGGACGTGCCCATGCCGAAGCTTTCCGAGTTCGCGCCGGCCGGCCGCGTCATCATCCTGACCGAGGCTTTCGCCGTTCACGCCAAGACCCTGCAGTCCCGCTACAACGACTACGGCGAGCGTTTCCGCGCCAGCGTCACCCCGGCGGCGCTGTTCTCGGCCAACGACTACGTGCAGGCGATGCGGCTTCGCCAGCAGCTGATCGAACGCACCCGCGCGGCGATGGCGGACATCGACGTGATGGTCTGCGCCGCCGCACCCGGCGTGCCGACCAGGATGGTCGGCTTCGACAAGGACGCCGCCTACAAGCGGCCGTCGCTGACGATGCCGTTCAACCTGACCGGCCTGCCGGTGATGACCGTCTGCTCAGGCTTCACCCCGGCCGGGCTGCCGCTCGGCATCCAGGTGGTCGGGCACTCGTTCGGCGACGCGGCCGCGATGGGCGTCGCCCACGCCTACGAGCAGGCGACGCCGTGGCGGTCGAAGCGGCCGGCGCTGAGCTGAGCCGTGCAGGGGGCCGGCTTCATCGCGATCTGGAGCGACCTCACGCCCGAGGACGAGACCGACTGGGCGCATTGGATGATGCGCGAACACGCGGTCGAGCGCCTTGGCGTCGACGGCTTCCTCGCCTGCCGCGTCTTTCGCGCGCTCGGCGGCTCGGCAAACCGCTATCTGATCCTCTATGAGTTGGAAACCGCGGATGCCGTCGGAGGCCCTTCGTACATCGCCCGCCTGAACGCGCCGACGCCGTGGTCGCAACGCATCATGCCGCGTCTCGAGAATTTCGGTCGCGGCGGTGGCCGGGTGGCGGCTTCGGCCGGCATCGGTCAGGGCGGGATCCTTGCGGCGCTGCCCCTGGAAGTCGAACCTGACTGGGACCGAGAGGCCATATGCCGCGATCTCGCAAGCCAGTACCGCATCGCGGCAGCCAGGGTCCTGCTCACCGACCTGGCGCAGACATCGATCCAGACGCGAGAGAAGAGCCTTAGGCGCGTGGACGGTTCCTTTGCCGGCCTCCTGTTGGTCGAGGGACTGGATGAGGCGTCCGTCCGCAATGCGCTCGGGCACCTGGGCGGCATGATCGCCCATATCGACGCCCCCCTCTACGCTCTCCGCTTCAATCTGGATCGGCGCCTGCTGCGCCGTTAGCTCCAAACCAGGAAGGATCGTCCCGATGGATCGTTGGCTCGCCGCCGCCCTCGACTACGTGCCCAAATGGGTCGAGCACCAGATGCGGCTCACCGGACAGCCGGGCTGCGTGATCTCCATCGCCCAGAACGGCAAGGTCCTGCTCGAGCGCGCCTACGGTTTCGCCGACCAGGTCCGCGGAATCCCGCTCACCCCGCGCCATCGCTTCCGGGTCGCCTCGCATTCCAAGAGCTTCACCGCCGCCGGCATCATGAAGCTGCGCGAGCGGGGCAAGCTCAGGCTCGACGATCCGGTCGGACGCCATGTCGACGGGCTGCATCCGGAGATCGCCAAGGCGACCCTGACGCAGCTGCTTTCGCACACGGCGGGCGTGACGCGCGATGGCCCGGACGCCGGGCAGTTCACCGATCGCCGGCCGTACCTGAACGAGAAGGAACTCCGCGCCGACCTCGCCCAGGAACCGATCATCGAGCGCAACACCCGCTACAAGTACTCGAACCACGCCTTCGGGCTGATCGGGCTCGCCATCGAGTCGGTGACCGGCGAGCGCTACACCACGTGGATCAAGCGCGAGATCATCGATGCGGCCGGTCTCGAGGAGACGCAACCGGACGTGCCGATCAGGCGCGGCGTGCCCTTCGCCCGCGGCCACTCCGCAAGGCTCCCCGCCGGCGAGCGGCTGGTGATCCCCGGCGAGAATCCGACCCACGCGATGGCACCGGCCGCCGGCTTCATCTGCACCGCGGCCGACCTCGCTCTCTATTTCAACCAGTTGGCGCCGCGCGCCCGGAATAGCGTTCTGTCGGCCGCCAGCCGGCGCGAGATGGTGCGCAAGCAGTGGCGCATCCCGCACATCGCATCCAAGCGTTACTACGGGCTCGGCATCCGCAGCGGCTTCACCGGCGACTGGGAATGGTTCGGCCATTCCGGCGGCTTCCAGGGCTACACCACGCACACCGCCACCTATGCGCCGCACGACATCACCGTCTCGGCCTTGACCAACGCCGCCGACGGCACCGCGGTCGGTCTTGTCGAAGGAACGACCCATATCCTGCGGCACTTCGCCAAGCACGGCGCGCCGTCGCGCCGGGTCGCGAACTGGACCGGACGCTGGTGGAGCCTCTGGGGCGCGATCGACCTGGTGCCGGTCGGTGACCGTGTGATCGTCGTCAATCCGGGGTATCCCGACGGCTTTCCCGACGCATTCAAGGACGCGAGCGAGATCGAGGTCGCGGGCCGTGACCGCGGCGCGATCGTGTTGGCGAGCGGCGCCGGCAGCCATGGCGAGGCGGTCCGCCGCGTGCGCAACGCCGGCGGCCGCGTCACCGAGTTTTGGCTGGCCGGGAACCGGCATTTGACCGAAGCCAAGGTCGCCGCCGAGATGAAGGCCCGCTACGGGAGCAAGAAGAAGAAGCGCTAGAACCTGAGAACCATGCCGACGCGCCGGTCCGGACCGGCGCCGGCCGCGGCCTCGCCGGAGAGTACCTCCGCCAGCTTGGCCGGCATCGCGGCGTCATCGACCTCTCGGAAGCCGAGCGACGCATAGAACGGTGCGTTGAACGGAACCGAACGCTCGGTCGTCAGCATCGCTCCCCATAGGCCGCGGCGGCGTGCTTCGTTGATGGCCGTCTGCATCAGGGCGCGGCCGATGCCGCGACGCTGCCAGGCCCGCATGACGTCGACCTCCCCGATGTAGAGGCCGCCGTCGTGCGGATGCGCGGCGAGGAAGGCGACGAGCCGATCCTCCTCGTCGGTCACGACGAACAACAGCGCCTCGGCGAGTGCGGCTTCCAACAGGCGCTTCGGCGTGGCGTGGATGCCGTTGGGGAAGACGATGCCGGCTTCGACCAGGGATCGGGTCGCGTCGATCTCGATCGCCGCGAGCGCCTCGATCTCGTCAGCTCGCGCATGTCTGATGGTGACTTCGGTCAGTTCCGCGATCAGGCTGCGGAGGACGGCGTTCAGGCTCTCCGGCTTTTCCAGCGGCAGGTAATGGCCGCAATCGGGGATGGGGTGAAAGCGTCCTTCCTCGGCGGACGCGGCCTGGGCGGCGCTCGTCCTCGGACCGGGAGCGATGTCCTCGGCGCCGGTCATGACGACGACGGGTCGCGGGAACTCGGTCAGCACATCGTCCCGGCTCGCCCGGTTATGGAAGGCGGAGACGCCGCGCGCGATATCCCTGGAGGATTGCCGCATGGCAATCCCCTTAGCCCCTTCGATCACGTCGGCGGCAGCGGTCCGAGAGAACAGCGGCGCCCAGAGCTTCGCCCATGCCCCGTCCATGCCTTCATTCGAGAGAATGCCGAGCGCGGATGCGTGGCGTTCCGGATCCGGCCGATGCACGGCCTTGGTGCCGATCAGCACCAGGGCCGCGATCCTGTCCGGTACAAGTGCCGCGACCTCGAGCGCGCAGGAGCCACCGATTGAGCAACCAACGACGATCACGCGATCGCCTGATACGAGCTTCAGCGCGCCCCTGGCCCAATCCTCGACGGTATCGCCAAATCCATAGAGCGTCGGTGCATGCGTCGCGCCCGGCAGAAGATCCTTCTGCCCGTCCCACATCGTCCCGTCGAGCGGAAGAGCGTGGAGGAAAAGAAGCTCAAGCCTTGACGCCATTCTTCTCCGCCATGGCCTGGGCCGTGATCGCGAGTTCAGCCGCGCGGAAGCAATGCGCCTGGGACATCGCCGTCTCGGTACGGTTCCTGATGTCGGCGACGAGCTGCCGTGCGTAAGTAAGCTCGACCTCGCCTTCGATGCGCTGCACGCCGTTCCGGTCGACGAGGAACACGTGATCGCCGCCCGGCGCGCCGGCAATGTCCAGGTTCTTCCGGAGCTCGATATAGCCTTCGGTTCCGATCAGCGTGCAGCGGCCGTCGCCCCAGGTCGGCAGGCCATCGGGCGTGAACCAGTCGACGCGGACATAGCCGGTCGCCTCGGGCGTGCGCAGCAGAATCTCGCCGAAATCCTGGAAGCCGGGAATATCCGGGCTGCCGCGGTTGGCGACCGTCGCCGACACGATCTCGGCATCCAGGCGGCCGGTGAAGAACAGGAAGTTCTCGCACGCATGCGAGCCGATATCGGTCAGGATGCCGCCGAACTTCTCGCGCCGGAAGAACCAGTCGGGTCGCCGGGCACGGTTGAGGCGATGGGGCCCGAGCGACACCATGTTGACCAGCGTACCGATGGCTCCCCGGCGCAGCAGGTCGCCGGCCTTCACGACGGAGGGCGACGAGACATGCCCCATGCAGATCGAGTAGATGCGTCCGGTCTCCGCCTGCACGCGCCGGACCTCGGCGAGCTGGTCGAGCGAGGTGACGCCAGGCTTGTCGACCATGAAGTCCTTGCCGTGGCGCATGACCTCCACGCCCAGCGCCGCGCGCTCGCTGTTCACACCGGCGCTCAGGACCAGGTCGATGCTGCGGTCCTCGTGGATGCGGCGCGGATCGTCGACCCTTCGCGCCTGCGGATATGTCTCGGCAAAGGACTTCCTGAAGAACTTCTCTTCCTCGCCGGTATAGGCGACGAACTCGGCCCCCTGCCCCAGCATCATCTCGATCTGGGCGTGGATGTGAAAGTGATCGAGACCGATCGCGGCGAACCTGACGGGCTTCATGCAAACACCGCGTCGGCTCGCGCCCAGATGCGCTCCGCGCGCTCCTGGGTCTCCTTGAGCACGGCCGGCGCGTCGACGGTCGTGACCTTCTTCTCCCGCACGACGATCCTGCCGTCGACGATCACGTCGGTCACATCACTGCCGGTTGCGTTGTAGACGAGGTTGCTCGGCAGGTTCTCCGCCCTCACCGGCCGGCACCAGGGCGTGTCGAGATCGACCAGGATGATGTCGGCCTTCTTTCCGCCTTCCAGCGAGCCGATCTCCTTGTCCATGCCGATCGACCTGGCGCCGCCCATCGTCGCCATGTGGAGCGCGCGCCAGCCGTCCAGCATCTTCGCGTCGCCCGAGCGGGCGCGCGGGAACAGGATGCCCATGTTCATGAACTTCCAGAGGTCGTTCGAGCACCAGTCCGAGCCCCAGGTCACGTTGCAGCCGGCGGCGTAGACCTTCTCCATCGGCGGGAAGTATCCGCGCTTCGCCACGTGATAGCTCGTGTGCGAGATGTGCATGCCGGTGCGGGCGACGGTGGCGATGTCCTCGTCCGAGAGGAAAACCGTGTGGATGCCGATCGTGCGCTCGCTCAACAGGCCGAGCTCGTCCAGGAACTGGATCGGCCGCTTGCCGTGCTGCTTCATCACGAACTCGGTCTCGCCCGGCACCTCGGCGACATGGACGTTGATGCCGAGACCGAGCTCGTCGGCGAGCGCAGCACTCGCGACCAGCCCGTCGCGCGAGGTGAAGCCGGGGCCGGCCGGCGAGATCCGCGTCGTGATCCGTCCGTTCTCCTTGCCGTGCCAGTCGGCGTGAAGACGGCGCGAGTCCTCGAGTCCCTTCTCGAGCCAATCCTTCCGCATCGGTCGGTCCATGACCGAGGCGTTCAGCTTGGTAGCGTCGACCTCGAAGATCTCCTGGCTCATCACCGCGCGGATGCCGAGATCGCGCACCGCGGGCATCGCCAGATGCTCCTTCACGAACTGGCTGACGATCGTGGTCGTGCCGGTGCAGAGCATCTCCATCGCATGGGTCAGGCAGCCGGCATACCAGTCCTCGTCATGGACATGGGTGAAGGCGATCGGCACGGCGCGCTTCCAGAGCCCCGCCGAGAGCTGACCGGAAACGTCCTCGGTCAGGCCCTTCAGATAGGCCCCGATCAGATGGATATGCGTGTTGATCAGCCCCGGCAGCACCGCCCGGCCCTTGGCCGGGATCGTCGTATCCGCCCTGAACGCCGCCGTATTGAAGCCGCTCCTGGTTCCGGCATAGGCGATCCGGTTCCCGTCGATGGCGACGACGCCGTCGGAGATCACCGCGTAGGGCTTGTCCATCGGAATCAGATAGCCGCCGTCGACGAGGATCTTCGACATGGATCGAGGCTTCCCTATCCTATGAGCGCCGGCAGATCTTCCGACTTGAAGCGGCAATGAGCGCTACGGTCCGTCACTTCCATGCCGAGGCGCCTGTAGAAGTCGAGCGCCGGGTTGGTGCGCTCGACGCCGAGGCTCATGCCCACGCAGCCAAGCTCGAGCGTCCGCTTCGCCGCCGCTGCCATCAGGGCGCGGCCGAGACCGGTCTTTCGCATCGGCTCATCGACGAAGAGGTTCATCACGAACAGCTCCCGCGTGCCGCTCCATGAATTGTAACGGATCGCGTATTGCGCGATTCCCGCGATCCGTCCATCGACGGAACCGAGCAAAGCAGAGAACTGGCGTTCCGGGCCGAACCCATCGCGGCGGATCATCTCCTCGGTGACGACAGCCAGCTCGGGCTTGCCGTGGAACACGGCGTTCGCGTGGACCAGGCGGCGGATCTCCGCGGCGTCGACAGGTTCGGCGTCGCGGATGGCGATGCGGTCGGACATGACTTCTCGGGCTTGGGAATTGCGGGGCGCGGCGCCTCTCTGTACCACTAGCAGAAGCCACAGGATATTGGGGGAGACGGCGATGGCGCTCGCACCACGGGAGGCCTCGGGCAAGGCAAGCTGGACCGGCTTCGTCGAGCCCGAGCCCGGTCTTCAGATCCCCTGCACGATCATCCGCGGCCGCCAGCCTGGGCCGAAGCTGCTGGTCACCGCCGGCGTGCATGGCGCCGAATACTCCTCGATCGAGGCGGCGCGGCGGCTGTCGCGGCTCGCGCCCGATGCCTTCGCCGGCGAGCTGACGATCCTGCCGATCCTCAACATCGGCGCCTTCTTCCAGCACCGCGCCTTCCACAACCCGTCGGATGACAAGAACGTGAACCGGGTGTTCCCCGGCGATCCCAAGGGCACCGCGAGCGACCGGCTCGCGCATTGGCTGGTCTCCCAGGCGATGAGCGGCATGGACGGCTATATCGACCTGCATGGCGGCGACATCGTCGAGGCGCTGATGCCGTTCTCCATATACCCGGACACCCATGCGCGGAGCCGCGAGCTGGCGATCGCCAGCGGCCTTCCCTTCGCTTCGGCGAGCAACCGGAAGGTCCACAGCTATGCGGCCGCGGTCGGCCTCGGCATCCCGGCCGTGCTGCTCGAAGCCGGCCAGAACGGCCTCGTCACCGAGGAGGCGGTGGGATTGCTCGAGGGCGGCGTCAAGGGCGTCATGGCCGAGCTCGGCATGACCGCCAAGGCGAACCAGCCGGCGAAAGCGGCACCGCGCCTCGTCCGCATGGAGGTCGCGACGGCGCCGGATGCCGGCTACTGGACCTGTACGACCAGGCCCGGCGCCGAGGTGAGGAAGGGTGACCGCGTCGGCACCGTCGCCGACCTGATCGGGCGCTGGGAGAAGCCGATCCTCGCCGAGCACTCCGGCCCGGTGCTCTATCACCTGACCAGCCTCGCGGTGAACAAGAGCCAGGCGCTGATCGGGATCGCGGTTTCCTAGTAGAGGTGGCAGGCAGTCTCGCGCACCGCACCGCCCTCGATCGTCCTCGGCACCAGCAGCGGCCGCTCGACCGAGCAGCGCGGCATCGCGTGGCGGCAGCGGGTGTGGAAGGCGCAGCCGCCGGGCGGCTTCGCCGGATCCGGCATCTCGCCCGAGAGCAGGATGCGCTCGCGCCGCCTCGTCGCATCCGTATGCGGCACCGCCGACAGCAACGCCTGGGTATAGGGATGTGCCGGGCGCTCGAAGATGTCGGCCGTCGGCGCGATCTCGACGATGCGCCCGAGATACATCACCGCGATCCGGTCGCTGACATGGCGGATCACCGAGAGGTCGTGGCTGATGAACATCATCGCAAGGCCGAGGCGCACGCGGAGCTCGGCCAGAAGGTTGATGATCTGCGACTGGATCGAGACGTCGAGGGCGGAGACCGGCTCATCGGCGATCAGCAGCTTCGGCTCCAGCACCAGCGCACGCGCGATCGCGATCCGCTGGCGCTGGCCGCCGGAGAACTCATGCGGGTAGCGGCCGGCGGAGTCCGCCGGAAGTCCGACCAGCGCCAGCAGCTCGGCGACCCGGGCGGCTCGGCTGACGCGGTCGCCGATGCCGTGCACCTCGAGCGGCTCGACGACGATCTCGCCGACCCGATGGCGCGGGTTCAGCGAGCCGAACGGATCCTGGAAGACGACCTGCATCTGGCGGCGCCGGCGCACCATCGCGCGGCGGTCGAGCCTGGTGATGTCCTCGCCGAGGAAACGGATGGCGCCGCCGGTCGGCTCGACCAGGCGGAGCACGGTGCGGGCGAGCGTGGACTTCCCGCACCCGGACTCGCCGACGACACCCAGCACCTCGCCCTCGCGCAGGGTGAAGCTGACGCCGTCGAGCGCGCGGACGGTGACGTCCTTGGCGGCGTAGTGGGTCGCGAGATCGGCGACTTCGAGCAGCACGGTCATGCCGGGTTCCAGCAGCGGAGCCGGTGCGGCGCGCCTTCGAGCGGTGGCAGCTCGGCCGTGCAGCGCGGAACTGCGAAGCCGCAGCGGGGCGCGAAGATGCAGCCGTCGCCGCGGTCGAGGGGCGCCGGCACGGTGCCGGAGATCGACGGCAGCTTGCGTCCCGGCGGATTGGCCGCCGGCATCGTATGGAGCAGCGCCTCGGTGTAGCGGTGCCGCGGCCGGCGGAAGAGCTCGGCCGCCGGCGCCTCCTCGACGATGCGGCCCGCATACATGACCGCGACCCGGTCGCAGAACTCGGCGACGACGCCGAGGTCGTGGGTTATCAGCAGCACCGCCATGCCGAGCTCGACCCGGAGCCGGCCGATCAGGTCGAGGATCTGCGCCTGGACGGTCACGTCGAGCGCCGTGGTCGGTTCGTCGGCGATCAGCAGCTTCGGCCGGCAGGCGAGCGCGATCGCGATCATCACGCGCTGGCGCTGGCCGCCCGACATCTCGTGCGGGTAGCGGCCGAGCTGGTTGCGCGCCGACGGAATGCCGACGAGGTCGAGCAGCTTCGCGGTCTCGGCCTTGGCGGCGGACCCGCTCATGCCGCGATGGACGATCAGGCTCTCGCCGATCTGGTCGCCGATCGTGTAGACCGGGTTGAGCGACGTCATCGGCTCCTGGAAGATCATGCCGATGCGGTCGCCGCGGATCGCGCGCAAACCGGCGGCGTCGAGCGCGGTCATGTCGATGCCGTCGAACAGGATGCGGCCGCCGGCGATCTTCCCCGGCGGATTGGGCAGGAGGCGCATGATCGAGAGCGCGGTGACGCTCTTGCCGCAGCCGGATTCGCCGACCAGTCCCAGCGTCTCGCCGGGCGCGATCTGGAACGACACGTCCTCCAGCACGGGAATCCCGCGCATGGTGACGTCGAGATGCTCGACGGAAAGGAGCGGTGCGTCAGCCATCGCTGCCCGAGGCACGGGGGTCGAGGACATGGCTCAGCCGGTCGCCGACCAGGTTGACCGACATGACGGCGAGGAACAGCGCCAGGCCCGGGAAGATCATGGTCCAAGGGGCGTAGCGCATGAACTCACGGCCGGCGCTCAGCATCGCCCCCCACTCTGCCGTCGGCGGCTGGGCGCCGAGGCCGAGGAAGGAGAGGGTCGCGGTCGACAGGATCGCCGAGCCCAGGTCGAGCGAGCCCAGCACGATCACGATCGGCAGCAGGTTCGGCAGCAGGTGGCGGCGCAGGATGCGAGTCTGGCTGGCGCCGACGGCACGCGCCGAGTCGACGAACTCGCGCCCGACAAGGGTCAGGGTCGCCGAGCGTATGACGCGCGCTATGCGGGGGATGCCGGAGATACCGACCGCGAGCGCTGCGTTGAAGGCACCGACGCCGAGCACGGCGACGATCAGGATCGCCAGCACGATCGCGGGGAATCCCAGCATCACGTCGAGGAGACGAACGCCGATGCGGTCGGCACGTCCGCCAAGGAAGGCGATGACCATGCCGAGGAAGGTCCCGGCGATGAGGCTGATTGCGACCGTGAGCAGCCCGACAGCAAGCGACAGCCGCGCGCCGTGGAGGATACGGCTGAAGATGTCGCGGCCGAAAAGATCGCAACCGAACAGGTTCTGGAGCGACGGCGCGGCAAGGCGCGGGCAGACGCGCGTCGCGTTCGGATCGAAGGGCGAGAGCCAGGGGGCAAAGATCGCGCCGAGCACGAGAATGGCGAGGATGACGCTGCCGGCGACGGCACCCGGCGTGCCCAGCGTACGGGCGATCAGGCGGCGCGGCGGCAGGATCGCGGTCGTGGTCATGCGCGCCTCGAGCGGATCCGCGGATCGACGATGCCGTAGAGAAGCTCGAGCAGAAGGTTGATCACGATATAGGCGGTGGTCGTGTAGACGACGAGCCCCTGGACCAGCGGGATGTCCTTGGTCAGCACCGCGTCGATCAGCATCGAGCCGAGGCCGGCGCGGGCGAAGACGCGTTCGGTGACCACCGCGCCGCCGATCAGGACCGCGAACTGCAGGCCCAGCAGCGTGATCGGCGGAATGATCGCGTTGCGCATCGCGTGCTTGGCGACGACACGCACGATCGAGAGGCCTTTCGAGTGCGCGGTGCGGATGTAGTCCTGGGCCATGGTCTCGATCAGCGCGCTACGGATCAGCCGTGCAAGGCCGCCCGCGAGGAAGAGACCGATGGTGATGCTGGGCAGGATCAGCGCGTCGATGCCGTCGCCGAGGATCGGAACCCACTCGAGCTGGAGACCGAAAACGTAGATCAGCAGCATGCCGATCCAGAAGCTCGGCAGCGACACGCCGACCAGCGCGGTCGACATCGTCGCGGTATCGATCCAGCCGTGCGGCCTGAGGCCCGCGGCGATGCCGAGGACGACGCCGAGCACGATGCCGACGAGAAGGCCGCCGAGCGCGAGCTCGAGCGACGGGCGCACGCGCGCGGCGATCATCTCGCTGACCGGCTGCTTCGAGGAATAGCCGTTGCCGAGATCGCCGACGGCCATCTTCTTGAGGAAGGTCAGGTACTGGACGTAGACAGGCTGGTCGAGGCCGAGTCGACGGCGCTCGTTGTCGAGGACCTCGTCGCTGGCCGGCGTGCCGCCGAGCGCCAGCATCACGGGATCGCCGGGTATGAGTTGCAGCACGCCGAAGACGATGCTCCAGGTCAGGAACAGCGTCGGGACGATCCCGAGGATGCGCCGGAGGAACCAGGGCATCCGCGCCATCATGCGAAAGGCCTCGGGTCCATGAAGCGGCGGAGAACGTTCGTCGTCAGGCGGGCGCAGACGTTGCCGTAGTTCTCGGGCGGCAGCGAGCCGACATAGGTCATCGAGCCGACGCTGAACACGGCACCGCCGGAGGCGGTCTCGAAGAAGGTCATGTCGGCGCAGGACCACTCCTCGCGCGGCCGCGGGTGACGATGGATCAGCATGTCCTCGTTGACCCAGCCGTAGTCGTCGTGGATCACGACGCCCTTGGCGACGACCAGCGCATTCGGCGGCGTGCCGTATTTCGGATCGGCGCTGTCGAGCTCGAAGCCTGCCGCACCGCCGCCCATGAAGCCGCTGTCGCCGAACCTGGCGCCTGGGGTCGCGGCGCTCTCGATGCCTTCCGTCATGAAGCGGACCCGCGGATTGCGGATGCCGTCGGTGAAGGCATAGGGAAAGCCCAGGTGCCGGCCCTGCGTCGAGAACCCGATGCCGACCAGCTTGTGCGAGGCCTTGCCGACGCGACGGAGAAGACCGCCGTAGCCGCCGCCGAACTGGTTGTAGCTCTCTCCGGGCTCGGTCGCCCAGACGCGGATGCCGCCCTCGGCCCGGCGCACCTCGAGCGCGTGCGGCGCGTCAGCGCTCGGCTCCGCCCGCCAGTAGAAGCCGTTGCCGCCGAGATACATCAGCCGGCCGCCCTGGCCCAGGAACCGTTCGAACGCTTCGATCATCCGGAGCGAGTGATACTCGGGATGCTGGGCGCAGATCACGACGCGATAGGGCTCGAGCGCCGCCACGCCCTCCTCGTGCAGGTCATGGTCGGTGAGCACGTCATGCGCGATGCCGGCGCGATCGAGCCAGTCGACCACGTAGCTGTCGCAGTTGATGCGTCCGGTCCCCGATCCCTTCGGCGCGGGATCGTGGAGGCTCATCTGGCGCGGCCGCGTGTCGAGCTGCGGGCGCAGCATCGAGGTGATCGACACGCCCGATCCGTCGGCGTGATAGTTGTACGTGGAGAGGCCGAACTGAGTGTTGTAGCCCGGCGTCTCCAGCAGCGCGCCCCAGGCGCGCGCGCGCGCCAGGATCTCGACGCTCCGTTCCGGCCGCCAGTAGCTCGAATAGACCTGATAGCTGAAGGTCGGAACCAGGAAGGCGACCTCCGCCTTGGCCGCTCCCTTCGCCGGTCGCACGAAGAACGGGATGTAGTCCTCGCCGGCCTCGCTCTTGATATGCGCGGCGTAGAAGCCGCTCGGCCATTCCCTGGGCACGTCGAGCGCGAAGGCTTCCGGCCACCCGCAATCGCCCATGTCGTCGGAGTGGAAGTGGATGGCGCCGTACTGCTCGGGCGCGCTCTTCCAGTCATGCACCGCGCCGGTCCAGTTGGAGCCGGCCATCGCTCGGGTCGGCAGATTGACCAGCTGCCCATGCGCCGCCTGCGGCCCGATATCGATGACGCGCTGGGTCGGAATGCCCTGGCTGAAATCCCACTCGCCGATCGCGACGTCGTTGAGCGTTGCGACCCTGGGCCGCTCGATCTTGCCGTTGAAGTGCGCGATGACATCGTCGCCCTCGAGCGCGGCGGCGACGAGCACGCGCGCGGTGCCGGAAAGCGGCCGCAGCTTGGCCTTCGCCTCGCCGCGACCGCTATCGACGAGGGTGCCGACGGGTTCGAGCGGCGTTTGCGTCACCGACAGGCGTCCGCCGGCGACGTCGACGATCGCCTCGATCGCGTACCAGCGCCGGCTCAGCATCGGCGCATCGACGGCGACCGTCTCCGCGCCGAGGCGGAGCTGCGCCCCGCCATGCGGACCGACTTCCAGGCGGATCGCAGCCCCATCCACGTCGATGCTGACGAGGGCCTGTCGGCCTTTCCCGGGCAAGGTCGGCCAGACTCTCGCTGCGAGCTTGAGCCCGCCGCCGCCGAGCGCGAGCGCCTCGATCCGCGCGTAGCTGCCGGGGTGGGCGGCGTGAAAAAGACCTTTGCGTCGCCCGTCGAGCGACGTCGGCATCACGATCTCGCGATAGCCCGGGCCCTCGGGATTGGGATCGGCGCAGAGATGGCGCACGAAACGGAGCGTGTAGGGCCGATCGGCGGCGCTCGACACCATGAAGCGGATATGCTCACCCGCTCGCGCGCTCCAGCGATCGACGTAGCCGGTCAGTTGGTGAATGGCACTTCCCCCGGGTCGGCGACAGGCCAGTCGCCACCGCGTGTATTGTG
>JAEULB010000169.1 GCA_016792585.1 Rhodospirillaceae bacterium
GATGCTGAACGGCAAGTACGAGGGCACCGACATCGGCTCCGGCACCAACACCTGGGTCTTCGACCAGATGGTGAAGGCCGGCAAGATGACGATCGAGCAGTTCATGAGCGCCGAGGCCGGCAACTCGCGCTCGAACGGCCACTGCAACACGATGGGTACCGCGTCGACGATGGCCTCGATGGTCGAGAGCCTCGGCATCGGCCTTCCCACCAACGCAGCGATCCCGGCCGTGGACTCGCGCCGCTACATCCTCTCCCACATGGTCGGCCGCCGTATCGTCGAGATGGTCCATGAGGACCTGACGATGTCGAAGGTCCTCAAGAAGGAGAACTTCGAGAACGCGATCATGATCAACGGCGCGCTCGGCGGCTCGACCAACGCGGTCGTCCACCTGCTGGCGATCGCCGGCCGCATGGGCATCGACATCTCGCTCGCCGACTGGGATCGCCTGGGGCGCGAGATCCCCTGCATCGTGAACCTGATGCCGTCGGGCAAGTACCTGATGGAGGACTTCTACTACGCGGGCGGCCTGCCGGCCGTGATCCGCGAGATGGGCAAGTACCTCAACAAGAAGGCGCTGACCGTCAACGGTAAGACCATCTGGGAGAACAACAAGGACGCGCCGAACTACAACCGGCAGGTCATCTTCCCGCTGGAGAAGCCGTTCAAGAAGCTGGGCGGCATCGCCGTGCTCAAGGGCAACCTCTGCCCGAACGGCGCTATCCTGAAGCCGTCGGCGGCCTCCCCGCACCTGATGAAGCACAAGGGCCGCGCGGTCGTCTTCGAGAACATCGAGGACTATCACGACCGCATCGAGGACCCGAAACTCGACATCGACGAGAACTGCGTGATGGTTCTCAAGAACTGCGGGCCCAAGGGCTATCCCGGCATGGCCGAGGTCGGCAACATGGGCCTGCCGCCCAAGGTGCTGAAGAAGGGCATCACCGACATGGTGCGCATCTCCGATGCGCGCATGAGCGGCACCGCCTACGGCACCGTCGTGCTGCACATGGCGCCGGAAGCCGCGGTCGGCGGCCCGCTGGCGCTGATCCAGAACGGCGACATCATCGAACTCGACGTCAAGGCGAGGAAGCTGCACCTCCACGTCTCCGACGCGGAGCTCGAGAAGCGTCGCAAGGCCTGGAAGGGCTTCAAGACGCCGCACAAGCGCGGATACGCGAAGATGTACGTCGACACCGTGCTCCAGGCGGACAAGGGCGTCGATCTCGACTTCCTGGTCGGCAAGTCCGGGACCCCGACGCTGCGCGAGTCCCACTGAGCATGACGCATACGATCCTCGTCCCGGACTTCCAGTTCGCGGACGATGCAAAGCTCGAGCGCGCCACTGCCGGCAAGCAGGTTCGTTGGATCGTCCATCGCGAGCACCAGTTGTCCGCCATCAAGGCGGGCGACTGGGCCGCGGCGGACGCCGTGCTCTGCTGGCACGAGATGCCGATGGGCGCCGACGCGATCGCCAAGCTCGCGAACTGCAAGGCGATCGTCCGCTGCGGCGTCGGCTTCGACCATGTCGACTTGAGGGCCGCCGGCAATGTCGGCATCCCCGTCTGCAACGTGCCTGACTACGGCACGTCCGAGGTGGCCGATCACGCGATCGCCCTCCTCCTCGCCTTCACCCGCGGCATCGTCGCCGCGCACAACACGCTCAAGGCCGATCCGGTCAAGGGCTGGGACTATCGTTCCAGCCCGACGACGCGGCGCATGCGGGGCTCGACCTTCGGCATCGTCGGCCTCGGCCGCATCGGCACCGCGACCGCGCTCCGCGCCAAGGCCTTCGGCTACGACGTGCAGTGCTACGACCCCTATCTCTCGAACGGCCAGGAGATCGCGGTCGGCGTCCGCCGCCTCTCCAGCCTGAACGAGCTGCTGGCGACATCCGACGTCGTCAGCCTGCACACGCCGCTGACGCCGGAGACCCGCAACATCATCGGCGCGGCCCAGCTCAAGCGCATGAAGCGGGGCTCGATCCTGATCAACACCGCGCGCGGACCGCTGATCGACCAGGACGCGCTCGCGGATGCGCTCAAGAACGAGTGGATCGACGCCGCCGGCATCGACGTGATCCCGGAGGAGCCGCCGCGCTCCGGCGGCCGTCTCGTCGACGCCTTCAGGAAGAACGTGCCCTGGGTCAGGAACCGGCTGATCCTGACGCCGCACTCCGCCTGGTCGAGCGAAGCCAGCCAGGCCGATGCCCGCACCAAGGCGGTCGAGACCGTGCTCGACTACCTGAACCACGGCCGGCTGCGTAACTGCGTGAATGCCGAATTTTTGGGCAGCCGGCGCCGCGCCTTGGCGAAGGGTCGGAAGCGCGGCTAAGATGTACGACAACTAAAAGCTTTAGGGACAAGGGAACGTCATGGCGACCGTCGACATCCGCGGCGTGCATAAGGCCTTCGGGCCGACCAAAGTCATTCATGGCGTCGACATTTCGATCGAGGACGAGGAATTCGTCGTCCTGGTCGGCCCCTCCGGCTGCGGCAAGTCCACGCTTCTTCGGATGATCGCGGGCCTCGAGCAGATCTCCGACGGCGAGATCGCGATCGGCGGCAAGGTCGTCAACGACGTGGCGCCGAAGGACCGGGACATCGCGATGGTGTTCCAGAACTACGCGCTCTATCCGCACATGACCGTCTACGACAACATGGCCTTCAGCCTGAAGCTCCGGAAGGCCGAGAAGGCGCTGATCGACCAGCGCGTGCGGCAGGCGGCCGACATCCTCGGCCTCAACCCCTACCTGGAGCGCTACCCGCGCCAGCTCTCCGGCGGCCAGCGCCAGCGCGTCGCCATGGGCCGCGCCATCGTCCGCGATCCGCAGGTCTTCCTGTTCGACGAACCGCTCTCGAACCTGGACGCCAAGCTCCGCGTGCAGATGCGCACCGAGATCAAGGCGCTGCACCAGCGCCTCAAGACCACCTCGATCTACGTGACCCATGACCAGGTCGAGGCGATGACGATGGCCGACCGCATCGTCGTCATGCATGACGGCATCGTCGAGCAGGTTGGATCGCCGCTCGAGCTCTACGACAACCCGGCCAACACCTTCGTCGCGGGCTTCATCGGCTCGCCGGCGATGAATTTCTTCCAGGGCACGCTGCGCCGGAACGGCGGCATCTGGGTCGAGGCCGAGGACGGCACCAAGCTGCCGGCGCCGGGCAATGTCGGCGGCTCCGACGGCCAGAAGGTCGTCTATGGCGTGCGCCCCGAGCACTTGGCCTTGGCCGGCGGGTCCAGCGGGGTCCCTGCGAAGGTCGAAGTGGTCGAGCCCACGGGCGCCGATACACTGGTCTTCTCCAAGATCGCTGGCGTCCACACCTGCGCGGTCTTCTCGGAGCGACACGATTTCCGGCCGGGCCAGGAGATCAAGCTGCAGCCAAGGCTCGACGTCGTGCATCTGTTCGACGCCGCGTCCGGTCAGCATCTGTAGGCCCAGGATTCGGCGTTTAAAGAACAAGAAATAGAGGGCCGCTTACCCCGTCAAAAACAGGAGGAAACACGATGTCTGACTTCAGCAGGCGCGACTTGGCGAAGCTCGGCGTAGGCCTCGTGGCCGGCACCGCCCTCGGCGGCCCGGCCCTGGCGCAGGCGCCCGAATGGAAGATCCAGCCGGAGAAGGGCGCGAGCCTCCGCGTCATGCGCCCGGCGAAGTTCGTCCAGGGCGACGAGACGCTGTTCCTTGAGAACACCGCCAAGTACGAGAAGATGACCGGCGTGAAGGTCCGGGTGGACTCGGAAGGCTGGGAAGACCTGGTGCCGAAGTCGGCGGTCGCGGCCAACGTCGGCAAGGGTCCGGACGTCGTCTACGGCTGGCACGACAACGTGCACCAGTACCCGGACAAGGTCGTCGTGCTGAACGACGTCGCCAACTACCTGGGATCCAAGTACGGCGGCTGGTACGACCTCGCCCAGAAATACGGCAAGAAGGGCAACAACTGGATCTCGATCCCGCTCGGTGCGTCGGGCTCGAAGATGGTCTATCGCAAGTCGATGCTGAAGGCCGCCGGCTACGACGCGGTGCCGAAGGACTTCCCCGGCTTCCTCAAGATGGCCCAGGACCTCAAGGCCAAGGGCACGCCGATCGGCTTCGCGCTCGGCAACGCCATCGGCGACGCCAACGGCTGGTGCCACTGGGTGCTCTGGGGCCACGGCGCCAAGATGGTCAACGAGAAGGACCAGGTGACGCTGAACAGCCCGGAGACCATCGCCGCGCTGAACTACGTGAAGCAGCTCTACGACACCTTCATCCCGGGCACGCTCTCCTGGCTTGACCCGTCGAACAACAAGGCCTTCCTCGACGGCCAGCTCTCGCTGACCGCGAACGGCATCTCGGTCTACTACGCCGCCAAGACATCGACCGACGCCCGTCTCAAGGAGATGACGGCCGACATCGAGCACGCCTCGTTCCCGATCGGCCCGGTCGGCAAGCCGTCGGAGTCGTGCAGCATGGTCCCGGCCTACGTGTTCAAGTACTCGCGCTACCCGAACGCGGCGAAAGACTACATCCGCTTCATGATGGAGAAGGAGCAGTACGAGCCCTGGCTCGAAGCTTCGATCGGCTACTGGGGCCACCCGCTCAAGTTCTACGAGAACAACAAGATCTGGACGGTCGACCCCAAGCACACGCCGTACAACTCGGTGATCAAGAACGCGCTGTGGCTGGGCTATGCCGGGTCTCTCGGCTACGCCTCGGCCGGTGCGCTCGCCGACTACATCATCGTCACAATGTTCGCCTCGGTCGCTTCCGGCGCCAAGACGCCGGAGCAGGCCGCGGCCGAAGCGCACAAGCGCGTCGAGCGCTACTACAAGATCTGATCGACCGGGATTTCTGACGGGCGCGGGGCTTCGGGCTCCGCGTCCCTTCCCGCTTCGGAAGGATCCTTGATGGCAACCGCCGCGCTCAACCGGACGGGCAGCATCGTCCGCAAGCCGCTTGTCGACCTGCTCGACAACCGGAATGTCCTTTCCGTCATCTGCATGGCGCCCGCGGCGATCCTGCTGCTGACGTTCCTGACATACCCGCTCGGCCTCGGCGTATGGCTGGGATTCACCGACACCAAGATCGGCCGGCCGGGCTTCTTCATCGGTCTCGAGAACTACATCTCGCTGTTCGACGACAGCGTCTTCTGGCTCGTCGTCTTCAACACGCTGCTCTACACCACGGTCGCGACGGTGCTGAAGTTCGGGCTCGGGCTCTACCTCGCCCTCCTGCTCAACAACCACCTGCCGTTCAAGGCGATCCTGCGCGCGATCATCCTGCTCCCGTGGATCGTGCCGACGGTGCTGTCGGCCATCGCCTTCTGGTGGATCTACGACGCCCAGTTCTCGATCCTCAGCTACATGCTGCAGAAGATGGGGCTGATCGACCAGTACATCGACTTCCTCGGGAAGCCCAACAACGCGCGCGCCTCGCTGATCGCCGCCAACGTCTGGCGCGGCATCCCCTTCGTTGCGATCTGCCTGCTGGCGGGCCTGCAGACGATCTCGCCGTCGCTCTACGAAGCCGCGGCGCTGGATGGCGCCACGCCCTGGCAGCGTTTCCGGCACGTCACCATGCCGATGCTGATGCCGATCCTGTCGATCGTGCTGACCTTCTCGGTGCTGTTCACCTTCACCGACTTCCAGCTGATCTACGCGATCACCCGCGGCGGCCCGGTGAACTCCACCCACCTAATGGCGACGCTCGCCTTCCAGCGCGCGATCCCCGGCGGCCAGCTCGGCGAAGGGGCCGCGATCGCGACCGCTATGATCCCGTTCCTGGTGGCGGCGACGCTGTCGAGCTACTTCGGCCTGCAACGCCGGAAGTGGCAGCAGGGCGAATCCGATGGCTGAGACCACGGTCGACACCCAGAAGGCCGCCGACTCGACCGGCATGGCCTATCTCAACACGCTGCCCCGCCGCGTGGTGACGCTCTACGTGCCGCTGTTCGTCTTCATGGTCGTGCTGCTGTTCCCGTTCTATTGGATGGCGGTCACGACCTTCAAGCCGAACGACGAGCTCTACAGCTACAAGGAAAACAGCCCCTTCCTGATCAAGAACCCGACGCTGGCCAATGTCGAGAAGCTGCTCTTCAACACCAACTATCCGGAGTGGCTGTTCAACACGATGCTGGTCGCGGTGGTGGCGACCGCGCTCTCGATCTTCGCCAGCGTGCTCGCGGCCTATGCGATCCAGCGGCTCCGCTTCAGGGGCGCGCAGACGATCGGTCTGATGATCTTCCTTGCGTACCTGGTGCCGCCGTCGATCCTGTTCATCCCGCTCGCGACCATCATCTACGGGCTCGGCCTCTACGACACGAGCTGGGCCCTGATCCTGACGTACCCGACCTTCCTGATCCCGTTCTGCACCTGGCTGATGATGGGCTACTTCAAGTCCATCCCTTACGAGCTCGAGGAATGTGCGCTGATCGACGGCGCCACGCGGCTTCAGATCCTCTGGCGGATCACGCTGCCGCTGGCGGTGCCGGGCCTGATCTCGGCCGGAATCTTCGCCTTCACGCTCTCGTGGAACGAGTTCATCTACGCACTCGCCTTCATCTCCTCCTCGGAAGAAAAGACGGTGCCCGTCGGCGTGCTGACCCAGCTGGTCGAAGGCGACGTCTATCACTGGGGCGCCTTGATGGCCGGCGCGCTGTTCGGCTCGCTGCCGGTGGCGGTCCTCTACTCGTTCTTCGTCGAGTACTACGTCTCGAGCCTGACCGGCGCAGTGAAGGAGTAGCGGTTAACTAACCGCGCCTTTAGCTCATTCCGGTGTGCGCCGTTCTACCGCGCGCACTCGGGCCTTCGTGCTATGCAAGCGTCGTGGCCGAGTTCGCCAATACCAGGATCCTTCTGATCGAGGACCAGCTGTTCATCCGCTCGATGATGGCGCGGATGCTGAACGGCATCGGCTTCAAGCAGGTGCTGCAGGCGCGCGACGGCCAGGAGGCGCTCGACCTGATCGCGGCAGATCGGGAGTTCGTCGACGTCATCCTCTGCGATCTCAAGATGCCGAACATGGACGGCTTCGAGTTCCTGACCAAGCTCCGGGAGCTTCCGACCGGGAGTGCGCAGACCCCGGTCGTGATGCTGACCGCCTCCAACGATCCCGAGAGCGTGCACAAGCTCAAATCGCTCGGCATCGCCGGCTACATCGTCAAGCCGGCCTCGACCCAGATGGTCGTGGAACGGGTCCGCGTCGCACTCAAGGCGGCGAAGCGCGGGACTAGCGGCTGAACTTCAGGATCACCGTTCCGACCAAGGTGGTCGCGATGGAGAGTAGCCGCGCAAGGTTCAGCCGCTCCTTCAGCACGACGACGCCGATCGCGACGGCGAAGATGATGCTGCTCTCGCGCAACGCCGAGACCAGCGGGATCGGCGCTGCCGTCATCGCCCAGATGATCATCCACGCCGACGCGTAGCTCGTGATCCCGGATGCAACTCCGGCGACCCGGGTCCGCCGGCTGACCGGTGCCCGCTCCTTCCGCTGGATCCAGCCGATCACCGAGACCATCAGACAGCCGCCGACGAGCGTCACCCAGGCCATGTAGCCATGCGCACCGCCGGCGGCACGCGCGCCGAGTCCGTCCAGCAGGGTATAGACGGCGATGAAGATGCCGGTCCCGAGCGCGAACCCGACCATGCGGAGATCCCTGAGTCCTTCGACACCGCGCGCCAGCGACAGGCTGGTAATGCCGAGCCCGATGAGCAGGACGGCGATCTGGCTGGCGCGGCTCAGCTCCTCGCCGAGGAACCAGATCGACACGCCGGCGACGAGGAGCGGCGCCATTCCCCGCGCCAGCGGATAGGCGTGGCTGAGGTCTCCCGACCGGTAGGCCTGATTGAGGAACATCATGTAGCCGATGTTCACGAAGGCGCTGGCGGCGAGATACGGCCACGACGCAGGCGCCGGAACCGGCACGAACGGAATCAGCAGCAGCGAGATGACCAGCTGGGTCGCCGACATCAGCCGGATCACGGTGAGACGATCGCCATCCGCCTTGACCAGGGCATTCCAGGCCGCGTGGACGAAGGCGGCGAGAAGCACCAGCGCGAATACGTCGATTGGCATGAACCGATCCTACCCCCCTTCACGATATCCTAGGTCGGGGCAAATTGACCCGGGCAGGTTCCACCGCGTAGCATCGCTCCCGGACGGTTCCCCGTGAGGGGATCAAAGGGAACGCGGTAGGAGCCATCGCTTCGATCCGCGGCTGCCCCCGCAACTGTGAGCGGCGAGTCTTCCGTCATCGTGCCACTGGGCATCCTCGGCCCGGGAAGGCGACGGCAAGGCAAGGAGCCGCGAGCCAGGAAACCTGCCGTCCGACGTGGTCACTTAGCGAAGCCGACGGGCGGGGTGCCCTGACGGTAGCGAGCCGGTTGTCACGAGACCCGGCAAGCTCGTTCGCGGTGACGGCCACACCCACCGCGAGGATTCCATGCTCCATTCCCTCTGTCGCAGAACCTTCCTGGCCGCCTGTGCGGCCGTCGCCATGCACGCCCTTCCCGCCGCCGCCGCCCCGCTCGAGGTCATCGACGTGCTGGGCCGCAAGGTCACCGTCGAGATGCCGGTCAAGCGCATCATGCTCGGCTTCTATTTCGAGGACTTTCTCGCCGTGGGCGGCGAGCAGGCGATGGACCGTGTCGTCGGCATCTCCAAGGCCGCCTGGAAGGACTGGCGCCCGCAGAACTGGGAGGTGCACCTGGCAAAACGGCCGTCGCTCGACCGGCTCGTCGATGTCGGCGAGGTCGAGGTGAATACCTTCTCGATCGAGAAGGTGATCGCGCTGAAGCCAGATCTGGTGATCCTTGCCGACTGGCAGGTGAAGGGCATCGGCGCCGACTTCAACCGGCTGATCCAGCTCGGCATCCCGATGATCGTGACCGACTATCACGCGCAGACGCTGGAGCGGCATCTCGCCAGCACCCGCGTGATGGGTCAGGTCCTCGGCACCGAGTCCCGCGCCGCGGCGATCAACAAGGAGTACGAGGACACGGTCACCCTGATCCGCGAGCGCATCGCCAAGGCCGGCAAGCCGGCGCCGCGCATCTACATCGAGCTCGGCAACAAGGGGCCGGCCGAGCAGGGCGTCAGCTACGGCGACCACATGTGGGGCGCCATCGCGCTCACCGCCGGCGGCGCCAACATCACCCGCGAGGTGGTGAAGACCTGGGCGCCGGTGGCGCCCGAGCAGGTGCTGGCCGCCAGGCCCGACGTGATCCTGATCGCCGGCTCGGAGTGGCGGAAGCACGCGACCGCGCAGCTGATGGGCGAAGGCGTGTCGCCGGACGAGGCGCGCACGCGCCTTGCCGCCTTCACCAGGCGGCCGGGCTGGTCCGACCTGCCGGCGGTCAAGACCAACCGCGTTCACGCCGTCTATCACGGTGCGTCGCGCACGATCCCCGACCACGCCTCGCTGCAGTACGTCGCCAAGGTTCTGTATCCCGAGCTGTTCGCGGACCTCGATCCGGAGGCGACCTATCAGAACTTCTATCGGAAGTACCTGCCGATCGAGCCCAAGGGCACGTTCATGATCAATCTCGCCGGCGGCAAGGTGTGAGCATCAAAGCGTGAACCGGGCCGTCGAACATGCGATCGCCATGCACCGGCGCGTCGAGCGCCGGCGCATGGTTGCGTTCTTCTGTTTGCTGATCGCCCTGAGCGGCCTGCTGGTGCTCGATATCGCCACCGGGCCGGCGCTGCTGAAGATCGAGGACGTGCTGGCGACGCTGGTCGGGCCGGCGGAGGCCGACCTGACCTTGCGCGCCATCGTCTGGGACCTCCGCCTGCCGATGGCGCTGATGGCGCTGACGGTCGGTGTGGCGCTCGGCACCAGCGGCGCCACGATGCAGACCTTGCTCGATAACCCGTTGGCCAGCCCCTACACGCTCGGCCTCGCGGCCGCGGCCGGTTTCGGTGCCTCGCTCTGCATCCAGAACGGCGGCTGGGGCCTCAATCCCAGCTTCATCGTGCCGTTCTGCGCCTTCGTCTTCGCCTGCCTCGCCTCCGCGACGATCTACGGCGTCGGCAACATCCGCGGCATGGGCACCGACACGATGGTGCTGGCCGGGATCGCGCTCCTCTTCCTGTTCCACTCGCTGCAGTCGCTGCTGCAGTTCAAGGCGACGCCCGAGGTCGGCCAGCAGATCGTGTTCTGGCTGTTCGGCAGCCTGGCCAAGGCGACCTGGACCAGCGTCCAGATCACCGCGGCCGCGTGCCTGATCGCGCTTCCCTTGCTGATGCGGGAGGCCTGGAAGATGACGGCACTCAGGCTCGGCGAGCAGCGCGCCCGCGCGCTCGGCGTCAACGTGATGTGGCTCCGCTTCGTCACCATCGCGCTGATCTCGTTCATGACCGCGACTGCGATCAGCTTCGTCGGCACCATCGGCTTCATCGGCCTCGTCGCCCCTCACCTGTCGCGCCTCTTCGTCGGCGAGGATCAGCGCTTCCTCCTGCCTATGTCGGGCCTGGTCGGAGCCCTCCTCCTCTCCGCCGCCTCGGTCATCTCCAAGATCCTGATGCCGGGCGTGCTGGTGCCGGTCGGCATCGTCACCGCCGTGGTCGGCGTGCCGTTCTTCCTGCACCTGATCCTGTCGCGCCGGCGGATCGGCATCTGATGCTGCAGATCCGCGACCTGACCCTCGCCCATGGCGACCTCAAGGTGGTCGGCGATCTCAGCCTCGCCTTCCGCGAAGGCGAGCTGACGGCGCTGGTCGGTCCCAACGGCGCCGGCAAGTCGACGCTGCTGCGCGCGCTGTTCGGCGAGCACCGGCCAAAGGCCGGCGACATCCTTTTGGACGGGGCAAGCCTCGCCACCACCGCGTTGCGCAGCTGGCAGAGCGCGATCGGCTACATGCCGCAGGAGAACCGCGGCCGCATGGGCCTCTCGGCGATGGAGACGGT
>JAEULB010000216.1 GCA_016792585.1 Rhodospirillaceae bacterium
TCGACGCCGTGACCGAGATCAAGTCCGATCTCCGCCGGCAGGACCCTGGTGCGGCGGTCAGCCTGGACGATGCCATGGACCGAATGGGCGACGTTCTCGCCACGGTTCGAGCGGCCGAAGCATCGCACCCGGCCGCCCATCATCTGCTCAAGGGACTGACGCAGGCGTATTGGCAGGCGGCCAGTGAGAGGATGCTCATGCTGGACGGTCCTTACGAGAGCGATCGCCGACGTTTCCTGGCAATCGCCTGGAAGCACTTCCTCGTCCTCCTCGATCAGGTCGACGAGGAGATGCGGGAGGTCGCACGCCGCCATGCCGACCCAGGCTGACGCGGCCTCTGCGGACCTGGCGCGGGCGGTATCGCTGCACGAGGCGGGTCGTCTGCATGATGCTGAGACGATCTACCGCGCTCTACTCGTCACCCGGCCCCAGGACCCGGTCGTCCGGAACCTTCTCGGCCTCGTCGCCTATCAAGCGGGACAGCCCGAGGCCGCATCGGCTCTCCACCGATCCGCGATCGCCGCGGCCCCGGCCGTCGCCGATTTTCACAACAACCTTGGCCTCGCCCACGCTGTGTCACTTCGGACTGCCGAAGCCGCGACAGGCTTTCGACGGGCCGCAGTTCTTCAGCCGGACCTGGCATTCGCCTGGCTAAACCTCGCGTCGGCGACGTCAGACCGGGCGACGAGACGCCGGAGCCTTCGGCGCGGCCTGACGCTGGCCCCGGCGAACCCGGACGCGGTTCTCGCGCTCGCTGCGTCCCTGGCCGACGTCGGCCAGGCCGAGATCGCGGAGCAATCCGCCCTCCGGCGTCAGGCGCTGCTCGGGCGGCGATCGCGGGCGCGGCTGCTGCGGATCGCGACCGTGCCGGAAGTCATTTCCTCCGGCCGTGGCCGGCCTGCAATGAGGCTGGCCGAGCCTTTCGAGGCGACCGCAGGTCCTGGGTCGCCTATAAGGATTCCGCTGAGGGTTACGGTCCTGGACGATGCCGCGGTCGGTGGCGACGGCCTGCCGATACTCGACGACGCGGTCCTGCTCCAGGACAGCATCGCCGATCTAGAAGCACTGCCCTTCGTTTCCGGTCTCGTGACGCCGGTCGGCAAACACCATCTCGCAAGCCATCATCCGCCGGCCTCTGGCAGCACGCTGCCCGAAGCGCTCCTACTCGGCGGTGGCCCCAACTACTACCACTGGATCGCCGACTACCTGCCCCGCCTGATGGCCTGCGAGGCGCTCGGCTACACGGGGCCTATTCTCGTTGGGCGCAATCTGTCCCCGGTGCAGATCGGAACGATCGCACGCGTCGGCATCGACGCAGCTCGACTGGTGCCGTTGCCCGATGCGCCGGTCCGCGTCGACCGCCTGCTGGTTCCGTCAGTGGCGACACGCCTGACGATCATGCATCCGGCCGCAATCGAGTGGCTTCGCGGGAAAGTCCTCGTACGTCCGGCGGCATCCATTCGGCGCCGGGTCTATGTATCGCGCGGGAAAGCGACACAACGCCGTATCGTCAACGAGCCCGACCTGATCCGCGCGCTCCGGTCCCTCGGCTTCGAGATCGCCGAGCTCGAGACCATGACCTTCGACCAACAGGTCGAGCTGTTCGGTTCCGCTTCGATCGTCGTTGGTCCTCATGGGGCGGGTTTCGTCAACCTGGTATTCTCATCGGCACCCTGCCGCGTGATCGAGATCGACGTCGCAGGGTCCAACCGCAGCTTCTACTCAAGCATCTCGGCGGCCCTCGGCCTCGATCATCATCGGGTATCGGCCCGGGCGACTGCGCCGCATGCATTGCAGCAATCCGACATCGTCCTCGCCGCAGCCGACATTGAGCGGATTGTTGCCCTCGTGCAGGCACAATAGAACACCGCTATTCCCGCGCGGTCCGAGTCAGTGCCTCGACTGCCACGACGACGCGCTCTGCGACATCTGTCCAGGATCCCGCCGAGGCCTGGCGGAACAGGCGCAGTGTGGGATACCAGGGGCTGTCCTCCCGATCGAGCATCCATCGAAAGTCCGCGTCGCGTGCCAGCAGGACGAAGGTCGGTCGGGCGAGCGCGCCGGAGAGATGAGCGATCGCGGTGTCGACGGTCACCAGGAGGTCCAGGCGGCTGAGTGCCGCCGCCGTCGCCGCCATGTCGGTCAGCCGGTCCGAAAGATCGATCGCCTCCGCTCGCGCGCGGCCTTCGAGCATAGGCCGGCCGAGCTGGAGCGTGAACAGCCGCACGCCGGGCAAGTCGACGAGCCGGTCTGCCAAGTGTTCAGCCACAGGTGACGGAAGCGACCGACGCCGATCATTCCGGTGGGCGGTCCCACCCGCCCAGACGAGACCGACCCGCAGGTCCCGGGTACCCAGCAACGGGTGGTCGAACGCCGCCGAAGTCCCGAGATACGGTGTACATCCGGGCCCGGTGACAGGCGCCGTGCCCAGGACCTCGGGCAGATCCATCAGGGCAGCGTGACTGTCGAACGTCGGGATCGGATCACCGCGCGTGACCAGCCGGTCGACCGACGGCCATCCGTCCAGAAGGCGGCGCAGCTCCGGCTGCACCTCGAGAACGATCCTGGCGCCAGCAGCTTTGATCAGCGGCGCATATCTGAGGAACTGCAACGTGTCCCCGAGGCCCTGCTCGGCGTGGAGCAGAATAGTCTGCCCAGGCCTGAGTGAGCCGCTCCAGCGCGGCTGCCGGAAGCCGCGAGCAGGCGAGGTGAAGCCCGGCATGCGCCAGCGCCAGGCATAGTCGCGCCAGCCGTTCCCATCGTTCCCGGACTGGAGACGCGCGATGCCGCGGTTCCAGCGAGCTTCTGCATGCTCCGGATCCACCGCAAGCGCGCGTGACTGGACGCCTGCCGCTTCCCGAGGCCGAACGTCCGACATCAGGCAGATGCCGAGATTGCACAGCACCACGACATCCGATGGCGCAAGCGCTAATGCGCGGCGGCTATCGACCAGGGCTTCGTCATGACGATCGAGGTCGCGATAGGCAAGCGCCCGTGCAGTAAGTCCCGTGACGGAGTGCGGATCGAGCGCAAGGACGCGACCTGCGGCGATAGCCGCCGCCTCCGGCAGTCGCGTTTTCCAGAGTTGACCGCCAATATTGGCCAGTACCTCCGCCCGTGCCGGATCGAGAGTTGTGGCGATGCGCCAGGCCCGGTCAGCGCCCGCCTGGTCTCCGGCGAGCTGGAAGGTTGCGCCCAGGCCATTCCAGGCCGAAACATGGTCGGGCCGTCTTCCGACGGCGTCCTGGAGCAGCACTCGGCGGAGCGCTTCGTCCCCCCTCGCTGCGGCGAGCGTCGCACGGTTGTAGAGCGCGTCGGCGGATCCTGAGTCCACCGAGAGGGCGCGACGACAGACGATATCCGCGGCTGCCGGCGCCACATGAAGCCACGCCACACCGAGCGCATTCAGCGTCTCCGCGTGATCGGGTACCAGCGCCAGGGCACGTCGGAGCGACTTGGCCGCCTCCTCGCCTCGACTTCGGCGAAGGTCGACATGGCCAAGGAGCCGCAAGGCGTCGACGTCGTCCGGATGCCTCCGCACGACGTCTGCCGCAAGCGTCCGCGCTTCGCCGTCCCTCCCCGCCGCGTAGCAGGCGAGAGCCCGTCGGAGAGTCTCGTACCTGTTCGGCGCCGCTGTCATGCATGTGCCCGGCATGGTCAGCCGGGCATGCGATCCGTGAGCAGCTTCCGTACACCCTGGAAGTGCTCGACCAGCGACGCGACGTGCGAAGGATCCAGCTTGCTCCCTTCGTAGGCGAGCCGGCGATACAGGTCCCCCGTCAGCCACTTTCCGGCGAAGTAGAGAATGTCGTCAGTCTTGACGCGCTCGAGCACGGGGTCGGGCTGATTTGCGGTCGAGGCGCCGGCTTCGTGCTGCCCGGTCGCCCTGGCGACGACCCAGGTCGCCCAGCCGCGCACCCGAGCGGTGAAACAATAGTCGCTGTCCGAGCCAAGGAATCTTAGGTTGGGATCGAGCAGACCTATCTCGCGAACCATCTCGGCTCGAAGCATCATGCATGCCCCGCCGGCCCAGTAAACTTCCCGATCCTCGGTGAAGGCCGCGCGCGGCCCCGAGATGTAGGAACCGACCGGAAAGGCATCCAGCCCACCGGCGAAATCGACATGACCAGCAGTTTCTACAGCCAACTGCAGAGGACTGGCGATGCCGCATCCCGGGCTGGCATCGAGGAAGTCCGCCAGCCGCTCGATCGCATCGGGCGCCAGATACATGTCCTGATTGAGGATCACATAGTAGGAGCTAGAAGATCTTAGGCAGGTCTTGAGCCCGAGATTCACCGCACCGGTGAAGTACCGGTTCTCGACATTGTTGTCGATCACCACAGGCTCCACGTCTCGCGTCTGGGCGGCGAGATGCGCCAGGCAGCGATCGAGCTTTTCCTTGTGGCGATAGAAGGGAATGATGACGGGTATCTTGGTTTCGGATCGCAGCGGCATGACGCCGACCCTAGACCACGCCATGCCGTACACAAAGCACGGTCAGGACGCACCTCGGCGCCGCCCGTAGAGCAGCGTCACGTTGATGCGGCGGTTTTCGTAGCCCTCACGGAAATGCAGTGGTGCCGTTGCGTGGATCAGGTCGGAGTCGAAGATCACGGCACGGTTCTGGCGGTGGGAAACCGCGAGAGGTGCTGCACCGACCTCCTTGGCGCGCCGAAGCAAGGCCTCCGAGTCGTTATTGAAGACGTCGAAACCCCACTCCGAGGGGATATGCGTATTCCAGACGAGTAACCCGCCGGTGTTGGCCGAGAGGTTCGCATCGTCCGGCGTGATCCAGAAGTTGACGTTGACCCTCGCGGCATCGGCATGTGCATTGATGCCCTGCAGAGAATGATCGTACTTGAAGGCCCAGAGCTTGATCAGCGGCAGATCGCCGATGATGCCGGGAAGAGCCGCGCGCAGATCCTCGGCGATCTGGCAGACGAGCGGACAACCGAACCCGGCGATCCCATCGGCCCCGATATAGCCCCGATTGCCGAGGGCATGGCTGGTATCGAACCAGATCGTCGAGTCCAGACAGAAGCGCCTGAGCGCGGCCAAGGCCTCGGGTCTCAGGAGACCGTCCACCACGGCGACCCGCTCTTTGGCGAAGCTTCGCGCAGCCGCCTGGCGGTCCCAGGACGTCGCTAGCGCCGACCCGGCCACCCGCTTCCCCGGATCGAGCACGACGATCTTGTTGTAGGCGGCACCGATCCGCCGGTGCTGTGTTTCATCGAGGCGGGTCACTTGCGCCCCGATCGTCGGATCGTCGCCGATTTCGGCGAGAACCTCGCCGAAGGCACCGATCATGGAGGCCGCCCCTGGCGGCAACCGGCCCTGGACATCCAGATGCTTCAGCTGCTCGAGGTCGTGGCGCAGCTTCAGCGCGCTGACTTGGACATCGCCGTCGGGCGGTTCCGCCGCCGTCCCGACGAGGCTGTCCGGCCACCAGAGCGAGCCTCGATGCTCCACCAGGTAGGCGAGCAGCTCCTCCCAGGCCTCATCGTAGCGGCCGAGCTCGATCAGGGCAGAGGCGCGAAGCTGGCGGGCCGATGCCGGCGCCGTCGGAGCCCCGAGCGCACGGTCAAAGGCGGCAACCGCACGGTCCGGCGCCCCGGCGGCCTGGGCTGCGACCCCGATCAGGACCTGCGCATCGGCCGATGTGTCGCCCGATGCGGCCGCCCGCCGCGCGGCGATCTCGGCGGCGGCGAAGTCGTCTGCTCGATGGTGGCCGAGCGCCATGAGACGCTGGAGGTCATGACCGCCCGGACGATCGGCCAATGCGCGGCGGGCTGCCGTCAGCGCCGCGGCCGTTCGGCCTTCGCGAAAGGCCACCACGATCCCTTCGACGAGACCGGCCGATCCGGTGGAAGTCGCGGTGCTCACGCCTTGCGCTCCGCCAACTGTTGGCGGAGAGCAACGGACACCGCCTCGACCACGTCGCGCCAGACGCCTGCTGTGCCTTGGCGAAAAAGGCGCAGCGAGGGATACCAAGGCGACCTGTCGCCCGAGAGGAACCATCGGTAGTCGGGAGTCTTTGCGAGCATGAGGAATGTCGGCTTGCCCATTGCGCCGGCCAAGTGGGGGACGGACGTATCGACCGTTACCACAAGATCCATCGCGTGGAGAAAACGCGCCGTCTCGGCGAAGTCGGTCAGCCGCGAGGCAAGATCGCCCAGGCGCCCGCCGGAGACGAAGGGTGCCGCCTCCGCCTGAGCCGCAGGGCCGACCTGCAACGAATGGAATCGAATGCCGTCCATTCCAAGCAGAGGGAGAAGCTCCGTGAAGGGCATCGCACGGTACCGGTTCATCGGCTGATTGTGGGGGCTGCCGCTCCAGACCAGCCCGACGTTGAACAGCCTTCCGCTGCCCAGCGGCGGGTCCGGCGGAGGGGACAGAATGTAGGGACATGCCGCCGGGATCGTCCCGATCCGCGTATCGAAGATGACCGGCAGGCTCATGATCGAGGCCTGGCGGTCAAAAGCCGGGACGGGATCGCCGTCCCCGACGACAAGATCCGCCAGGTGCGATTGCGCCGACAGCAGGCGCTTGAGGGCGCCCTGGCAGGCGACGACAAGCCGCCCGACCCTCCGCTTCGCCAGCGCCGCGTACCGGATGAACTGGATCGTGTCTCCGTGTCCCTGCTCGGCCCAGAGGAGCAAGGTCTCACCCGGCACCATCTCCCCTCGCCATGCCGGCTTGGCGGCGATCGGAGCCGGGAGCGCGAAACCTCGCCGACCGAGACGGCACTCATAGGTTCGCCAGGCGCCTTGGAGATCACCCTTGAGCCAACGCAGCATCGCCAGGCACCAGGCTGCGTCGGCATGGCCCGGATCGAGCGCAAGCGCCCGACGATACGAGGCTTCCGCCGGCGCGAGCTCACCATCGAGATACAGGTGATAGCCGGTATAGAAATGCGCCTCGATATCCGCGGGCGCGACAGCGAGTAGGCGCTCGTAACACGCAAGCGCCGAACGCGTGTCACCCGCCTGCGACGCAAGCGCTGCGCGCTGGTGCCAGAAGGCCGGCTCTCCTAAGAAAGCGGCCGTCGCCGCCGGTCGCATGTTCATTCTCGACTACGGGCTGCCGACGAGAGTCCGAAGCCAGAGCTCGGCCGCCGCGTCCTGCCCCTTCGCGTTAAGGTGAGTACCGTCCCTGCGAAACTCCGCTCCGAGCGCGTCCGTGTCGGGGCCAATCCGGAAACCGTCATCGGCTGCTGCCGCCTCGCCGATAGCTGCCACCACTTCCTTGCATGTCCGCGCGCCGACCCGGGTCGAGAGCGCGCAAAAGAGCGGTGCGCCTACGCCTTCCGCAGCTAGCCGTCCGCGCAATCGGTACAGCCCGCGCATGTAGTCCTCTTTCGATACTCCCCGCACGGTCTCCTGCTCGCCCTGCTGCCAAAGAACGTGCGTGACGTCGATCCCGGTGGCGCGGAGCTGGCGGCACGTGCGCTCCAGTCCGAAAGTGCCGGGGGTCGACCAGTCCTCCATCGTGCTGCTGCCCCTCGTCACGCAAACGAGAACGATCTCCTCACAGAATCCGGATACCAGCAAACGTGTCGCAAGGCGCGACCAGATCGACCCTCCCGTTCCATCGGCGCCGACCAGCGGATCCGCGGTCGAATAGAAGCGACCCGATTTGAATACGTGCGCGTTGCCTGCGACGCTCGTTGCGACCTCGGAGCTGTTGCCGGCATTCGATTGACCGAGCACGAGCAGCGTCGCTCGACGCGCCGAAGCTTCGCTGACCGGTCCCGCAGTATGGCAAAGCGCGTCGGCATGGCGACAGAGTCTCGAGAATGCCTCGGATTCTTCGGGCGAGAGAACCGATCCTCGCCGCAGCCAGACGCGTGCCCATTCGAGGTCGCCGACGTGGAACGCCATCGATATGATGATCGAAGGCAAACGGGACGATGCCGGCACCATCGCCGCGAAGCGGCGAAAGGCGCGGGATGCCTCTTCGTCACGCCCGCGCACGTGGGCCACGACCATCTGCCACCATTGAACCAGCTCGACTCTGTCGGGATTTGCCGGGTCTGAATGGTCGAAGCACCACGCCGCTTCGCCAAACCGCGACGCCTGTACCAGATGGTAGCCAAGATCCTCGAGCTGAAGTTCTTCGGGCAGACGCCCTGAACGACGGTATTCGTCATAGGCCTCCATGAGAGCCGCTTCGACGGCTGCTCCCGCGGGAAGGCTCGAATGCGTCGTTCGCTGACCGATCGAGATTTCGGTTGCCCTTGTCGTCATTCCACCGCGGCGGTTATGAGCAGGCGACCGAGGATGGACAAGCCATATCGGTGTACCGCTACCGCGAGTCTTACGAGAACGGAAAAGTCCGCATCGCGAGGCCAAAATATGACTCGGGCCAAGCTTGTGGAAAGTCTCGCTGCATTCCAAAGACGTGCTCGAAACTAGACAAGGCGGACACGCCCGCGTCTGTTGCATGAGGGAGCTATTCGTTGCTCCCTGCTAGGCAAGGAAGGCGGGGGGGCCTGATCGTGCTCTCCCGCCGACTTCTCCCGCGCCACTGATCTAGATAGCTGCCTCGAGCGGCGACGGTCCTGCGCCCCGCACGCGCCGCGACACTTTATAAAATCATGATTTCATGGATATAGGAAAAACGGGAGGCGTCGCCTCCCGTGAGTTTGCCTTCGCCAACGATTGCGCCGGAGGGGCGCCGTGTGCCCGAGGAGGGCACGTCTGGAGCGCTCGGACCATGCCCAGAGGCAAAACCAGCCGGGGCACCTGGCTACCGCAACCCCGAAAGGACGAAATGGTTGCAAGGCCTTCGACGCGACGGCCCCGATGCCGGCTACGGCCGTACTTGGCCGTTACGCCACGCGGAGCAGATCGTGGCTCGCAAGGCGCTCGCATATCGGGACGAGCTGCCACGCCGGAACGCCGATCAGTTCCGCCACCTCCACGAGATCGCGGGTCCCGTCGCAATAGGCGATCATGTTCATCATCGCCTTGACGCTCGGAACCTCGGCCGGCAGCGAAATTGACGGGAAGAGACCGCGCTTCCCCAGCTGCGGCTCGCCCAGGACGGCGACCTGCCACCGGCGATTGCTCTCGATCACCTCGATGCAGCGGCGCAACGCCGTGTACCCCCCCTCCAGGCCCGCCGGCGTCACGAGCGTGAGGTCGTCGAGTGAGGTGTGGTACTCGGGATATTCGCAGTACTTGCTGCGCATGACCGAAACGACGGGGAGATCGACGCCCGGCGCACAGTACTGGCGCTCGTCGCTGCCGCGGTTGAGGAAACTGTAGCGCATGTAGTTCGGGTCGATCTGGTCCAGCACATGCCGAGCGACCCGATCGGCCAAGGTGTTGCCGTTGCGCGACGAAAGGAATGAGTAGACCCGTTCGTCGCCGACGCACGCGACAACGAAGCCGGCCACGACCCGCTCCTTCATCTGCTCGAGATGCCGGCTGAGATAGGTGATGGATCCGATCGTCTCGGGAATGAAAACGATCCGGTAGCTGTAGCGCCGCGGCCGCTCGAGCAGCCACTTGGCAAGCCAAGTCGTCACGGTGAGCCCCGACAGCTCGTTGTTGGCCATCGACGGGTGACAGACGTTGGTGGAGAGGAAGACTTCCTGCGGCTCCTGTCCGGGTATCAACAGCTCGCCGTAGCTCAGACGTCCCGGCGCGATCGTGCTGTCGATCCGGGCGCGATAGGTCCCTGGCTTCAGCGCGGCACGCACCCGATGCGACAGGCAGAAGCCCCAGAACCTCTTGTAATAGGAGGTGACGTAAGGGATCGCGTCTGGCTGTTCCGGCAGCGAGAACAGGTGCTCCTGCAGCTCGTCCAGGCCGAGTTCCACATCGACCGGCTCGGAATAGCCGACGACATGGAGATTGGTCCAACCGAAGTCCGCGACAGTGGCGCCGTCCGGTCCGACCAGCGTGGCACTACGGATGTTCCATTCGTCGGGGATCACCCAGTCGAAGACCTGCGTCCCCGATGGCACCTCGTGGATCGAGAGATCCGGCAGGTGTCCCTTGATGATCCGCAGCGTCTCGCGCGTTCCCTCGCCCGTCAGGCTACGGCATATGGGAAAGAGCCTGGCCACGAAGGCGTGCATGTCATGGCCGATGTTCATCGACCGGACAGCTTCCTTGAAACCACCGCCTCCAGCTGCGCGTACTCAGAAAGCCCCTCGATCTCAGCCGACGTGAAGGACAACCCGAACGCCGCCTCGATCTCGAGCACCAGCTCGATCTGGCTCAGGGAGTCCCATCCCGGCGTCGCGCCGAGACCGCCGGTCGCGAGCTCATGGGTCGGCGGCAGCCTAAGCCGCCGCCTCACCAGGTCCGCCAGCCTTGACGCGCTTGACCCGGACGGCTGTGCACGCGTCTCGGGTTCCTGCGGCGACGCTGGCGCGGCGCGAGCCTCGTCAGGACCCGCGAGATGGAAGCCGAAGGACGCATCCTGGCGCCGTCCGACTTCGATCGCGACGGCACCCGCCCCCGGCTTGTCGATGAGACGAACGACCACGTCTGCCACTTCCTGGGGCATCAGCGCCGGCGCGTCGCCGCGATAGGGCGCGGAGAACCGCGTCGCGACGATGCCGGGAAGCACCGACAGGCCCCGCACGCCATAGGAGGAAAGGCGCTTGTCGATGCCGGCGACGAAACCCGTCGCCATCGTCTTCGCCGCGACATAATCGTCCCAGCCCGGCACGCCGCGGATCATCGCCGTGCTTATGCAGACGAGGCGGCCTTTCTGGCGCGCCAGCATGGCCGGCAAGGCCGCCTGGGCCACTTGTCTCAGCGCGACGTAGTTGGTCGCCACCAGCCGGTCGAGAGGCTCGGCCGCCCCTGCCGAAGCCGCATGCACGACGACCTCCAGGTCATCTCGCCGCTCGGCTGCCTTCGCCAGACTGGCCTGGCCTTCCGTCGTCGTCAGGTCCGCCGCGACGAGCTCGTAGCTCGCCGACATGCGGTCCAGCGCCGCCTGGAGTGCCTGCCGTCGCTCGCCGGGGCCGCGGTCCTGGAGCACCAACGACCACCCGACGGAGGCCAGCGCGAGCGCGATGGCCCGGCCGATCTCGCCCGATGCACCGGTCACGAGCGCCCGCGCCGGATCGGACGTCCGGATGACCGGGATCGCGGGCGTCGTGCTCCAACGCTCAGCTGTCGCCTGCACGCGCATGGTGGCGTCGAGGACGACATCCACCCCGTTCAGCGCGAGGACCCGCAAGG
>JAEULB010000193.1 GCA_016792585.1 Rhodospirillaceae bacterium
TCGATCGTGAACGAGACGTCGTCGACCGCGACCACCGAGCCGTAGCGCTTGATGACCGAGCGGAACTGGACCGACGCCGGTGCCGAACGCTTCATCATTTCGGCAGGCTCCCGACCTCTTTCTCCCAGCGCGCGATCAGGCGCTTGCGCTCGTCGGCACCGCCGTACTTGGCGAAGTCGTAGGCGATCAGCTTCATCTCGGAGAGCTTCGGCGCCTTGTCCGGGATCGGCGCATCGACGTTCGACGGCGTCTGGTAGGACTTGGCCCTTGCCGCCAGCGCCTGCGCCTCGGCGGTCAGCGCGAAGTCGTACCACTTCTTCGCCGCATCCAGGTTCTTCGAGCCCTTGACCAGGCTCATCGAGCCGATCTCGTAGCCGGTGCCTTCGCAGGGGCTCACCACCTTGACCGGGAAGCCCTCGACCGACTCGGCGACCGCGTCGTGCAGGAACATCACGCCGATCGTGGTCTCGCCGCGGGCGGTGCCCCGCGCCGGCGCGGGGCCCGAACGCGTGTACTGGTTCACGTTCTTGTGCAGCTGCTTCAGGTAGTCGAACGCCGGCTCCTCGCCGAACACCTGCACCAGCGTGGCTACCGCGGTGTAGGCGGTGCCCGACGAGGCAGGGTTCGAGATCTGGATCTCCTCCTTGTACTCGGGCTTGGTCAGATCCCTCCAGCAGGCCGGCGCCGCCAGCTTCTTCTTCGCCAGGATCTCGGTGTTGTAGGCGAAGCCCAGCGCGCCGGCGTAGATGCCGACGGTGCGGAACTTCGACTGCTCGGCTTGGCGGCGGGCCCAGTCGTGCAGTTTCGGCAGCATCGGTGACTGGTAGGGCTCGGTCAGGTCCTCCTCGGCGGCGGCGAGATGCGGGTCGCCTGTGCCTCCCCACCAGATGTCAGCCTTTGGATTGCTCTTCTCGGCACGAAGCTGCGCCAGGGTCTCCCCCGATCCCTTCTGCACCAGGCTCACCTTGATGCCGGTCTTTTTCTCGAATTCCTGAGTCATCATCGTGCACCAGTCCTGAACCACGCTGCAGTAGACCGCGAGTGGGGCCTGGGCCTCGGCGCGGGAGCTGCCGAGAGCGAGCACGAGAGCCGCGGCGAGAACGATGCGCATGGAGACCTCCGTTACTTTCAACCGCCGGCGGCGAGACCGACGTCGGCCTGGCGGCGGCCGAGTTTGCGCTCGCCGACCAGGACCTGGATCAGCAGGATCGCGCCGATCATCACCAGGATCAGCACCGACGAGTACGCGATGGCGAGGCCGAACTCGCCGGCCTCGACGCGGCCGACGATGTAGGCGGTGGCCATGTTGTATTGTGCGGTGACCAGGAAGATCACCGCCGAGACCGCGGTCATCGCACGGACGAAGCTGTAGACCATCGCCGCGACCAGCGCGGGCCTGAGCAGCGGCAGCACGACCCGCCGCACCGTCGTGAAGGTGCGGGCACCGAGGGTCAGCGACGCCTCGTCCAGCGACTTGTCGATCTGGCTCAATGTGGCGATGCCGGCGCGCACGCCGACCGGCATGTTCCGGAACACGAAGCAGATGATCAGGATGATGCCGGTGCCAGTCAGCTCCACCGGCGGCACGTTGAAGGCCAGGATGTAGCTGACGCCGATCACCGTGCCGGGAATGGCGAAGCTCAGCATCGTCACGAACTCGAAGGTGCGCTTGCCGGCGAAGCTCTGGCGCGCGAGCAGATAGGCGGTCAGGAGCCCGATGGCACCGGTCAACGGCGCGGCGAGGACGGAGATCTCGAGGGTCGTCCAGAACGAGGTCCAGGCCGAACCGGCGAAGGGCTGCGGACTCCCGAGGTCGATCCTGAAGCCGGTCAGGAAGTGCTCAAGTGTGAAGGTGTGATCGCGTCCCATCGCCTTCACCAGACCGCCGGCGATGATCATGCCGTAGATGATGAAGGTGAAGATCGACCATGGGATCACCACGGCGTAGCAGATCCTCGCGACCCACTTGGGCAGCGGCAGCGGCAGGCCCGAGTCGCCCTTGCCGGTGACCGTCGTATAGGAGACGCGGCCGAGCCAGCGGTGCTGCGCATAGAAGGCGCCCAGCGTGAAGACGAGCAGCACGAGGGCCAGCACCGCGGCACGGCCCTGGTCGTGCGCGGCGCCGACGACTGCGAAGAACACCTTGATCGACAACAGCTCGTAGTTGCCGGAGAGCACCAGCGGGTTGCCGAAGTCGGCCAGGCTCTCGACGAAGCCCAGCAGGAAGGCGTTGGCGAGACCCGGGCGCAGCAACGGCCAGGTCACGGTGCGGAAGGTGGTCCAACGGCTCGCGCGCAAGGTCTGCGCCGCCTCTTCGAGCGAGGGCGCGATGCCCTGGACGACGCCAATCAGCACCAGGAAGGCGATCGGCGTGAAAGCGAGGAGCTGGGCCAGGAAGACACCGGTGAGGCCGTAGATCCAGCGGCTCCGCGACACGTCGAACCACTCGTAGAGGAAGGTCGAGACGAGGCCGGCCCGGCCGAACAGCAGGATCACCGCGAGCCCGATCACGAAGGGTGGCGTGATGATCGGCAACACGCTCATGACCCGGAGCAGGCCCTTGAAGCGGAATCCCGAGCGGACCGCGATCAGCGCGAATGCCAAGCCCAGCAGCGTCGTGCCGGCGCCGGTCAGGATCGCCAGGAACAGCGTGTTCCAGGCGACGCCACAGCGAAGGTTCGAGTAGAGGCAGTCGAGGCCCCAGATCGAGCCGTCGGTCAGCTTCGTCCAGAAGCCCGGCAGATCGAGATTGCCCTGGTTGTCCCTAACCGCGCTGGTCAGGATCGTCATCACGGGGAACAGCACGAACAGCGTGATCAGCGAGATGACGAAGGCGATGGAGCCGACCGTGAAGGTGTCGCCGCGGCAGTATCCGCGGAGCGCCAGGCCCCGGCACACCAGCATCAGGTAGGAAAGAGACAGCGCGAGCGCGCCGTAGCCCAGGCCCGCCTGCTTCGGTCCGCCGGGACCAAGCGCGGAGAGGGTCCAGCCACGATGGTCGATCGCGAAGCCTTCGATCAGGATCAGCGCGATGCCGGCAACGCCGGAAGCGACCATGAGGCTCGGCGTAAGCCGATCCTGCTTCCAGACTGCGAAGGTCGCGACGAGAAGCGGCAGCAGCGCCGGCGCCAGCCACCAGCGGTTCTGGGCGATGATCTGCCAGACGGCGGGACCGCTTTCCGGGCTCGGATAGGCGCGAACCCACCCGAACGCGAAGAAACCCGCGTCGATCATGTACCAGGGAAGGAGAACCGCGCCCAGCCAGCCTAGTGCCAGCCAGGGCGCGGCGATGCGGTCGGTCACGACCGTCTAGGAGGGAACGTCGTGCCTTACTTCGGCAGGTTCTTCACTTCCTTGTCCCACTTGGCGAGCAGACGGGTCCGCTCGGCCGAGGAGCCGTACTTGGCGAAATCGTAGTCGATCAGCTTGATGGTCTTCAGGTCGGGTGCCTGAGGCGGGGCCTTGGCGCCCTTGTTCGACGGCACCTGATAGGCCTTGGCCTTGGCGCCCAGCTCCTGGGCCGCCGGGGTCAGGGCCCAGTCGTACCACTTCCTCGCCAGTTCCATGTTCTTGGCGCCCTTGATGATCGACATCGAGCCGATCTCGTAGCCGGTACCTTCGCAGGGTGCCACGACCTTCACCGGGCCGCCGTCGACCACCATCGTCACCATGTCATGCTGGAAGACGATGCCGACCGCGGTCTCGCCGAGGCTGGTCGCCTTCGCCGGCGCGGCGCCCGACTTGGTGTACTGGTTGATGTTCTTGTGCAGCTGCTTCAAGTAGTCGAAGCCCTTGTCCTCGCCCATCAGCTGAACCATCGTCGCCAGCATCGTGTACGAGGTGCCGGACGAGTTCGGGTCGGCGACCTGGACGTCGTCCTTGAGCTTCGGGTTCAGGAGATCGGCCCAGCACTTCGGCTCGGGCAAGCCCTTCTTCGCAATCAGCTGCGTGTTGAAGCCGTAGCCGAGCGCACCGGCATAGACACCGACCGTCCGCTTCTTCGACTGGTTCCACTGCTTGATCGCCCAGTCCTGGAGCTGAGCGTTCATCGGCGAGGTGTATTCCTCGGTGAGGTTCTCCTCGGCCGCCTGCAGATGCGGGTCGCCAGTACCGCCCCACCAAACATCACCCCTCGGGTTCGAGGCCTCTGCCTTCACCTGCGCGTAAAGCTCTCCCGAGCTCTTGCGGCTCATGTTCACCTTGATGCCGGTCTCCTTCTCGAAGGCCTGCACCATCTCGCGGCACCATTCCTCTTGCACCGTGCAGTAAAGGTTGAGCTGGGCGCGGGCGTCGGCCGAGCCGAGCAACACCGCAGCGCCGAGCGCCAGTCCGACGATCATCTGATTCCGCGCCATCGCATCCTCCCGCGATTTTTCATTGATCGGGAGACGATGCCCCAGGCCCCGCCCGGTGTCAAAAATTTGTCATGAATTCCGGAGCGCCGCCGCGGCCCCGAGAAGGCCGGGATACGGCCTTGTGATCAGCGCGGTCGGAATCGACCTCGCCAGGTCGGCGAGCGGTGCCTTGTCCTCGAAGCGGGCGCGAAAGCGGCTGGCGAGAAGCGGCCCGACCAGCTGGGGCAGGATACCGCCGGCGAGATAGACACCGCCGGTGGCGCAGAAGGTCATCGCCGCGTCGCCGGCAACCGATCCAAGCGTGGCAAAGAAGATGTCCAACGCCTGGGCGGCGCGCGGGTCTCCGGCCGTCGCCGCCTCCGCCACCTCTTCAGGCCTGGCGCGGGTCGAGACCGTCCCCGCGATCTCCGCCAGCGCGCATTCGATCGCCAGCAGGCCGGGGCCACAGACCACGTGCTCGATCGTCACCCGGCCTGAGCGGCCTCCCGACCGACCGATGATCGCCGTGATCTCCGCCTCGATCTCGTCCTGCGGCGCGAAGCTCGCCTGACCCGCCTCGCTCGCGACCGGGATCCATTCGCCGCGATGGCGAATGAGTGCCGCGGTGCCGTAGCCCGTGCCCGGTCCGACCACGACCCGAGGGCCGTCCGTCACGGCGACGCCGCCGCCAATCGGCATCAGGTCGAAGTCGCCGAGCCGCGGCAGTGCCAGCGCCAATGCGTGGAAGTCGTTGAGCACGACCAGCCGCTCGAATCCGAAGGCGCGCTTCAAGTCGGCGATCGAGAAGTGCCAGGTAGAGTTGCTCGGCTCGACCTTGTCGCCCACCACCGGCCCGGCGACGGCGAGCGAGGCCGTCGCGATGCACGCACCAGCCTCCTTCAGATACGTGCCGATCGCCGTCTCGAAATCGCCTCCTTCGGAAAGGCGACGTTCCTTGATGTCGCGCGGCTCGGCATCGGGTCCGTCGACAAGACCCAAACGGACATTGGTGCCGCCGAGGTCGACGACGAGGGCTGGCCAGGACGTCACGCGGGCTTCCCTGCCTTCTCACGTTCCTCGCGGCGGGCGCGCACCATGATGGTGATGCCGCTGGCGATGATGATCACCGCGCCGACCCCGGTCCAGATGCTGGGGACGTCGTCGAAGATGAAGAAGCCGAAAGCGCTTGCCGCCAGCAGCTGCACATATTGGAAAGGCGCGATCACGGGTGCCGGTCCCCACATGAGGGCGCGGGCGACGCAGTAGTGGCCGAGGCCGCCGAAGACACCGAGGATGGAGAGCTCGAGCACGGCGCGCAGGCTCCCTGGCGTCACCCAGATGAACGGGACGGCGATCGACATGATCACCGATCCCACCAGCGCGGCGTAGAACACCGACGTCTCCGGCGAGTCGTCGCCGGCGACGCCTCGGGTCATGACCTGGTAGATCGCATAGCAGGTGGAACTGCCGAGCACGAAGACCGCCTGCCATGGCAGGTGCCCGGACCCCGGCTGGATGATGATCAACGCGCCGACGAAGCTAACCAGAATCGCGATCCAATGGCCGATGCCGACCCGCTCGCCGAGAACGAAAGCAGCGAAGATCGCGACCAGGAAGGGCGAGATGAACGAGATCGCCGAAGCTTCGGCAAGAGGCACGACGGAGATCGCGGCGAAGTAGAGGATGTTGGAACCCAGGAAGAAGGTGGAACGCAGGATCTGGCTCTTGAGCCGGCTCGTCACCGCGAGCCGCCAGCCATAGCGCGGCCCGAAGAGCAGGATGACGAAGACGAGATGGCTGAGGTTGCGCGCCCAGACGATCTCGAAGGTGGGCAGCTCCGCCGAGAGGTGCTTCACCATCGCATTCATGATCGGGAAGATCGCCGACGCCGCGCACATGAACAGGATGCCGCGGAGGATGTTCTGCTGCACCTAAACGCCCTCGTCCGCCACCGGCAGCCAGAGCACGTCGTCGATCCGCTCGGCACCGGTCGCCAGCATCACAAGGCGGTCGAGGCCGAGCGCTATCCCGGAGGCTTCTGGCATGTCGGCGAGCGCCGCAAGGAAATCCTCGTCGATCGGATATCGGAGGCCGTAGAGCCGCTGCTTTAGCTCCATGTCGGCCTCGAAGCGCCGGCGCTGCTCGGCCACGTCGGTCAGCTCGCCGAAGGCGTTGGCGAGCTCCATGCCGGCGACGTAGAGCTCGAAGCGCTCGGCGAGATGCGGCGCATCCGCCTTCGGGCGCGAGAGCGCCGCCATATGGATCGGGTAGTCGGAGAGCAGCGTCGGCTTCGGATGGCCGAGCTTCGGCTCGATGCGATCCAGGAACACCTTGAAGAAGATATCGTCCCAGCCGTCGTCGTTGGCGATCGTGACCCCGATCGCTCGCGCGGCTTTGGCGAAGCCCTCGACATCGAAGCGGCCGGGCGCCGGCAGATGGACGAGCGGGTCGATGCCGGCGTGGCGGCGGAAGGCCTCGGCGACGCCAAGGCGCTCAAACGGCGCGGCAGCTTCGGCGTCCAATCCGCGCCAGCGAAGGCACGTCGCACCGGCGGCCTTGGCCGCGGCGGCGACCAGGGCCTCGCAATCCGCCATCAGGACCTCGTAACTCTCCCTCGCCCGGTACCATTCGAGCATGGTGAATTCCGGGTGGTGGGTTGCCGAGCGCTCGCCGTTCCGGAACACCCGCGCCATCTGGAACAGCCGAGGCTCGCCGGCTGCCAGCAGCTTCTTCATCGCGAATTCAGGCGAGGTATGGAGGTAGAGGCTCGACCTGCCTCCGTCCGGTGCCTCGAGCGTCGTCGGGAACGCCTTCAGATGCGGCTCCAGGCCCGGCGAGACCTGGAGCGCGGGGGTTTCGACCTCGACGAAGCCCTGCTCGAGGAACCAGGCGCGCAGCGCCGCCACGATCCGCGCACGTTTCAGCAGCAGCGGACGGCGGCGGGAATAGGCATCGGCGCGCCAGGCTGGGATGGAGGAACGCGGCATATTATTAAGGAATTAGGCCCAGGGAGCGTTGCAAGCGGCGGGGCGACCTGCTACGAGCACGCCCGCCAAAGGACCGCCGCAACCTCCCGGGATGTGCCGTGAAAGTCAACGCCAACACGCTTCGCGCCGGCCACGTGATCGAGCATAACGGCCATCTCTGCGCCGTCATCCGGGCCGAGAACATCCAGCCCGGCAAGGGCACGCCGGTGACCCAGGTCGACCTCCGCCGCCTCTCCGACGGCGTCAAGGTGACCGAGCGGTTCCGCACCCAGGAGACGGTCGAGCGCGCCTATATCGACGAGCGCGACTTCCAGTACCTGTTCCAGGACGGCGACAACTACACCTTCATGGACATCGAGACCTACGACCAGATCAGCGTCGCGAAGGACATCATCGGCGACCCCGCCGTGTTCCTTCAGGACGGGATGAAGGTCTCGATGAAGACGCACGAAGGGAAACCGGTCTCGGTCGCCCTGCCGCAGAAGGTCATCCTGGAGGTAGTCGAGGCCGATCCGGTGGTGAAGGGGCAGACCGCCGCCTCCTCCTACAAGCCGGCGATCATGTCGAATGGCGTCCGGGTCATGGTCCCGCCGTTCATCACCGCCGGCACCAAGATCGTGGTCAACACCGAGGACAGCTCCTACCTCGAGCGGGCCAAGGACTGACCGGAAGGGCTTTTTCAAGGGCTCGCCTGCCCTTGATGGGAACTTTTCGCGGTACTATCCTATTGTTTAGGTAACGCCGGACCCCGCCGGGACCCTGGACAATGGCCGTCAATTCTACCGGACAAGCGCAACTGGCCAGCTTCGCCCCCACGTCTTTCAGCGCCGGGGTGGGTTCGGGTGTGCGCCAGGCGGCCGCTCTGATCGGCGGCGCGGTCGAAAACACCGAGACCATCCGGAATGAAGCCCGCTTCATCCCGCGGCGCGAGCCGGCGCCGTTTGAGGACAAGGTCGAGATCCGTGCACCCGCCCCGGCTCCAGCCCCAGCTCCCGAACAGACCGAGGCGGCAGCAGAGCCCGCGCCCGAAGAGCCCAAGAGGCCGGCGCCCGCAATCCGGCAGTTGAGTCTCACGGGCCAGCCTGCCATCGATCAGCCTGCGACTCCCGCGGGCCGCGGCACCTTCGTCGACATCGACGCCTGACGGCTTCGGCCGCCGCCTCTGCCTCATAAATGCCGCGTGACGGGCTGACGGAGCCCGAGCACACTTTCGCGCGCCGAACGCATGCCCACGGAGTGATTCATGCCGCCCGTCCAGTCCGAGACTTCGCCGCGTTTCTTCTCAGCCTTCTGGCGGCTGGCGGCTCCCTACTGGTGGTCGGAGGATCGATGGGCCGGACGCGGACTGCTTGCGATCGTGGTCGCGCTCAATCTCGGCCTCGTCGCCTTCAACGTCCGCTTCACCGCCTGGTACAACGATTTCTACAACGCGCTGCAGGACAAGAACGCCGCCGAATTCTGGCACCAGATCCTGATCTTTACCGGCCTCGCCTTCGGCTACATCGTTGTCGGCGTCTATCAGCTCTATTTGAACCAGATGCTGCAGATCCGCTGGCGGCGCTGGCTCACCGACCGCTACCTCGACGCCTGGGTCGGGGACAATCGCTTCTATCGCCTGCAGATCGGCTCGATCGGCACCGACAACCCCGATCAGCGGATCAGCGACGACATCCAGATGTTCGTCCAGAAGACGCTGAGCATAGGGCTCGGCGTGATGAATTCGGTCGTCACGCTGGTGTCCTTCACCGCGTTGCTGTGGACCATCTCCGGCGACCTCGACGTGCCGCTTCCTGGCGGGGGCGCGCTGACGATCCCGGGCTACATGGTTTGGGCCGCGCTGGTCTACGCGATCGTCGGCACCTGGCTCACCCACAAGATCGGCCTGCCGCTGATCGGCCTGAACTTCCAGCAGCAGCGGCTCGAAGCCGACTTCCGCTTCCGCATGGCGCGGCTGCGCGAGAACGCCGAGTCGGTCGCGCTCTGGAAGGGCGACGCGGCGGAGCGGATGTCGCTGAAGCAATCCTTCCTGCTGGTGGTCGGCAACTTCCGCGCCATGATGACCAAGCAGAAGGACCTGACCTGGTTCACCACCTTCTACGGCCAGGCAGCGATCATCTTCCCCTTCGTGGTCGCGGCGCCGCGCTACTTCGCCGGCGAGATCCAGCTCGGCGGCGTGATGCAGATCAACTCCGCCTTCAGCCAGGTGCAGAGCGCGCTCTCCTTCATCGTCAATTCCTACTCGACCCTGGCCGAATGGAAATCGGTGGTGGATCGCCTCGTGGGATTCAGCCACGCGCTCGAGCGAGTCGACGAGGAGCGCAGCCGATCCGGCATCGACCGTGCCGACGCAGCGCAGCCGGAGCTCGCCGTCGACGGTCTTGCGATCGACATCCCGGGCGGCCGTCGCCTGTTCGAGAACCTGCAGCTCGCGTTCAAGCCGAAAGAGGCCGCCCTGGTCACCGGCCCCACCGGATCCGGAAAGTCGAGCCTGATGCGGGCGATCGCCGGAATCTGGCCGTTCGGCCAGGGAAGCATCCGATTGCCGTCGGGCAAGCGGACGCTCTTCCTGTCGCAGAAGTCCTACCTGCCGATCGGCACGCTGCGCGACGCGCTGCTGTTCCCGGGCGGCGTAACGGCTGACGACGCCGCCCTCGCCAAGGTATTGACCGAGGTCGGTCTTGCCCGCCTCGCCGACCAGCTCGACCGCAGCGAGAACTGGCAGCAGCTCCTGTCGGGCGGCGAGCAGCAGCGGGTGGCGATCGCCCGCGCCCTTCTTCACAGGCCGGATTTCCTGTTCCTGGACGAGGCAACCTCGGCGCTGGACGAGCCCAGCGAGCGTGACCTCTACCGCCTGGTCCGCGAACGGCTTCCGGATGCCGGCATCGTCAGCATCGGCCACCGCTCGACGCTGAAGGCGCTGCACGACCGGGAGGTCCAGCTCGTCCCGGCGTCAGCGATGGCGGCCGGCTGAAGCGCCGGTCACGCGAAAGCGACCGAACGTTCATGAACTTCCCGTAGGGGGAAGGCGTTGTCATCCCCGGGCAGGCACCATCGCCGGGTGCCCGGGGAACTGCGCATGCGTCGGCCACGTCTTGACTTTCTTCGCGAGCTCTGGCGCCTGGCAGGCCCGTATTGGAGTTCCGAGGACCGCTGGGCGGGCCGCGGGCTGCTCGCTGCAGTGATCGGCCTCAATCTCGGGCTGATCGCGATCAACGTCCGCTTCAACACCTGGAACGCCGACTTCTACAACGCGGTCCAGGAGTTCAACGAAAGCGAATTCTACAAACAGATCGCGATCTTCACGGGGCTGGCGCTCGTCTTCGTGCTGGTCTCGGTCTACCAGCTCTACCTCAACCAGATGCTGCAGATCCGCTGGCGCCGCTGGCTGACGCGGAAGTATCTCGGCGCGTGGCTCGGCGAGCAGCGCTTCTATCGGCTGCAGGTCTCCAACGGCGAAGCCGACAATCCCGACCAGCGGATCGGCGAGGACATCAATCTCTTCGTCGAGAAGACGCTCACGCTCGGCCTCGGGCTGATGAACTCGATCGTGACGCTGATCTCCTTCGTCTTCATCCTGTGGACGCTCTCGGGCATCCTGAAGATTCCCCTGCCGGGCGGCGGCACGCTCGAGATCCCCGGATACATGTGCTGGGCGGCGCTGATCTATGCGCTGTTCGGAAGCTGGCTGACCGCAAAGATCGGCGCGCGGCTGGTGCCGCTCAACTTCGTGCAGCAGAAGGTGGAGGCCGATTTCCGCTTCCGCATGTCGCGCCTGCGCGAGAATGCCGAGGCGGTGGCGCTGTGGAAAGGCGAAGAGGCGGAGCGGGTCTCGCTCTCCAACGCCTTCGACCACATCGTCAGGAACTTCCGCTCGATCATGTACCGGCGAAAGAACCTGCAGTGGTTCACCGCGGCCTACAACCAGCTCGCCATCATCTTCCCGCTGGTGGTGGCCGCGCCTCGCTTCTTCGCCAAGGAGATTCAGCTCGGCGGCCTGATGCAGACCGCCTCGGCGTTCGGCCAGGTGCAGAACGCGCTCTCGTTCCTGGTCGACTCCTTCTATCTGATCGCCGAGTGGAACGCCGTGGTGAAGCGCCTGACGACGTTCAGCGAGGCGCTCGCGCAGGTCGACATGGAGGCGAACGAGTCGTCGGTCAAGCGCGAGCCCAACGACACGGACTCGGTGGCTATCGACCGACTGACGATCGCGCTCCCGGGCGGGCGCAAGCTGTTCAACAACCTCGACCTCGCCTTCCGGCCGGAGAAGTCTGTGCTGATCACCGGCCCGACCGGATCAGGCAAATCGAGCCTGTTCAAGACGATTGCCGACATCTGGCCCTATGGTCGCGGCAGCGTGCGGATACCTGAAGGTAGGAAGCTGCTGTTCCTCTCGCAGAAGCCGTACCTCCCGGTAGGAACCTTGCGGCAGGCGCTCCTCTTTCCCGGCAACGTCGAGGGAGACGACGAGACCCTGGAAAAGCTGCTGACGGACTGCGGCCTGCCGCGCCTCGTTGGCCAGCTCGATGCCAACGAAAACTGGCAGCTGTTTCTTTCAGGCGGCGAGCAGCAGCGCTTCGGCATCGCGCGTTGCCTGCTGCATCGCCCGGACTTCATCTTCATCGACGAAGGGACCTCGGCGCTCGACGAGGAGAGCGAGGCGATGCTCTATCGCCTGCTGCGCGAACGCCTGCCTCAGGCCGGCATCGTCAGTATCGGTCACCGCTCGAGCCTCGATGTGCTGCACGACGAGAAGATCGAGCTCGACCCCGCGCCGCAGCCCCCGCAGAAGGCCGCAGCGGACTGAAGGCGGCTTCCAAGAAAAAGGGCCGCCCTTAAAGGGCGGCCCTCCGATCCACGTAAGTGCTGGATCCGCTTTAGGCGGCGACCTTGGCGTCGACCACCTGCTTCGGCGCCGCGGTCACCTTGATGGTACGCGGCTTCATAGCCTCCGGAACCTCGCGGACGAGGTCGACATGGAGGAGGCCGTTGGCGAGCTCGGCGCCGGTCACCTTGATGTGGTCGGCCAGCTGGAAGCGACGCTCGAAGGCGCGACCTGCGATACCCCGATAGAGGTAGGCATCGGCCTTCTTGTCCTCGCGCTTCTGCTTGCCCGCGATGACCAGGCTGTTGCCCTGCGCGACGATCGAGAGATCCTCTTCGCCGAAGCCGGCGACGGCCATGGTGACGCGATAGGCGTCCTCGCCGACCTTCTCGATGTTGTAGGGCGGATAGGCCTGCTCGTCGGTGCGGCCGGCCGAGTCGAGCAGCGACATCATTCGGTCGAAGCCGACCGTGGAGCGGAACAGGGGGGTGAGATCGAAGGTGGACATGGTCCGAGTTCTCCTTGTGAGCAACTGGGGAACGGGATCCGCCCAAGGGCCGGAAACCCGTCTGGTTTCGCTATGACGAACCCGCTTGGCGGCGTCCGACGAAGTGGAGATAGGGAGCCGCAAGACGATGTCAAGCGCCTTGACCGGGAGAATCGCGGGCCCCATTTTCGGCCTATGGGACTGGTGATTCCGCCGCCCGTTCAACACCTTCCGCAGGCGCAGCCGCAGCAGCCGGTGCAGCCCAAGCCGGAGGTCGTCCAGCTCGCCCAGGCCAAGCCGATCGCCACGCAGACCCAGCGCGCGGTCGCGGGCGCGAGCCGGTCGCGCGGCGCCGATGGGACCAAGTCGGAAGAGAAGCGCGGCCGGGCCGAGGGAGCCGACGAGAAGGCCGCCGAGACGACCAGCGCGCAGCCTCAGCGCAGGCGCGGGAGCATCACCATCGACGTCTGAGGCTTTGTCAGTCCGCCGCGTCCATCATCAGAGCCGGCCACGGCATGCGGCGGCGATCCATGACCCGTTCGACGACATCCCGGGCGAGGAGCAGGCTGCCCCGCGAGCGCGGCGTCAACCACGCGCTATTGCTCTCGAGCGTCCGATCGATGTCGCCGACCAAGGTCTCGAGATCGTCGTCCGTGTACATTGCTGGAGGGCCCCCTCGGGTGACGCGCTACGATAAGCGGATTTAGATTAAATTTTATGAAATCAAACCGCGATTCTCGACGGACTGCAAGCATTCCCGGCGGCCTGGGGATAACCCAGGCGAGGCAGCTATTGAATCAAGGCGTTGCCCTGCACCAGGCCGGGAAGCTCGGGGACGCGGAGAAGCTCTACCGCCGCGTCCTGAACCTCGACGATGGCCTCGTCGATGCCCATCACCTCCTGGGTCTGGCGCTGCACCAGCAGGGCCGCTCGCGCGACGGCATCAAGGCGATCGAGCGGGCGATCGCGAAGGCGCCGCAGTCGCCGATCTATCACCTGAGCCGAGGGGCCGCGCTCGCCTCTCTCGGCCTTCTCGACGAGGCGGCCGGCGCGTTCCGGCGCACGATCTCCGCGCGGCCCGACGATGCGCTCGCCTTTCGCAACCTCGCGACCGCGATCCTCGGCGGCGAGTCCGAGGGCGCGCTCGCCGCCTCGCGCCGCTCGACGATCCTCGATCGTCAGGACCCGGTGGCGTGGACCGCGCGCGCGCATGCCGCGCAAAAGCTCGATCGGACAGCCGAGGCGGCCGCTGCCTGCCGGCGCGCGATCGAACGCGACCCGCATGCCGACGAGGCGCGCTTCCTCCTCGCCGGCCTCGAAGGCGTTCCCGACCGGCCACCGGCGGGATACGTCCGCGACCTCTTCGACAAGTTCGCGCCGCACTTCGACCGCGACCTGATCGGGAGGCTCGACTACAAGACACCGGAGGCGCTGGCGGCATTGATCTCGCGTCACCTCGCGCCGGCACCGAAGAGCCTGACGATCCTCGATCTCGGCTGCGGCACAGGCCTTGCCGGCATCGCATTGAAGCCGATCGCGAAGCGCCTGACCGGCCTCGACCTCTCGCCGGCGATGCTGGCGCAGGCGAAGCGCCGCGGCCTCTATGCCGAGTTGATCGAAGGCGATCTCGTCGGCGCGACGTTCCCGCAGTCCTTCTCGCTCGTCGTCGCCGCAGACGTGCTCAACTATCTAGGCGACCTCGCCCCCGCTTTCGCGACCATCGACGCGGCGATGGCCGATGGCGCCGGCCTCGCCTTCTCGATCGAGACCTTGGGTGCGGAGAACGGGTACCGGCTGACCTCCGACCTCCGCTACGCGCATGCGCCCGACCACGTGCGCGCGCTCGCGGCCGAGCGGAAATGGACGGAGATCGCAGCCGAGCCCGCGATACTTAGGCGCCAGGGCGACACGCCGGTCGACGGCGTGCTGTTCCTGTTCAGGAAGGGTTAGGCACCGGCTGCAGGTTGTACCCGCGCGCCCGCATGCAGAAGTCGGAGAGGCTGCTCTCCTCCTGCATCCGGTTCAGGAACGGGTCGCCGGAATAGGGATAGCGCCGCCTGCCGTAGGGACGCGGCCACGCCCACATCGGCCATGCCTCGCGCGCCGCCATGGCCCGGCAATCCATCTCGTCGACACTCGCCTGCTGCGGAGTCACGCCGGCCTTCTGATAGGCCATCGGCGTGCAGCCGGCGACGGCGATGACCATTGCTGCGGAAAGCAGAAAGCGCATGCGTATAAGCATAGCAGCCGAGGCGCCGGTTTCCATGCGGCCGGCGTAAAAACCTGATATTGAGCCCGGCCATGCTGCACGATCTCGCGACCGCCGCGCTCCGACTCCTGCCTGCCGAGACCGCCCATCACGCGGCACTGCGCGCGATGGCGCTGGGATGGGGACCGAAGCTCAACGCCGAACGCCCGCGCCTGGCGCAGACGCTCTGGGGCCGGCGCTTCCCCAATCCGCTCGGTCTTGCCGCCGGCCTCGACAAGGACGCCGAAGCGCATGCGGCATTCCTTGCCGCCGGGTTCGGCTTCGTCGAGGTGGGCACGCTGACGCCGAAGCCGCAGGTCGGGAATCCTCTGCCGCGCCTCTTCCGCCTTCCTGAGGACAGAGGCGTGATCAACCGCATGGGCTTCAACAACTGCGGTATCGCCGACGCCGCCGAACGCCTGGCGGCGCGCGATCGCACCAGGGGAATCGTCGGCATCAACATCGGCAAGAACAAGGACCAGGCGGATGCGGTCGCCGACTACGTCGCCGGCGTCACGGTTCTCGGCCCGCTGGCCGACTACCTGACCGTCAACGTCTCCTCGCCGAACACGCCGGGCCTCCGGGCGCTGCAGGCGAAGGCGCCGCTGATCGAGCTGGTCGAGGCTGTAAAGGCGGCACGCGCTCACCTCGCCCTCGCCGACCCGCCGCCGATCCTGGTCAAGGTCGCCCCCGACCTTTCTGCCGAGGAGCGTCAGGCGGTCGCCGAGGTCGCGATCGAGCAGGGCCTCGATGGGCTGATCGTCTCCAACACCACGATCTCGCGGCCGGCCGATCTGGCCAGCGTCAATCGCAAGGAGTCAGGCGGGCTTTCCGGGCGACCGCTGCGGCCGCTGGCGCTCGCCGCCCTTGCCGACTTTCACAAGCTGACCCAGGGCCGCCTGCCGTTGATCGGGGTCGGCGGCATCGAGTCGGGGCTAGACGCGTACCAGCGGATTCGCGCCGGCGCGTCGCTGGTCCAGGTCTATTCGGCGTTGATCTATCAAGGGCTGGGACTGGTCCCCCGTCTTCTCGACGAGCTCGAGGCGCTGCTGGCACGCGACGGATTCGCAAGGCTCGCCGACGCGGTGGGCGCGGGCCTTCCATCGACCTCCTGAGCCGGGCAGAATGCGCCGCATTCCCCGGGAGCCAAGACCATCGAGCCGTCCTTCCTGATCCTGCTCGCCTCGTCCGCCGTCGCCGTGCTGGCGCTGCTGCTGGCGGTCTTCCTGGCGCTGTCCTTGAGCCGCGCCAAGTTCCGGATCCGGCTGATCGAGGCGAAGCTCGAGGGCCTCGCCGAGGAACAGGCGGAGATCGGCCGCAAGGCGACCGGCTCCGGCGAGAGGGTCGCGGCCGAGATGCGGGTGCTGCAGAAGCTGCTGGTGCAGCTCTCGACCCAGCGCGATCGACAGGCGGCGCCTGCCGCCGCGCCACCCGCCGCCGAAAAGCTGCCGGCCGCGCCGGCGAGGCCTGTCATGGGCGATGCGCAGATCCTCGAGATCGTCCGCGAGGCGCTGAACGAGGAGAAGGTCGACCTTTTCCTGCAGCCGATCGTCAGCCTGCCGCAGCGCCGGCGGCGCTACTTCGAATGCTTCAGCCGCATCCGCGGACCCAACGACACCTGGATCGTCCCCGACCAGTACCTGGAAGTCGCCAAGCGGGCCGGCCTGATGGGCGCGATCGACAACATGCTGCTGTTCCGCTGCATCCAGCTCACGCGCCGCGCACGCAAGGGCAAGATGGAGCTGGGGTTCTTCTGCAACATCTCGGGCTACTCGCTCGCCGACGAAGGCTTCTTCCGCGACTTCCTCGAATTCCTCGGCGAGTATCCGGAACTGGCGCAGGGTCTGTTCTTCGAATTCAGCCAAGCCGACCTCACCACGGGGCTCGACCATCGCGACGCGCTCCGCAGGCTCGCCAACCTCGGATACCGGCTCTCGCTCGACCAGGTGACCAACCTCGACATCGACATCAAGGACCTCGCCTCGCTCGGCTTCAAGTTCTTGAAGGTCGACGCGAACCAACTCCTGTCGGCGGTGCGGACGGGCGATGTCGACATGGGCGAACTCCGCCTCACCCTCGACCGCTCGGCAATCGACCTGATCATCGAGAAGGTCGAGTCCGAGGATCAGCTCCTCGAAGTCCTCGACTGCCGGCCGGACTTCGGCCAGGGCTTCCTTTTCGGCGAACCGAGACTCAGCGCAGAGGCAACGTGACCGTTCCAGTTTTACAAGGCGTCCGCGACATCGCGGACCGCTATGACGCCTATATCATCGACGTCTGGGGGGTCCTCTACGACGGCGGCGAGAAGGCCTACCCGGGCGTCGTCGACTGCCTCGAGCGCTTGCGGAAGCGCGGCACCAAGATCGTCGTGCTGTCGAATTCGCCGAGGCGCGCCAGCATCGTCCGCGAGCGCCTCGACTCGATCCGGGTCGACAGGTACCTCTACGATCATCTGGTCACCTCGGGCGAGGAGACGCATCGTCACCTCAAGGACCGGCCCAACGCCTGGTACAGGAAGCTCGGCAACCGAGCGATCGACACGGGGCCGGCGCGCTTCAGCGGCCTCGTCGACGGCACCGAGTTCACGCTGACGACGGATGCCGAGGAGGCCGATCTCGTCCTCAACACCGGGCCTAACGGGCTCGACGACAAGGTATCGGACTACGAGGCGCTGATGCAGACGGCGATCCGCCGGAAGCTGCCGATGATCTGCGCCAATCCCGACATCGAGGTGGTGATGGACGGCAGGCTCACCGTCTGCGCCGGCGGCCTCGCCCGCCGCTACGCCGAGCTCGGCGGCGACATCCACTATCACGGCAAGCCGCACAAAGAGATCTACGAGCGCTGCTTCGAGCTGATCAAGGGCGTCGACCGCTCGCGCGTAGCGATGCTGGGCGACGGCCTGCTGACCGACGTGCCGGGCGCCCGCCAGGCCGGCATCGACGCGGTGCTGGTTTGCGCCGGGCTTCCGTCCGGCGAGATGGGCATCCCCTCCGGTGCCACGCCGGCCCCCGATGCACTCAGCCGTCTATGCGACTCCTACCGGGAGAAGCCGGCCGCGGCACTCGCGACCCTGGCTTGGTAATGGCTCGCATCCCTACCCATATGTAGGGCCCAGGAGATTCAGCCCATGTCCGCCATCCAGCAGACCGACGACCTGTTCTTCAACCGCCAGGACCTCGACCGCAAGCGGATCGAGGGCATCGTCGGCGACGCGCTGAAGGGCACCGACGACGGCGAACTCTTCTTCGAATACCGCCAGTCCGAAGCGCTGACCTTCGACGACGGTCGCCTCAAGAACGCCAGCTTCGACACCACCCAGGGCTTCGGCCTTCGCGCGGTCGCCGGCGAGTCCGCCGGCTATGCGCACTCGTCCGAGATCAGCGAGGCGGCCATCAAACGCGCCGCCGATACGGTCAAGGCCGCGCGTCGCGGCCACAACGGCACCTATGCCGATGCGCCGACCGGCACCAACAGACGTCTCTACGGCGACTTCAACCCGCTCTCCGAGGTCGACTTCGCGACCAAGGTGAAGGTGCTTCAGGACATCGACGCCTATGCGCGCAAAAAGGATCCTCGCGTCCGCCAGGTCTCGGCCAGCATCGCCGGGTCGTGGCAGGCGGTCCGCATCCTCCGATCGGGCGGCTATTCGGTCGCCGACATAAGGCCGATGGTGCGGATGACCGTCAGCTTGATCCTCGGCGAAGGCGACCGGCAGGAGTCGGGATCGGAATCCGGCGGCGGCCGCGTCTCCTACGACACCTATCTCCAGCCCGAGAGCTGGCAGGGCCTGGTTGACGAGGCGATCCGCGCCGCGGCGGTGAACCTGGGCGCCATCGCCGCGCCGGCCGGCGAGATGCCGGTGGTGCTCGGCCCCGGCTGGACCGGCGTCATGCTTCACGAGGCGGTCGGTCATGGCCTCGAAGGCGACTTCAACCGCAAGAAGACCTCGACGTTCTCGGGATTGATCGGCCAGCGCGTGGCGTCTCCGGGCGTCACCGTCGTCGACGACGGCACGCTTCAGGACCGCCGCGGCTCGATCACCGTCGACGACGAGGGCACGCCTTCCGGCCGGACGCTGCTGATCGAGGACGGCATCCTCCGCGGCTATATGCAGGACCGGCAGAACGCGCGGCTGATGGGCATGCGCCCGACCGGCAACGGCCGGCGCGAGTCCTTCGCGTCGTCACCGATGCCGAGGATGACCAACACGCTGATGCTCGCCGGCCCGCATTCGCCGGAGGAGATCATCAAGACGGTGAAGCGCGGCATCTACGCCGTCGACTTCTCCGGCGGCCAGGTCGACATCACCTCGGGCAAGTTCGTGTTCGCCGCCTCCGAGGCCTACCTGATCGAGGACGGCAAGGTCGGACCCGCCGTGAAGGGCGCGATGCTGACCGGCAACGGCCCGGATGCGATGACCAAGGTCCGCATGGTCGGCAACGACATGAAGATGGACGGCGGCGTCGGCACCTGCGGCAAGGAAGGCCAGTCGGTGCCGGTCGGCGTCGGTCAGCCGACCCTGCTGATGGACGGCATCACCGTCGGCGGGACGGGATAGCGAGTTGACATCGTTTGTTTTTCATGGATCGTATGAGAAAGCCTAGGGTTGAATTTGGACATGGGGGAGAAGGTGGAAGGGCCGCAACAAGCAGCCTTGGCTATTACTATTGTGGTCGGCGCTGCGCTTGGGGTTGTGCTAACACAGCCTCCTCTTGCTGGTGATGCTATCGTTGCTGAGGCGATCAATACGGCACACTCCCCAGAACCTGCCGGAAGCAGAAACAGCTGGCAGTTTGTCGTGTATGTTATAATTCTGAGCATAATGTGCCGGCTCACTGGCCATTGCTTACACTCTGGATACTGGAGGAAAGCAACACTATCAGTTGTTACTTTTATTGCTTTCTTAATTTACTTCTTCTTTTCGTTTGGATTCATTAAATCCCGGGATTATCCCCTGGAAGCAAGGGCAAATACTTAACCGCTACTGATTGACGCCCGCGCACGGCGCGCGCCGCTGCTGGCCCTCGCGAACGACATTCGCAAGCGGGCGTTCGAGACGAACGTCGTTCGCCTCCGATGACCCGATGCACCACTGAAAATCCCCTTGGTTTTGTCGCTGCGCGATCGCCTAACTGGACTCGGTTGGGATGCGGTGGGAACGACCCCAAAACTCAGACGGCTAAAATATACGTATTTTCAGCATCTTAGAACCGAAAAGCGACAGCGGGTTTTTCGTTCCCACCGCATCCCAACCGAGTCCAGTTAGGCGATCGCGCAGCGAGGGGGTGGAATCCTTCTTCCTGAGTTTGGTGCGCCTACTTGAATGAAGCAAACTAACGCCTCTCTCCTTTTCTCGAACTAACATATTGAATTGCAAGGGTGTTATTCGCGATATATGGCGCCATCCAAAAAGCGATGTTCGGCGATGTAAATCTATCGAACCTACTTTTCCGATTTCGGTTCGCCCGCCTCTAGCGTATTCGCCTGCGCTGTGGTACAGACGCTCATCCCGCATTTCGGGGGGCCAGGAGGCTGCACCATGAGCAACGCTTTTGAGCCGGCTATCAATGCGCTCATCCTCAAGATCGAGGATACGGAACGCAAGGCGAACGAACTTCGGCGCGCCGTGAACGTGCTTTGTGAGCAAGCGGGACAGCCCCCTCGGTTTCCCGATGGCGGTGGCGGCACCGTTGCGGGATCGGGTCAAGGCGGGACGATCACGGAGATCAAGCCCGACACCTTCTACGGCAAGAAGCAGACGACCGCGATCCGCGAGTACCTGGAGATGAGGAAGGCGCGTGGCATCGGGCCGACGAAGCCGCGCGACATCCTTGAGGCGCTGAAAAACGGTGGGTACCAGTTCGAGACCAAAGACGACGAGACCGCGCTCGCGGTGATCCGCAATCTGATGCGCAAGAACAATGCGGTGTTTCACCGCCTCCCGAGCGGCGTCTACGGTCTGGCCGCCTGGTACCCGGACGCCAAAAAGGCCAAGGCTCAGTCGGTAAGCGACGACGACGAGGACGACACTGAGACCGACGCCGATGACGATGGGAAACCGGATGTCGTCGTGGATTCTAAGGGAACGGCGACCGCCAAGAAGGTCGCCTAAATGGTTCGGGCCGGCGAGGCGCCAACCTCAACCGGCCCGGAGATCGTCAACCCCTACCCGTCTAGCGGCGGAAAGGAAGGAGGTGCGTCGTGTGGCAAGCGACCCGGTTGTTGCCGGGACACAGGTCGTCGACCTGAGATCCGACACCGAGCGCCCCGCTGGCCTAAGCCAGCGGGGTTTCCCTTAGCACGATAGGAACCCAGAGGGAACCTAGACATGGCTACCAAGCAGTCGGGCAATAAGGCCTCGTCCATCGCCGGCAAGGTGATGGCGGGCATGAAGCCCACCAAGTCCCAGACGTTGACGCTCGCCGCGTCTGTCCTGGGGCAGGACGAAAAGAAGGGCCCCCGCAAGCCCCGCTAACGGGCTAGCTGTGGCTCTTTCAATCTCGTAACCCGAACCACGCAGCGTGTGGGGATTTGGATCACTCCAGAGACCTGCACGCTGTCGTGCTCATCGATATCGCCCATGTTGGGCGCCAGCGCCTTAACCTCCAGCCCGTCCTCGATAAGCCAGCCGACCGAAGCACAGCGCACTGCGCTGCTTTCGCCGACCGTTGCGAGGAGGGCCCACGAGGGCGTAGGTTGCCGGCTGTCCTCCCATTCAATGAGGACGAGAGGGCACATGTCAGCACCCTTGTTGACCTTGCGCGAAGCAACCGAGAGCGGGCGCTTGGCGGACTTCGTGGCGCAGGAAGAGGCTCGCTTGGCAGAGTACCTTCCGCCGGACAAACGCGAAGTCGATCGCGGGATCGAAGCGCTCATTAGAGCGCCGCAATCAGGAGATCGAACATCGCGTTCTTCATCGCGCGGCGGTTCGAGCGGAACGTAAATTCGTCGAGATAGCGCTGCATGTACTTCGACGACACGTGGATGTGCGTCGAAGCAACCGACTTCTTGAACAGCCGCCAGAAGCTCTCGACGTTGTTAACGTGGACTACATCGCCAATCCGATAGTCGTAGTGGGCGTAGTCTTTCTCGCCGTGCTTCACCTGCCCGTGCTTGTAGCCATCGCCGTTTAGTAACCCGTAGCTCATCAGCTCGTCGGTAGAGACGACGGAGCCGGGCGCGACGTTCTGGAGCGTGACCGAGCGAAGGGTCTGCTTCTTGATGTCCGGGATGATCGCCGTCGCGATCCGGCCGCCACGCTCTTTCATGCCGAACACGATGGTCTTGCCGGGAGCGCCACGGCCGCGCTTGCCACCCGAGCGCTTGCCGCCGACGTAAGCCTCATCAAGCTCGACATGGCCCTGCATGATTTCAAAGCCGTTGGCCTTGGACATCAGGAGGCGGATCTGCTGGCCCATCCGCCACGCGGTCTTGTAGGTCACGCCCAGCGAGCGCTCCAGTTCCTTGCCCGAGACGCCATGGCGGGTCACGGCGAACAGGTACACGGCGTAGAACCACGACTGGAGGCTGGTCCGGCTGTCCTGAAAGATGGTGCCGGCGCAGGGGTACAGGTGGGCTCCGCAAGCCGAGCAGGCGAAGGCCCGGCGCCCGGTGATCCGGTGGAACGTGGCATCAACCCCGCAGTCCCGGCAGACGTGCCGCTGGCCGAACCGGACGGCCAGGACGTGATCCAGGCAAGCATCGTCCGAGGGGTAAGCGGCGAAGAACTGGCGGACGGTCATCTTCTCGGACATCGGGGCGGCCTTTCTCTATGCCGCCAATAGTACCCCCAAGCTCATACTTGCGTCAATGGGATAATTCCGTTAAATCCGGAATGCAATTGATCATTCCCTTTAAGAACGAGGAGAGATTAGTAATCCTGATGCTAATTTGGTTTAGTGGCGAAGTAGCCGTTGGGGTTTGGGCCGCTTTGACGCAAAGTCCTCAAGCACTAGCATTTGCAAAAAACGTCAAATCAAAGGTATCACAATGGTTTACCTAGGGATATTTCTCGGGATTATGGGCGTTTTCTTCGTCCTTTGGCTAGATTGGGGAAGTCGCACTGTTCCGGCCCCTTTAGCTAAAGAGGAAGATGTTTTTCGTCTTCGAGCAGCAGTGGCTGGCATCTCCGGCACAATTGAAACATTAGAGCAAAGGATAGGCAGTCTCGAAAAAAGCTACGTTAGCGCTGGAAAAAAAGTGGGCAGCCAAATTACAGAAAATCCTCCTCACCACTTAGTTGGACCAATCAAATTTTCCCCAGGCGCCATTGGCGGAAGCTTGACGGGTTATCCTGCGCAGCAGGAGATTCTTGACGCTACGAAACTATATTCTGTGATTTCACGCATTGAGAAAGTACAAGTGTATCACAGTGGCGAAATAGATCTTCTTAAGGACTACTTAACCGGCGATGTAGCTCATCGATCACTTGGGCAGGACTCACTTAGACAAGGCACCACGCCTCCGCGACGGAACGTACTTGCCGGCACTAACTCACAGGTCGCTAGCCGAGTGCTTGATCTAGGCACAATCTATGGCGCTCGTATTGTACCTGCCGAAGCCGAGAGCGAAGTCAACCGTTTGGCGGAGCGCCGCCCGGTTCTGAACTAATGCGCTTGTCCGCCGCATTTCCTTAGGCAGCACTTTGGGAGGGGACATTGCCAAAGATCGAACTAAAAGATCATCCGAGCTTTGAACAGGATTTGCTGAATCTTGAGCAAGCGATTTCTAGTGGTTTACTAGAAAGACTAGCGAATGATGTATCTGAAGGGAGAGTAAATTTCCAGGACGCACTAAAGACGCTTGGCTCCGCTGAAGTGGACGTTAGCATGAGCTTATTGCTCGCAATTCATGACGAGGAAAGTAGGCAAAGCCTGCTCAACAAAGTCAATGTCGAGGGCAGAGATGAAGCCGCTCAGAGAATAAAGAATATAGCAGAAAGAACTGTGGGATTTAATAAAATATTTGGCCAAAAAACACTGGGGGAATTAGAATCTGGGACTGTAGAGACTCGCGCTGCTTATGGAGATAATTTTATCGGACCATTCGCGCGCGGAGTTACCGTGAATTGGATGTCTAATCCGGTAATACATTATGGAAAAATCTTCCCAGCTATCTGGATTGAGATTACGACCAAAGGAGAACGTCAGCTATTTAATTCGTCCCTAAATTGGTATGATATCCTTTTTCTAGTACGATCCTTGAATCAGATTCTAGTCGCCGATGTTAATTCCATATCGGAGATTACGCGCGACGAAAGTAGGATTGGAATGTCCACCCTTCTCCGAGATGGCTTTGCTGAAGAACTAAAGAGACTTCAAGATTTAGTCGTTAAATTACAGGAAGAATTGAGTAAATTTTCTACCCTCGGCAAGCAAGCTGCTGGCGATCAGGCGTAGATCTCTTGTCGTCTTCAATCAGCACCTCAATTAGCGTCCGGTAATCTTCCGGAGATCCGATCCGCGCGTCAGGCAGATCCGGCGCATCGTCCCATTCCCGCACCCGAAGCGCGTCGGCGAAGAAGGCCTCGCGCTCGAAGGCGGCCGCCTGCGTCGCCGAATGCGCGCCGCCCTGCAGGGCGAGCGAGGCGCGCGACATCGGCGTCAGCGTGTCGGTGAAGGCAGGATCCTTGCCCGCAAGATATCGCTTGGCGTCGACATGGAGCGCGATCGGCCGGGTGACGCTGTCCGGCAGCCAGAGCGCCAACCAGCCGGCCCCTAGCATCGCATGCTCGACGTCCCGGTCGTCATCGAACCCATCGGCGTCGTCGAGATCGAGCAGGTGGCCGATGTCGTGCATCAGCGCGGCGGCGATCAGAGCGGGAGAGGCCTCGACGGCCCGGGCATGAGCGGCGGCGACGAGGCCATGCCGCAGAAGCCCGTCCGGTGCTTCCGGCAGGCGCTTCGCGCCGCCTCGCCGGATGGTCGCGAAAATCGCCTCGATTGGTGAAGACATCGTCAATCCCGCCAGCGCATGGGAGCCATGCGCGCAAATCAACCCTGCGTTCAGCCTTCATTAACTGGCCGATTACATAACGTCACGCCCAGTTACACCGCCATCCCCAGGGAGTGCTCCGTCGTGTCCTCGAAGATTCGTAACCTCAGCATCAAGACCAAGATCGCGATCGCCTTCGGCGTCATGGTTATCCTCGTCGCCGGCCTCGGCGTCTTCTCGATCGAGCGGGCCGCCAAGGTCAACCAGGCCTCGACCGAGATCACCGAAGTGTGGCTGCCCAGCGTCCGTGCGCTCGGCGAGATGAGCGCGCTCGTCTCGCGCCATCGCGCCAATATCGGCCTTCTCGTCGCCACGGAGGATGCGAAGGTCCGCGCCGACCGCGAAGGCCGTCTCGCCGTCTTCGCCAAGGCGCTGGCCGAGCAGCGGGCCAAGTACGAGCCCCTGATCGCGACCCAGGAGGAGCGCAAGCTGTTCGACGAGACTCTGGCCACCTGGGCGATCTATGCGAAGGAAGCCGAGCACATCTACGCGCTCTCCCGGGAAGGCAAGCTCGCCGAGGCGCGCGTACACTTCGTCAGCGTGCTGAGCAAGCCGAGCATCCTCGTCGCCGAGCTCTTGGAGAAACTGACCGAGATCAACGACAAGGGCGCCAAGGAAGCCGACCATCGTGCCGATGAGATCTATAATTCCGCGCGCTGGATGACGATCGCCGCGATCGCCGTCACCGCCCTCTTCGCCGCCATCTTTGGTTTCGTACTCTCGCGCATGGTGGCGACTCCGGTGGTCGGCATGACCGACGCGATGTCGAAGCTGGCCCAGCACGACATGTCGGTCGAGATCCCGGCGGCCGGCCAGACCGACGAGATCGGCCGCATGGCCGCCGCCGTCCAGGTCTTCAAGGACAACATGATCGAGGCCGACCGCCTCGCCACCGAGCAGAAGGCCGAGCAGGTCAAGAAGGAACAGCGCCAGGTCGCAATCGACGGCTACATCAAGAGCTTCGATGCGACGGTCACCGGCGCGCTCGGCACCATGGCGTCGGCCGCGACCGAGCTGCAGACGACCGCGACCTCGATGACCGCGACCGCCGAGGAGACCTCGCGCCAGGCGACGGCCGTTGCCGCCGCCTCCGAGCAGGCTTCGACCAACGTCCAGACGGTCGCGACCGCGGCCGAGGAGCTGTCGGCGTCGATCTCCGAGATCGGCCGCCAGGTCGGCGAGTCGACCCGCATCGCCGGCAAGGCGGTCGAGGACGCCGCCCGCACCAACGGCCGGGTCCAGGCCCTGGCCGACGCCGCGCAGAAGATCGGCGAGGTCGTCCAGCTGATCAACGACATCGCCTCCCAGACCAACCTGCTCGCGCTCAACGCCACCATCGAGGCGGCGCGCGCCGGCGAGGCCGGCAAGGGCTTCGCGGTCGTGGCCTCCGAAGTGAAGTCGCTCGCCTCGCAGACCGCGAAGGCGACCGAGGAGATCGCGAGCCAGGTGACCGCCATCCAGGGCGCGACCGGCGAGGCGGTCGGCGCGATCAAGGAGATCGGCACCACGATCGAGCGCGTCAGCGAGATCGCGACCTCGATCGCCTCGGCGGTCGAGCAGCAGGGTGCCGCCACCCAGGAGATCGCCCGCAACGTCCAGCAGGCGGCGAAGGGCACGGCCGAGGTGTCGTCCAACGTCGTCGGCGTCACCGAGGCGGCAACCACCACCGGCTCGGCGGCGACCCAGGTTCTGGGCGCCTCCGGCGAGCTCGCCCAGCAGGGCGAGACGCTCCGGAGCGAGGTGAACACTTTCCTCGCCAACATCCGCGCCGCCTAGGAGAAGGACGCCGTTTCCGTTCCAAGGACGGCGTCCGAGGCCCCTTCCTCCGGTGCACGGGAGGAAGGGGCCTTTTTCATTTCAGCTCAGTTCTTGCTGATGTTCCAGTAGGCGAGGATGGCGCCCTTCACCACGCCGTCGACGTTCTTCCGCCAGGCATAGAGCGGCATGAAGTTGCCGAGCAGCGCATAGGGCTGCACCTCGACCAGGCGGGCATGGAACTTGTTCAGGATCTCCATTCGCGCCTTCTCGTCCGGCTCGCGGATGAACTGGTTGCGGAGTCTCTCCGCCTCCTCGTCGCAGGGCCAGCCGTTCCAGTTCTTGCCGTCGCAGGTCATCACCGCGGTGATGTTGGTCAGCGGGTGATGGTAGGTGGAGGCGGTGCCGCGGCTGGTGAACATGTGCCAGCCGCCCTTGTCCGGCTCGTCCTTCTTGGTCATGCGCGTGACCACCGAGCCCCAGTCATTGATCTGCATCTCGACGTTGACGCCGATCTCCTTGAGCCTCGCGGTCGCCACCTGGGCGAGCGCGCCGATCGCGGCGATCTCGTTGGTGGTAATCATGATCAGCTTCTCGCCCTTGTAGCCCGCCTCGGCCATCAGCTGCTTGGCCTTGGCGAGGTCGACCTTCTTCACCGCGTCGGAGCCGAACTCGGTGCCGTAGGGCGTGCCGCAGATGAAGAACGAGTGGCAGACCTTCCACCAGCGCTCGTCGTCGCCGGTTGATGCCCGCTGGAAGTCGCGCTGGTCGAAGGCATAAGCCAGCGCCAAGCGCGCCTTCGGGTTGTTGAACGGCGGGTAGAGCGCGTTGGTCCGAAGGAAGCCCATGTTGCCGAACGGCGTCAGCGGGGCCACGACCACGTCCTTGCTCTTCTCGATTACCGGGATCTGGTCGCCCGACGGGTTGTCCCAGAGGTCGACCTCGCCGCGGACCAGGGCCGCGGCCGAGGTGCCGGGATCCGGCATGATCGTCCACTCGATCCGGTCGACCTTGACGACCTTGCCGCCGGCGAGCCCGTCGGCCGGCTCGTTCCGCGCCGGATAATCGGTGTTCTTGTCGAAGACGATCTTCGAGCCCGGCTGCCAGCCCTCGCGGTTGAACTTGAAGGGGCCCGAGCCGATCGTCGTGGTGATGCCCGTGAAGGCGTCGGTCTTGGCGTCCTGCTCGCGGTAGATCACCGGCAGCGAGCCGCCGGCCGAGCCGAGCGTGAACTCGACGAAGCCGTACGGCTCCTTGAGCCTGATGCGGAACGTGTCGTCGTCGACCGCCTCGAAGGCGGCCATGAACTCGGTCATCTTCTGGCCCATCGGATCGCGCTTGGCCCAGCGCTGGACCGAGGGGATCACATCCTTCGATGTCACCTTGGTGCCGCCGTGCCATTTGAGGCCCGGACGGAGCTTGAAGGTGTAGGTCAGCTTGTCGGGAGAGACCTGCCAGTCGCCGACCATCTGCGGCTTCACGTGCCACTTCTCGTCCCAGGCGAACAGCTGGTCGTAGACCATCAGCGAGTAGATCTTGGTGATCTGGATCGAGCCGACATGGGTGTCGAGCACCTTCAGGTCGGCATGCGGTACCGCTTTCAGCACCTTCTGCGCGGCGACCGGTGTTGCCAGCGACGCCACCGTCAACGCCGCCGCCAGCGCGGAGGCGAGCGGCCACGCCTTGTTCTCGAAGCCTCGACCCATGGTTCCGTCTCCCGTTGGTTTCGGAGACGGCGCTGCATCGCCCGACTGTACGCTGGTGCACGGCCGAGCGACCGCCGCCTCACGTCGAGGCAAGTCTAGGCGGCGGGTTCTGGACGGGCAACCGAAGGGCAGTCGCGCATGACCGCCGCCACGGGCTCGTGATAAACGGGGCGGCGCATGGATTCCCTCACCCACGTTCTCTTCGGCGCAGCCCTCGCCCAGACGGGGTTCCGCCAGCGGCTCGGCCGGCGCGCGATCGCCGCCGCCATCGCGATCGCCTCGCTTCCCGATCTCGACGTCGCCGCCGGCTGGGCCAACGGCCGCTTCGCCGAATGGCAACATCACCGCGGGTTCACGCACTCGCTGCTGTTCGCGCCGGTCGCCGGCCCGCTGATCGGCTGGGCGATCGACCGGTTCGAGCGACGGCGCGCAAAGCCGCTTCCTGGCGAGACGTCGCCCGAGGAGCGGCTCAAATGGTGGGTCTGGCTCTCATTCCTGGCGCTGCTGTCCCATCCGCTGCTCGACGTCTTCACCAGCTATGGCACACAGCTCCTGTGGCCGCTGACCTCGGCACGCTTCGCCGTCGATGCGGTCGCGATCATCGATCCGGTCTATTCGCTGATACCGCTCACCTTCGCGCTGATCTACGGTGCTGCGAGGCCCGAGGCCGCCAGGCGCGTCGCCTTGAAGGTTTTCGCCTTCATGGCCGCCTATGCCGCAGGAGCCGCGGTCCTGAACGACCAGATCGAGAAGATTGCCACCGCCGACTTCGGCCGCCCCGCAGACGTGCGGGCCTACCCGCTTCTGTTCCAGCCCTACTTCCGGCGCGTGGTCGCCATCACGCCCGAAGCAGCGCATGTCGGCTATTACTCGCTGATCAACCCGAGGCCGATCGCCTGGACGGAGTATCCCAACGGCAAGGGGGCGGCGATCGACGCCGTGCGCCGGACGCGCGAGGCGGCGCTGTTCGAATGGTTCTCGATGGACAAGGTGCTCTGGCGCGCGACGCCCGATGGCGAGGGCCGCACCCGGATCGAGGCGACCGACCTTCGCTACGGCATGATCGGGCCGACCGACTTCGGCCAATGGGGGGTCCGCGCGATCGTCGACAGCGGCAACGCCATCATAGGCGCGCTGCAGCCGTTCAGCGTGCCACGAGACACCAGCGGCGCGGCGCTCCGTCGCTACTGGGCGGACATCACCGGGTGGTGAGCGCGTGACGACGCCCCGCGACGTCGAGGCGCCGGCCGGCCGCCTCACCGGATCGCCGGGGCGGACGCAGTGGATCGTGCTGTTCTCGCTGTCCATAGGGCTTGCCGGCCTGTTCCACGTCGCCGGCCTTCCCGCCGCGTTCCTGGTCGGCCCGCTGCTCGCCGGCATCCTGGTCTCGACCAACGGCGGCAACATCCGCGTGCCTGCCAGGCCCTACCTCGCCGGCCAGGCGATGGTCGGGCTGATGATCGCGCATTCGATCACCGCCGACATCGTGATGACCTTCATCCAGGGCTGGCCGATATTCCTCGGCACGGTCGCGGCGGTCCTCGGCGCCAGCAGCCTGCTCGGCTGGCTGATGACGCATCTTCGGATCCTGCCGGGCACCACGGCCGTCTGGGGCGCTTCGCCCGGTGCGGCGACGCCGATGATGCTGATGGCCGAGGCCTACGGCGCCGACGCCCGTCTCGTCGCCTTCATGCAGTATCTGCGGGTCGTCTTCGTCGCGGTCACCGCCGCGGTGATCGCCGGGCTCTGGATCGACACCCCGGGCGGCGTCGCCGCCGCCCATGCCTGGTTCCGGCCGATCGACTGGATCTCGTTCGCCGAGACGATCGCGGTCGCCGCCGTCGCCGGGTATATGGGCCGCCGGCTGAAGATCCCGGGCGGCGGCTTCCTCGTGCCGCTGACGATCGGAACGGTCCTCCAGGTCTCGGGCCTGATCCGGATCGAGCAGCCCGAGCTCCTGCTGGTCGCGAGCTACAGCCTGCTCGGCTGGAGCGTCGGCCTCAGCTTCACCCGCGCCGTCGTGCTCCATGCAGTCAGGGCCTTCGTGCCGATCGCGCTCTCGACCGCGGGGCTGGTTGCCTTCTGCGGGGGCTTGGCCGTCCTCCTTCACCGGATGCTCGGCATCGATCCCCTCACCGCGTATCTCGCGACCAGCCCGGGCGGCATCGACTCGGTGGCGATCATCGCCGCCTCGGCCAAAGTCGACGTTCCCTTCGTGATGGCGCTGCAGACCTTCCGGCTGATCGTCGTCCTCACCGTGGGCCCGTCGCTGGCGCGGCTGGTTGCCCGGATCACCGAGCGGCGGGGCGGCTGAAGCCGGCAGCGGGTTGCCGGGCATCTGCCGCCGCGCGACAATGGTGCTAAGCATGCTGACCGACGCCCAGGGACTTCCCGTCGCAACCGAACGCCCGGAGACGATCGAAGCGATCGACCGTTTCGTCCAGGCGTTCTTGGGCTACGGCACCGACTTCCAGCCGATCCTGGACGCGGCCGACGCCGATCCGACCTGCGTCGTGGCCCAGGCCCATGCCGCCGCCCTGATGCTGTTCGCCGAGACCGGCGACGCGTCAGAAAAGGCCAAGCCCTATATCCGCCGCGGCATCGAGGCCGCCCAGGGAGTGAGCGAGCGCGAGCGCCTCTATCTCTGGACCATCTCGACCTGGGCGGCCGGCGACTACGGCATGTCGCTGATGGCGCACAAGGCGCTGGCGCAGAAGTATCCGCGCGACCTCGCCGCGGCCAAGATCGGCCAGGTGCGCGCCTTCGCGATCGGCGATTCCGCCTCCATTCTCTCGATCGGCGAGACCGTGCTGCCGGCCAATGCCGATAACCACTTCGTCTACGGCATGGTCGCCTTCGGCCTCGAGCAGTGCCATCGCCTCGCCGACGCCGAAGCCGCTGGGCGCAAGGCGACCGAGATGGATCGGCGCGACCCCTGGGCGCATCACGCGGTTGCCCACGTGATGGAGACCGAGGGCCGCATCGACGAAGGCCTCGCCTGGATGGAAGGCCTCGCGGATACGTGGGAGCAGTGCAACTCCTTCATGTATACGCACAACTGGTGGCATGTGGCGCTGTTCCACCTGGATCGCGACGACCAGGCGAAAGCGCTCGAGGTCTACGACACGCGTGTCTGGGGCCGGCTCAAGGAGTACTCGCAGGACCAAGTCAACGCGGTGTCGCTGCTGGCGCGGCTCGCACTCCGCGGCGTCGATGTCGGCGACCGCTGGAACGACGTCGCCAATTATCTCGCGCCGCGCACCGACGAGCACGTCGATCCCTTCCTCGATCTTCACTACCTCTATGGCCTGGCGAAGGCCGGGCGCGATTCCGAAGCCGCCAAGCTGGCGACCGGGATCATGGTGCACGCGACGAAGGTGAAACCGGTTCAGCAGGTGATGTGGCAGCAGGTTGCCGCGCCGACGGCGCGGGCGCTCGTCTCCTACGTTCTCGGCCGCTTCGACGAGTGCGCCGATTTTCTCGGCCAGGTTCTGCCCAACATGCACCGTATCGGCGGCAGCCACGCCCAGCGCGACCTGTTCGAGCAGATCCACCTCGACGCGCTGATCCAGGCCGGCCGGATCGATCCGGCCCGCGCCATCGTCGACCGCCGGTTGGCTCTCCGGCCCAATATCGCCCACACTCGCCGCTTGGCCGAACGCCTGGCCGCCTGACCCTCGTCTTCCTCAAGGATCGCCCATGAGCCGCGATGTCGCGTTGATGTCCGCCGCCGATCTGCTCCGCCACTATCGCCGCGGCACGTTGTCGCCGGTCGAAGCGACCGAGGCGGCGCTGGGCCAGGTTCGCAAGCACAACGAGCGCCTGAACGCGCTCTGCTGGCTTGACGAGGAAGGTGCCCTCTCCCAGGCGCGCGAGTCCGAGGCGCGCTGGCGTGAGGGCCGGCCGATGGGCCTGCTCGACGGCGTGCCGTCCACCGTGAAGGACCTGCTGCTGACCCGCGGCTGGCCAACCTTGCGCGGATCGCGCACGGTCAAGCGCGACCAGGCCTGGAGCGAGGACGCACCGACGGTCGCTCGCCTACGCGAGCACGGCGCCGTGCTCATCGGCAAGACGACGACGCCGGAGTTCGGCTGGAAGGGCGTCACCGACAGTCCGCTGACCGGCATCACGCGCAACCCGTGGAATCCCGACCGCACGCCGGGCGGCTCCTCCGGCGGTGCGGCGGTCGCCGCCGCGACCGGCATGGGCGCGCTGCACCTCGGCACGGACGGCGGCGGCTCGATCCGCATCCCCGCCGCCTTCACCGGCATCTTCGGCTTCAAGCAGACCTTCGGGCGCGTGCCGGCCTATCCGCTGAGCCCGTTCGGCACCGTCGCGCATGTCGGCCCGATGACCCGCACGGTCGAGGACGCGGCGCTGATGCTGAACGTGATCACCGAACCCGACGACCGCGACGTCTATGCGCTGCCCTACGACCGGCGCGACTGGCGGATCGGCCTCGACGACGGCATCCGCAAGCTCCGCATCGCCTATTCGCCGACCCTGGGCGGCAACAAGGTCGAGCCCGACGTGGCGATCCTGGTCGCCGCCGCGGTGTCGCGGCTGGCCGAGCTCGGCTGCGAGATCGAGCAGGCCGAGCCGGATCTTTCCGGCGTCGAAGAGATCTTCCGCGTCCACTGGTTCGCCGGCGCCGCCAACGCGATCTCGGCGATCCCGGCCGACCAGCGCGCCCAGATGGATCCAGGATTGCAGGAGATCGCCGCCACCGGCGCCAAGTTCAGCCTCGCCGAGTACCAGCGGGCGGTGAAGGCCCGCGAGGTCCTGGGCCAGAAGGTCGCCGCCTTCCATCGAAAGTACGACCTGCTGGCGACGCCGACCCTGCCGCTTCCCGCGTTCCAGGCCGGGTTCGAGACGCCCGCCAACGGCAAGGGGGGACGATGGACCGATTGGACGCCGTTCAGCTACCCGTTCAACCTGACCCGCCAGCCGGCGGCGACGATTCCCTGCGGCACCACCAAGGGCGGGTTGCCGGTCGGCCTCCAGCTCGTCGGCCGTCTCTACGACGACGCGACGGTGCTTCGGGCCGCCCGCGCCTACGAATCCCTGCAGCCGATCCGGATGCCGCCGTCGGTCACCAGCTAAGCGCAGGAATCTGGCGAGTCGATCCGTGCCGTTGCTATCCTAAATTGGCGGCGCTCGCAGAGGCGCCCCGGGAGGAAGCATGCGCGCTGGATTACGGCTCGTGGTCTTTGTCGCCGCGCTGATCGTTTGCGCGCCGGTGAGCGCCGACTATCAGCGCGCTGTCGATGCGATCGAACGCGACGATCTCAAGACGGCGCTGCGCGAGGCTCAAGAAGGCGCAGAGCAGGGCGATCCGCGCGCCCAGCGTCTCTATGGCTACATGCTTATGAACGGCAAGGGCACCAAGGCCGACCGCGCCGCCGGCGCCCGCTGGCTTCGATTGGCGGCGGAGAATGGCGACACCGTCGCGCAGCGCGAGCTCGGCGCCGCCTATCTCGGCGGGCTCGGCGTCCCCAAGGATCCGGCCGAGGCATCGCGCTGGTTCCTCCAGGCGGCCCAAAAGGGCGATGTCATCGCCCAGTTCATGGCGGCGATGCTGTACCGCACCGGCCTCGGCGTCGCCAAGGACGAGGCGGAGTCGGCCCGCTGGCTGCGGAAGGCGGCGGAGCAGGGAGATCCCTCCGCGCAGTCAGTTCTCGCCGGCTACTACCGACGTGGCGTCGGCGTTGAGAAGGACCTGCTGCAGGCATATGTCTGGATCTCCCTCGCGGCGAAGGCGAAGGAGCCGAAGGCGGCGGCGATCAAGAAGGAGATCGCCAAGGACCTGACTCCCGAGCAGAAAAAGGAAGGCGACCGCCAAGTCCGCGCCTGGAAACCGGCTCCCTCCGCGTCGGCATCGGCGGAGACCAGGCTGAAAGGTACCGGCACCGGCTTTGTCGTCAGCGGCCAAGGCCATGTCGTGACCAACGAGCACGTCGTCCGAGGCTGCCAACAGCTGCGTGTCCGCGGCCTCGACGAGAACCTCGCGCCGGCGAAGCTGGTGGCTGCATCGCGTCAAGACGACCTGGCGCTCCTCAAGGTCGAGTACAAGCCCGCGGTCGTCGCGCCGTTCCGCTCAAGGGAGCTTCGTCCCGGGGATGCCGTCGTCGCCTTCGGCTTTCCGATGTCGGGTCTCCTCGCATCGTCCGGCAACCTCACGGTCGGCAACGTCACGGCACTTGTCGGCACGAGGAACGACGAGCGTTTCCTGCAGACCTCGACGCCGATCCAGCCTGGAAACAGCGGGGGGCCGCTGCTCGACATGAATGGTCGCGTCGTCGGCGTCACGACCTCGTCGATCCCCTCGTTGCAGAACGTCAACTTCGCGGTCAAGGGCGGGGTCGCGGCAGTCTTCCTCGACAAGCACGGCGTCGCAGTCGCTGACACGGGCGGCTCGTCGCGAGCGATGAAGGCGGCCGATGTCGGCGCTCGTGCCAAGCGCTTCACCGTCCGTATCGAGTGCCGCGCCTAGAGGTTGACCCGCAGCGGTTGCGCCACTTTGCTATCGGCAGGACGCTGCTCTCCAGGCGCGGGCGCGCGGTGACAATGCAACGGCGTTGAGCGAGGCCAGGAAGGGCGCCCAGGCGGGAGAGGCCCGCGCCCAGCGCCTCTATGGCCAGATGCTGCTGAAGGATACCGGGCCCAGGGCCGATCCGCGCGAAGGCGTCACCTGGCTCAAGGCTGCGGCGGACCAGGGCGACGCGCTCGCACGTCGCGACCTCGGCAATGCGTACCTCACCGGCTCCGGCGTGCCGAAGGACCTGCTCCAGGCCTATGTCCGGGTCTCGCTTGCAGTCCGTGCCCGCAATCCCCAGGCATCCGACTTGAGGCGCGAGCTCGCCCAGCAGATCTCGGCCGACCAGCGGCGCGAAGGCGATCAGCTCGCGCGCGCCTGGGGCGCTTCGCGCGTCGAGGCAAAGGCGGTCGCGGCGCGCATGACCGGGACCGGCACCGGCTTCATCGTCGCCGCCGACAGCCACATCGTCACCAACGACCACGTCATCCGAGGCTGCAAGGAGATCCGCATCCGACGGATCGACGAAAGCGTCACCCCGGCGAAGCTGGTCGCACAGTCGGGCGAGGAGGACCTGGCACTGCTTAAGGTCGAGCTTCGCGCCGACGCTGTCGCGCCTTTCAGGGCGGTCGGCGATCTCCGGCAAGGCGACGCCATCGTCGCCTTCGGCTATCCCCTGGCGGGGACGCTCGCCGGTTCGGGCAACTTGATGGCCGGGAACGTCACCGCCGTCGCCGGGCTCGGCAACGACACGCGCTTCGTGCAGACCTCGACGGCGCCGCAGCCCGGCAACACCGGCGGCCCGCTGCTGGACCTGAACGACCGCGTCGTCGGCGTCACCACCGCCTCGATCGGCACGCAGGCAGCCGGGCAGACGGCCGGCGGAGCCGCGCAGAACCTCAACTTCGCGATCAAGGGCGACGTCGCCGCCGCTTTCCTCAGGAAGAACGGCGTCGCGGCAGCGACCACCGGCGGTGCGCCACGCGCGATAAGTCCGGCCGAGGTCGCCGATCGCGCCAAGCGCTTCACCGTGCGCGTGGAGTGCCTGACCTAAGCATTCCGCCGCGCGTCGCCGGTTTCGGTTGACCCCGGCCAGCCGGTCCCCTACCTCGCGCCCATGCATCGAGAGACCGGCCGGCAATGAGCGCACCGCTGACGGACACGCGCCGCGGCATCATCGCCATGTGCCTCAGCATGGTGACCTTCATCGTCAACGATGCGATGGTGAAGCTCGCCAGCGAACGGCTGCCGATGGATCAGATCGTGTTCATCCGCGGCATCTTCGCCAGCCTGCTCCTGCTGGCCTGGCTTTCGATCGGACAGCCCTGGGTGCTTCGCTTCATCCGCCATCGCGGCATGGTCCGGGTCGGATGGCGATCGGTCCTCGACGCGCTCTCGACCTTCACCTACCTGTGGGCGCTCTTCCATCTGCCGCTGCCGAACATCTCGGCGATCAACCTGTCGAGCCCGCTGATGGTGACGGTGCTGGCGATCTTCTTCCTGGGCGAAAAGGTCGCCTGGCGACGCTGGAGCGCCATCATCGTCGGCCTGATCGGCGTGATGATGATCGTGCAACCTTCCAGCGACGCCTTCACCTGGTTCTCGGTCGTGGCGGTCGCGGCGACCGTGCTCGGCGCCGTCCGGGACGTGATGACCCGCCGGATCGCCCTGGAGATCCCGAGCATCCTCGTGACTTTCGCGACCGCCGTCGCGGTCGCGACCGTCGCCGGCATCTCGGTCGCGGCGACCGGATGGACGCCGGTTGCCGTCAGCGACCTGCTGCTGCTCGCTGGCGCCTCGGTCTTCCTGATCGGGGGGTACCACTTCATCATCGTCGCCATGCGGGTGGCCGAGACCTCGATCGTCTCGCCGTTCCGCTACACGGCGATCCTGTGGGCGATCATCCTCGGCTACGTGCTGTGGGGCGAAGTGCCCAACCCGCTGGCGCTCGCCGGCATCGTCGTCCTGGTGGCGAGCGGCCTCTACCTGATGCACCGCGAGCGGCTGGCACGGCTCAAGGAAAAAGCGGCCGACGCATAGCCGCGACGCCTGGCCCCGCCGGCCAGGTCGGCGTAGCCCCCGGGGCCGCCACGGCCTCCCGGAGCGCTTCGTCATTGGGCAAAACCAGCCTTTTTCGGCGCCAAACCGCCCCTAAACCGGCCGCGACAGGCGCTTTCGGGCGGATTGCCGCCACAGGCGCATTGACGGAAGCGCAGGGACTTTGGTCTGCTAGCGGTTCGTCCAACGAAATAAGCGACGCCCACGAACAGGGGCACTGGCAAACCAACAGTGGAGGCTTCGATGCAGGAAAAGGAACTTCAGGGTCTCATCGACCGAGTAGTGGACGGCAAGCTCAGCCGTCGCAGCTTCGTGCGGCGCATGGTGGCGGTCGGCCTGACCGCGCCGATGGCGACGCAGCTGCTGGCCTTGAGCGGCGTCGCGATGGCCCAGACCGTCGGCGACTACAAGCCGACCAAGCGTGGCGGCGGCGGCGCGCTCAAGGTGCTGTGGTGGCAGGGCGCGACCCTGCTCAACCCGCACTTCGCCACCGGCACCAAGGACCAGGATGGCTGCCGCATCTTCTACGAACCGCTCGGCTCCTGGGACGCGGACGGCAACCTTGTGCCGATTCTCGCCGCCGAGGTCCCGACCCGCGAGAATGGCGGCCTCTCCGCCGACGGCAAGAGCGTCACCTGGAAGCTGAAGCAGAACGTGAAGTGGCACGACGGCAAGCCGTTCACCGCCGATGACGTCGTCTTCAACTACCAGTACGTCACCGACCCGGCGACCGCGGCGATCACCGCCGGCAGCTACAAGGACATGAAGGTCGAGAAGGTCGACACGCACACCGTCAAGATCACATTCGTCAACCCGAAGCCGTTCTGGGCCGATCCGTTCGTCGGCGTCAACGGCATGATCATCCCGAAGCACCTGTTCGAGAACTTCAGCGGCGCCAAGTCGCGCGAGGCCCCGACCAACCTGAAGCCGGTCGGCACCGGCCCGTACAAATTCAAGGACTTCAAGCCGGGCGACCTCGTCGCCGGCGAGATCAACATGGACTACCACATGGCCAACCGGCCGCATTTCGACTCGATCGAGATGAAGGGCGGCGGCGATGCGGTCTCCGCGGCGCGCGCGGTCCTGCAGACCGGCGAGTACGACTGGGCCTGGAACATGCAGGTCGAAGATGAAGTGCTGGTGCGCCTCGAAGCCGGCGGCAAGGGCAAGGTCCGGATCTATCCGGGCGGCAGCGTCGAGCACATCCAGCTCAACTCTACCGATCCGTACACCGAGGTCGACGGCGAGCGTTCCAGCATCAAGACCAAGCACCCGAGCTTGAGCGACAAGGCGGTGCGAGATGCGCTGGCGCTTCTGGTCGATCGCGATTCGATCGAGAAGCACATCTACGGCCGTACCGGCATCGCCACCAGCAACTACCTCAACAATCCGGCGCGCTTCGCCTCGAAGAACACCGTCAAGGAGTTCAACATCGACAAGGCGATCGCCCTTCTCGATGCGGCGGGATGGAAGCCCGGCCCGGACGGCATCCGTCAGAAGGACGGCAAGAAGCTCAAGTACCTCTATCAGACCTCGATCAACCAGCCGCGCCAGAAGACCCAGGCCATCGTCAAGCAGGCCTGCCAGAAGGCCGGCATCGACATCGAGATCAAGTCGGTGGTCGCGTCCGTCTACTTCTCCTCGGACGAGGCGAACCCGGACACCTATCCGCACTTCTACGCGGACCTGCAGATGTACACGACCGGCCCGTCGCAGCCGGATCCAGGCGTGTGGATGCAGTCGTTCCTGTCCTCGGAGGTCTGCGCGAAGGCCAATCGCTGGCAGAGCCGCAACATCACGCGGTGGCGCAACAAGGAATACGACGACATCTACGCCGAGGCCGAGACCGAGCTCAACCCGGTCAAGCGCGCGGCGATGTACATCCAGCTGAACGACCTCCCGGTCAAGGACCGGGCGGTGATCCCGATCGTCTACCGCCCGCAGGTCCGCGCCGGCAGCCTCAAGCTGCACGCCTCGGCCAGCGGCTGGGACAGCGACTTCTTTGAGCTGCACAACTGGTACAAGGACGCCTAAGGGGCACCACCTGACGTGAACCAACCTCCGGGCGCGATCGAGAGTCGCGTCCGGAGGCCGGCTCATCTGTCCGGAGGACATCCTTGTCCCGCGATTATCTTTTCCGTCGCATTCTGATTGCGATCCCGAGCCTGCTCGGGATCAGCCTCGTGCTGTTCACCGTGCTGGCTCTGGCCCCGGGCGATCCGTTCGGCGAGCTGGTGACCAACCCGAACGTACCGGCCGAGATCCGTCTCGCGCTCCGGGCCAAGTTCGGCCTCGATGACCCGGTCTGGATCCGCTATGTCCGCTGGCTGAACGCCATGCTCCAGGGTGACTGGGGCTTTTCCTTCACCAGCCGCATGGACGTCGACACGCTGATCATGCAGCGCCTGCCGACCACCGTGGCGGTGATCGGCGCGGCGCAGATCCTGGCGATCGTCGTCGCCATTCCGGTCGGCGTGCTGGCCGCGACCCGGCCCTACTCCCTGTTCGACCAGATCGCCAACACGCTGGCCTTCGTCGGGTTCTCGCTGCCGACTTTCTTCACCGGCCTGCTGCTGATCCTGGTCTTCAGCATCCAACTCGACTGGTTGCCCTTCGTCTACCGCACCGACATCCGCGCCAGCGGCTGGCAGTGGTGGTGGGAGCACATCCGCCAGTCGATCATGCCGGTGACGGTGCTGGGCCTGTTCCAGGGCGCGTCGCTGGTTCGCTACGTGCGCTCCTCGGTGCTCGACGTGATCAAGCTCGACTACGTCACCACGGCCCGCTCCAAGGGCATCGGCGAGCCCAAGGTCGTCACCCGGCATGTCGTGCGCAACGCGCTGATTCCGGTGGTGACGCTTGTCGCGCTCCAGATGCCGGTCGTCTTCGGCGGCGCCATCGTCACCGAGCAGATCTTCCGCATCCCCGGCATCGGCTCGCTGCTGATCTCGTCGATCCTCGCCAACGACACGCCGGTGGTGATGGGCGTCACCTTCGTCTTCGCGTGCCTCGTCGTCCTCTTCAACCTGATCGCGGATATCCTTTATGGCTGGCTCGATCCCCGCATCACTTTCCGCTGACCAGGCGACGGGCGCCGCCGCGACGGACCGGCCCAGCCGGCCGGTCTCGCTGGCGGGCGAAGCCTGGCGACGCTTCCGCAAGCACCGGCTTGCGGTCGTCAGCCTGATCGTGCTGGCGCTGCTGATCGCCGCGGTCGGCCTCGGGCCGCTGCTCTGGAAGGTGCCGATCAACGACATCGACTTCGGCGCCAAGCTGCGCGGCCCTTCGCTAGGGCACCCGTTCGGCACCGACGACCTGGGACAGGACCTGCTCGCCAGGCTGATCTATGGCGGACGGATCTCGATCGCGGTGGGGCTGGCCGCGATGTTCGTCGCCGTGACCTTCGGCGTGATGATCGGCGCGATCGCCGGCATGGCGAGCGGCCGGGTCGACGCCGTGCTGATGTGGATCACCGACCTGTTCCTGTCGCTGCCGCAGCTGCCGCTGCTGCTGCTGGTGATCTACCTGTTCCGCGACACGCTGAAGAACCTGCTCGGCCTCGAGATGGGTGTCTTCGTGCTGATCGTGCTGGTGATCGGAGGACTGCGGTGGATGCCGGTCGCGCGCCTGGTGCGCGCCCAGTTCCTGTCGCTCCGCGAGAAGGAGTTCGTGGAAGCCGCGCGCGCACTCGGCGCGTCCCGCATCCGTCTCGTCATCCGCCACATCCTGCCGAACGCGATGGGCCCGGTGATCGTCGCCGGCACGATCGACGTCGCCGCCGCGATCATCGCCGAGTCGACGCTGTCGTTCCTCGGCCTCGGCTTTCCGCCTGACGTGCCGACCTGGGGCCGCGTTCTCTTCGACGCCAAGGACTATCTCGATATCGCCCCGCACTGGGCACTGTTCCCCGGCGCGGCGATCTTCCTGACCGTGCTGTCTATCAACTTCATCGGCGACGGGCTGCGCGATGCGCTGGACCCGCGGAGAGTCCTCTAGCCCAATGACCGAGGCCCTGCTCGAGATCAAGGATCTCAAAACCTGGTTCAAGACCGATGACGGCATGGTGCGCGCCGTCGACGGGGTGAGCATGACGATCGCGCGCGGCGAGACGCTGGCCGTGGTCGGCGAGTCCGGCTGCGGCAAGACGGTGACCGCCCGCAGCGTGCTGAAGCTGATCGACATGCCGCCCGGCCGCTTCGAGGCCGGCCAGATTGTCTGGCGCGGTCGCGACCTGATCCCGCTGCCGGCGGCGGACATGGACAAGATCCGTGCCCGCGAGATCGCGATGGTGTTCCAGGAGCCGATGACCTCGCTCAACCCGGTCTACACCGTCGGCGACCAGATCGCGGAGTCGCTCCGCACTCATCACGGCCTCTCGCGCAAGGAGTCGATCGACGGCGCGGTCGAGATGCTGAAGCTGGTGCAGATCCCGAATGCCGAGCGCCGGGTTCACGATTACCCGCACCAGTTCTCCGGCGGCATGCGCCAGCGCGTCGTGATCGCGATCGCGCTCGCCTGCAAGCCGCAGCTGCTGATCGCCGACGAGCCGACCACCGCCCTCGACGTCACGATCCAGGCGCAGATCCTGGAGCTGCTGGGAGACATGAAGGCGAAGTTCGGCATGGCGATCATGCTGATCACCCACGCCATGGGCGTGGTCGCCGAGAACGCCCAGCGCGTCGTCGTCATGTATGCCGGCAAGGTGGTCGAGGAAGCGCCGGTCGAGGAGCTGTTCGGCAATCCGCGCCATCCCTATACCCAGGGCCTGATCCGCTCGATCCCCCGCGTGGACGCCAGGACGCGCGGTCATGCGCGCCTCGAGCAGATCCCGGGCACGGTACCGAGCCTGCTCAATCCGCCGGCAGGCTGCCGCTTCGCCAACCGCTGCCGTTTCGCGACCGACCCCTGCCGCGACAGCGAGCCCCCGCTTCGCCAGGTGGCGCCCAACCACAAGGTGGCCTGCATCCTGTGACCGCCCAGATGAACACACAGACAGCCCCCCTACTTTCAGCCCGGGGCCTCACCAAGCACTTCGCCATCAAGGGCGGCATCTTCGCGCGCGAGGTGCATCGCATTCACGCGGTCGACGGCGTCAGCTTCGACATTGCCGCCGGCGAGACCCTCGGCCTCGTCGGAGAATCCGGCTGCGGCAAGTCGACGACCGGCCGCTGCATCCTCCGCCTGATCGAGCCGAGCTCGGGCGAGGTCTGGTTCCAGGGCCGGGACGTGACCAAGCTCGACGCCGACGCGTTGCGCGGGCTTCGCCGCGACATGCAGATCATCTTCCAGGACCCCTTCGCCTCGCTCAACCCGCGCCACACCGTCGGCGGGATCATCGGCGAGGCGCTGATCATCCACGGCCTGTCCAGGACCCGCGCCGAGCTCGACGATCGCGTGGTGCAGCTGCTCGAGACCGTGGGCCTGCAGCCGGATCATCGACACCGTTTCCCGCACGAGTTCTCGGGCGGCCAGCGACAGCGCATCGGCATCGCCCGCGCGCTCGCGGTGGAGCCGAAGCTGATCATCTGCGACGAGCCGGTCTCGGCGCTCGACGTCTCGATCCAGGCCCAGGTGATCAACCTGCTGGAGGACCTGCAGGAGAAGTTCGGCCTGACATACCTGTTCATCGCCCACGACCTCTCGGTGGTCGAGCACATCTCGGACCGGGTCGCGGTGATGTATCTGGGCCGGGTCGTAGAGATCGCGCCGTCGCGCGAGCTCTACGACAACCCGCGACATCCCTATACGGAGGCGCTGCTCTCCGCCGTGCCGATCCCCGACCCCCTGGTCAAGCGCAAGCGCATCGTGCTGCAGGGCGACGTGCCGAACCCGATCCGCCCGCCCACGGGCTGTCGCTTCCATACCCGCTGCCCCATCGCCGAGGCGCGATGCAGCCAGGAAGTGCCCGAGCTCGAGCAGAGCAGCGACGGGCACTGGGTCGCCTGCCACCTCCGCCGATAGACCTTCTAAGGGATCGCGATGAGGTGGCTGGCGCTTCTGATCGTTCCGTCGCTTGCGTATGCCGACCCGGTCTGGGTCGGCAGGTTCGAGCCCGATGGATCGGACATACCGGCGCCGTGGCGGGTCGAGCGGATCGACAAGGATGTCGCGCCGACGCGCTACCGCCTGCGCATGTGGGAAGGCGTCGCGGCAGTGGAGGCGCATGCTGTCCGCAGCATGGCGCTCTTTGCCCGCCCGATCGACATCGATCTCGCCAGGACCCCCGTGCTCTGCTGGCGCTGGCGCGTCGATGCGCCGATCGAAAAGGCCGACATGACGACGAAGTCGGGCGACGACTATGCGGCGCGGATCTATCTGAGCTTCGACGTACCGCCCGAGACTCTGGGTCTGGGGACCCGGCTAGCGTTGAGCCTGGCGCGCACCCTTCGGGGGCAAGCCGTGCCGGACGCAGCCATCAACTATGTCTGGGACAACC